>CAXNIN010000033.1:0-19962 GCA_964202365.1 Myxococcota bacterium | reverse complement strand
CCCGAAGGAGCCCGACTCCGCGCGATCACCGGCGCGCCGACATCGGCCTCTACCGCCGCGATCCACGTGGCAAGCGAAGGCCTGGCGGCGAACACCGGCGTCACGCGCTCGAGCACGCGACCCGCCTCGGCCTGCGTGCCGCGCGCGGGCACGGCGGCAACGGCGAGATCGTCGAGGGGCGCGCCGTCGAGGCGGTAGGTGTCCGTCTGGCGCGCGTCCCATGTATCGAGATGTGTCAGCACGAGGCCGTCGAGCCGCCCCACCACCCGCGCCGCGTACCGCGCGAGCACCCGATCGAACACCCCGTAGCGCACGGCCCCCTGCCACGGGTTCGGGCGATTGTGGTCGTGGGAAGGGCGTAGCGCGGAATCGACCGACGGGAGCGGGCCGGCGCCGTGACGCACGGCGTGGGCGCGAAGCACGCCGATGTGTCGCAACGAGAGGCCCCAGCGCAACGCGGCGGCGGCGGGCTCGCGGAGGGTGGTCCAGGAGCGCGTGGTGTGCGGCGCGAAGCCGTGGTCGCGGTCGAGGAGCACGCCCTGGGCGCCTTCGAACACGACGGGGCCGCGGCGAACCACCGCCACGGCGTCGTCCACCACGCGGTCGGCGAGCCACCGCGCGCGTTCGGCCCACCGCGCGGCGAGGGCGGGATCGAACCACGCCGCCTCGTCGCCGAGGGAGACGCCGTCGGCCTCGAGGGTGTCCCGCAGCGCGCGCTGACCGTCAATGGCCCGCTCTACGAGCGAGGCGCCGCCGAGGTCCCCGGCGCGCACGACCGTGTCGGGGCGCCGCTCCGCCGCGGCCGCCGCTTCCCCGATGCCCACGCCGCAGCTCCCGTGCCGCCCCTCCCCCCGCGCGCGCTCCCGCGCCCGGTTGGCCGCCGCGTGCCACGGCGTGACGATACACGCGCCGGCCTCCACCCAGAGGCGCGCCCGCACGTCGGGCACCCGGATCGCGTCGAGCCGATCGGCCTCCACGGCGAGCGCGAGGGGGTCGACCAGGGCGGTGCGCGCGAGCACCGTGGCGACCTCCGGGACGAAGCTCCCGGCCCCCACCTGCGCGAAGATGTGGGCGCGGCCGTCGGGGGCGACCACCCGGTGCCCGGCCTGGCCGCCGCCGTTGGCGCGCACCACGGTCGCGACGGCGTGCGCGCGCACGAGGGCGTCGGTGACGAGCCCCTTCCCGGCGTCGCCGAACCCGAGATCGACCACCGCCCACGCGGCGCTCAGCGGCGGAGGTCCAGGAGCGGGCGCAGGGCCTGGATCACCGGGCCGAGGCGGTCGTGCGCGAGGCCCGCGCCGGAGAGCGTCGCGGCGAGCTGCGCTTCGTCCTTCACGATGCCCTCGGTGATGACGAGCGCACCGGCGGCCACGAAGCAGATGTCGGCGGTGGTGGGCACGAGGAGCACGTGATCGCCGAGCAGATCGCGCCACGTGCGCTCGCAGCGCGCGCGCCGCGAGGCATCGTCCGGGATGAGGAAGAACGGGTGCCACTCCTCGCTGAGCGCGGCGATCACAGCCGGGAGCGCGAGGTCTTCGTCGAGGCGGTCGCCGATGACCGTCTCGACCGTGTGTCGCGATACGACGGGGTAGGGCTTCTCGTCGCCCGTCATGAAGAGATAGCCGCGTTTGCCGCGCTTCACGAAGCAGTCCGCCTCGGTGTGTTGGGCGACGAAATAGAGCCCGAGCTCGTACGACTCCTCGATGCCCGGGCCGCCGCCGCCCTCGAGGTACGACCACGTGAGCCACCGGTCCATCAGCTCGGCGGTGGACTCGAACTGCCCCACCTGGAGCGGCGCGGCGTCGGAGTTCGCGTCGCCGATCGCCATGAAGAGGAGCTGAGGGTCGGGCACCCGCGCGTCCTCGAGGATCTTCATGAACCGCGGCATCTCGTCGGTGGCGAGCGCGCGCGGGATTCCGCCCATGCTCCCGGTCACGTCGAGGGCGAACACCACCGCGAGGGAATGCGGGTGGTCGGCGCTGTCCCGGCTCTCCCGCACGCGCACGCCGCGCGGGTTCATGAGCGGGTGACACTCGTGTTGGGTGAACACCGGCTGCCCCGACGTGCCGCGCTCCTTGAGGAGCTCGGTGTGCGCAACGTGACTATACCCACCGTAACCCATTGATACTCCGATGATTCAGGGGAGAATCGGCGTGAAGCGGGGCCCGCCCGGGAGCGCGCTCCCGACCTCGCCGGCGCGGGCGCGCAGCCCGACGAGCTCCGCCACGCCCAGGGTGGGCGGCACCGCCGCGAGCGAGCGGAGGAGCGCGTCGATCGACGGGTGCGCGACGCCGCGGCTCTCGGGCCCGACGAGGAGCGCGCGGAGGGTGGTCGCCGCGGTGCGCACGAGCAAGGCCGCGCCGGCGCCGGCCGACGCGGCGTCGACCCGGGCGTTGCCGAAGCCGACGAGCCGAAGTCCGTGCTCGCCTTCTTCGGCGAGCCAGTGTTCCGGCCCGGGGGCCTCGTGTGTCACGCCCGCCTCGACGAGCACGCGCGCGACTTCGAGCATGCGCCGGAGCATCCAGATGCTGGCCGCGGGGTCGATGCCGCCGGGCCAGCGGCGCGCCGCGGCGCCGCGGTCGCACGTGAACCGCGGCGCCGCGCGCGCGACCAGGACGTGCCGGCCGACATGCGCGCCCGCTGTCACGACGCCTTCGAGCACGAGCGCGGGGAGGAGCGTGCCCACGATCGGCGCGCCCGTGGCGGCGATCGCCCGGAGCGCGGCCGCTTCGCGCCCGGCGACGGCGTCTCCCGCCGCGTCCCGCGGGAGCTTGAGCACCCCCCGCTCCGAGGGCCACCGCGTGCGCTCGGCGAGCCAGACATCCGTGCGCGGGCCGGCGCCGAGCGGCCGAATCAGCCGCCACGCGCCGTCGCCGAGGCGCACGTGGTCGGCCGCGTCGCTCGCGTTCCAGCGCGCGAGGGCGTCGCGGTAGCGCGCGCCGGAGACGACGCTCGGGTCTACCGTGACCACACACGCGCAGAACGTGCACGTGACGTACCGCGCGAAGCGGCTCGGCGGCGCGAGCGCCGCGCCGCACTGTGGACACGTGACGACAGACGCAATCATGGGCGGGAGTGTCCCCCGATTCGCCGCGGCTGTCGAGCGCCGCCGCCCCCCCCCGCCCGGACCTGGCTCGCGACGCCCCCCGGCCTTCGAGAGGCCCGCGCCCCTTTGCGCCACCGCCCGGCTTGACATCCCCTCCCCTCGGCGCGAAGCTGACACCCTTCGGAGTACGCCTGAAGCGCCCCGTTCTCGCGCTGCTCGTCGCGCTCCTCGCCGCCTGCGAGGTGGACGAAGCTCCCCTTTCCACGCCCGACCGGGGGATTGCCCCGGACGTGGTGCCGGCTGCCCCCACCCTGCGCCGTCTCACCGAAACCCAGTACGCGAACACCGTTCGTGCGCTTCTCGGTGACGACGTCGTGCTCCCCGCCAGCCTCGAGCCGGACGCGGAAGAAGGCGGTCTCTTGAGCCTCGGCGCGGCCACCGCGAGCGTGTCTTCGCTCGGGGTGGAGCGCTACGAGGACGCCGCGCTCCTGCTCGCCGGGCAGGTGGCCGACGAGCCCGCGCGCCTCGCCACCGTGGTGCCGTGCACGCCTACGGCCGCCGATGACATCGTGTGCGCGGAGACGTTCGTGCGGACGTTCGGTCTGCGCGCGTGGCGGCGCCCGTTGACCGACGCCGAGGTGACGCGTCTCGTGGCGGTGGTCACGCTCACGGGCGGCGAAGCTGGATCGTTCAACGAGGGCGTGCGATACGGCCTCGCCGCGATGTTTCAGTCGCCCCACTTCGTGTATCGCCGCGAGCACGGCGTGGCCGACCCCGCCGACCCCGCGCTGCGCATCCTCACCGACTACGAGCTCGCGACGCGGCTCGCGTACCTGCTCTGGGCCGAGCCCCCCGACGACGCCCTGCTCGCCGCCGCCGCGGCCGGCACCCTCACCGCGAGTGACGACGGGCTTCGCGCCGAGGCCGACCGGCTCCTCGCCGACGCCCGCGCGCGCGCCGGCGTTCGGGCGCTCTTCACCGAGTTGTTCGCGCTCTACGCGCTGGACGACCTCGCGAAGGACCCGACCGTGTTCACCCATGCGAGCGCCGAGCTCGGGCCCGCAGCCCGGGAAGAGACCTTGCGCGTCGTCGAGGACCTCGTCTTCGACAACCCCACCGACTTCCGCGATCTCCTCACGACGCAGACCACCTTCGTCGACCCCCGCCTCGCGGCCCTGTACCGCGTGCCGGCGCCCGACCCCGCCGGGTTCGGCGAAGTGACGCTCGACGCCTCCGACGGTCGCCGCGGGCTCCTCGGGCAGGCGAGCTTCCTGATGCTCAACGCGCACGCCACGCGCACCTCCGCCACCTTGCGCGGGTTGTTCGTCCGTAAAACGTTGTTGTGTCAAACGATCCTTCCGCCCCCGGCGGACGTCGACACGTCCATCCCCGAAGCGGACTCCACCTCGCCCACGCTCCGCGAGCGCCTCCAGACGCACCTGGAGGACCCCACGTGCGCGTCGTGCCACCAGCTCACCGACCCCATCGGGCTCGGGCTCGAGAACTTCGACGGCGTCGGGCGCTGGCGCGACGAAGAAAACGGATCTGTCATCGACGCTTCCGGCACGCTCGGCCGCACCGACTTCGCGGATGCCTGGGACCTCGGCGCCGCCGTGCGCGACGCGGAGGACCTCGGACCGTGTTTCACCGCGCACCTCTACCGCTACGCCATGGGCCACGCGGTCGACCCCGGCGAGGAGGCCCACGTGGCCTGGATCGCCGCGGGGTTCGCCGAGAGCGGCTACGACTGGCGCGCCCTGTTGATGGACCTCGTCATGAGCCCGGCTTTCCGCCGGGCGGGGGCGCTCGACGAATGAGCCGTTTCCTGCGTGATTCGCGCACCGGCCTCCTCCGCCCCCGCGGGCTCGTCCCCGGCCGGACGAGCGCGCGCCCAACTCACACCCGGCACCCCAACGGCCTCGACCGACGCGGCTTTCTGCGGGGTGTGGTGCGCGGGAGCCTCGTGACGCTCGCGCTCCCGTGGCTCGAGATCTTCGCCGGCCGCCGGGCCCACGCGAACACGTGCGACAACGGCTTCCCCAAGCGGTTCGTGCTCTGGTTCTGGGGCAACGGGAACCGCCCGGAAACGTGGACCCCCACCGGCGAAGGCGCGGGCTACACGCTCTCCGAGGCGCTCACCCCGCTCGCGGCGTTCCAGGACCGCCTCACGGTGTGCAGCGGGTACTCGGCCAAGGTGGACAACATCAGCCCCCACTGGTCGGGTGCGGCCGGCATTCTCACCGGCCAACAGATTCAGGGGGACGACGACAACTGGACGATGGCGAGCCCCACCATCGACCAGGTGATCGCCGAAACCATCGGCGGCGGCACGGCGTACGCGTCGATGCAGGTGGGCGTGCAGTCCGACGAGGTGCTCTCGTTCTCCGGCCCGAACGCCCCGAACTACGGGGAGACCGACCCCACGGTGCTCTACCAGCGCCTCTTCGGCGACGGCTTCCGCGAGCCCGGGAGTGACATCCCGCCCGATCCTTCGCTTGGCTACCGGCGGCGCGTGCTCGACGCCGTGATGGAGGACGTTCGGTCGCTCCAGGGCGAGCTCGGCGCGGCCGACCGCATCCGCCTCGAACAACACCTCGACAGCATCGCGTCCCTGGAGGATCGCCTCCGTACCCTGCAGGAAGACCCGCCCGATCTGGCCGCGTGCATGCGCGCGGACGCCCCGGACGAGAGCTACCCCGACATCGATGGCCGCATGCAGGTGCAGGCGATTCACGCCGCGATGGCGGAGCTCGTGGCGATGTCGCTCGCGTGCGACCAGACGCGCGTGGTGGCGCTCCAGATCACCCGGCCGCTCAACAACAACCTCTTCCCCGCGGCAACGGACGGGCACCACAACCTCACCCACAACGAGGGCGGCGATCAGCCCGAGGTGAACGCGATCGCCACCTATCTGATGGGGTGCTTCGCCGACTTCCTCGCGGCGCTCGACGGCGTGCCCGAAGGCGACGGCACGCTGCTCGACAACACGGTCGTGCTCGCGTGCAGCGAGACGAGCGAGGGCAAGACGCACAGCCTCGACGAGATGCCGGTGCTCCTCGCCGGCGGCGGGTGCGGGAGCCTCGTCGCGGGGCACCACATCCGCAGCTACACCCAGGAGAACGTCGGGAAGGTGATGGTGTCCGTGCTCCGCGCGCTCGACGTCAACGTGGCCACGTGGGGCGCCGGCGAGGCCGAAGTGTCCGACGGTGTCACCGAGCTGGAGGCCTGATGCTGCTCGCGCTGCTGCTCGCCTGCACCCCGCCCGACGGCGACACCGCCGACGCGGGCCCCGGCGACACCTACGGCATCCTGATGTCCACCCTCGCGTTCGGGCGCCGCGCCGACGACGGCACCGCGTGGGGCTTCGACATCGACGGCCACGTGTCCGACGCCAACGACGGCGAAGGGTGCGGCCACGCCGATCTCGTCGACGCCGACGGCAACACCGGCATCGACAGCTCCTTCTCGGGGCTGGTTCCGGCCCTGGAGGCCACGGAGGCCGCGGCGGTCGAGGGGCTCATCCAGGACAGCATCCAGAACGGCGAGCTCCTGCTCCTCGTCGAGGTGTCGGGCGTCGACTCGCTCGTGTACGACGCGTGTGTCGACGTGCGCGTGGTGCGCGCCGTGGGCACGCCGTTCATCGGGACGGACGGCGCGGTGCTCGACGGCCAGACGTTCGCGGCCAACCCGAACGTGGCGCCCGCGGAGATGAACTGCGTGCCGCTCGTCGATGGGAGCGTCGTCGCCGGCCCGTTCGCGCTCACGCTCGAGTTCCAGGTGCTCGACGTAGCGCTCGCCTTCCATATGACCAACGCCAGCATCCGCCTCGACCTCGCCGAGGACGGGCGAACGGGCTGGGGCTACTTCGGCGGCTCCGTGCCGAACGCGGACATCCTCGTCATCGTGGACGAAGGCGACCTCGCCGACATCGCCGACCTCGTGCGCGGCCTCGTGGCCGCCGCCGCCGACCTCGAGCCGAACGACGAAGGCACCTGCGACGCGCTCTCCGTCGTCTTCGAGTACGGCGCCGTCGAGGCGTTCGTCCACGACGGCTGACCGCGCTCGCAGCGCTCAGCTCGCGCGGATGGCCTGAACCTCGAGCGTGATGTCGACCTTCTCGCCGACGAGCACTCCGCCCGCCTCGCGGGCCTGGTTCCAGCCCGGGCTTGTGGGCCAGGCGTCCCTGATTCGGTGGGCGGCGGCCTCTCGGTGGCCGAGGGGCGTCGCGAGCCAGGTCCAACCTGCGCTCCCCGTGGCTTGCGACGATCCCCCGCCTCCGGGAGGCCGGCGCCCGCGCCTTGAGGTCCGCGCGGTCGGCCGGCTGGTGAGGCGTGCCCTTAGCCGAACGCCCGGCGCAACGCCGCATGCTGGCTGGCATAGAAGGCGCGCGTCACCGCGGTCTTGCCGCTCAATACGTCGAAGCCGTGGAAGGCGCCGGGGACCACCTCGAGGTCGACCGGCACGCCCGCGGCGCGGAGGCGGGCGGCGTAGGCGAGGTCTTCGTCGTGGAACAGGTCGTAGGTGCCGACGCCGATCCAGGCCGGGGGCAGCCCCGTGAGGTCCGCGCGGCGGGCAGGCGCGGCGGGCGCGGGCACGTTTGCGCCGCCGGGGGCGCCGCCGAGGTACGCCGTCCATCCGAACACGTTGGCGGGCTGGTTCCAGAGCCGGTGCCCGCTGCCGTCGATCTCCGTGCGGAGCGTCGTGCGGTCGTCCACCATCGGGTACACGAGGAGCTGGAACACGACCGGCACGCCGCGATCGTGCGCGAGGAGCGCCAGCCCCGCCGCGAGCCCGCCGCCGGCGCTCGCCCCGCCGATGGCGATCCGCGCGGCGTCCATCCCCTGCGCCGCCGCCTGCGTGTGGAGCCAGGAGAGGGCCGCGAAGCAGTCTTCCAGCGGCGCGGGGAAGGGGTGCTCCGGGGCGAGGCGATAGTCCACCGAGACGACCACACAGCCGAGCGTGGCGGCGTAGGCGGCGCAGAGCGCGTCGTCCTGCTCGGGCGCGCCGAGCACGAAACCGCCGCCGTGCATCCACACCAGCGCGGGCGCCACGGCCGGCGCGCCCTCGGGCCGGTACACCCGCACCCGCACCGGCGGCGCGCCCGCGGGGCCGGGCACCGTCGTGTTCTCGACGCGGATGCCCGCGGGGACGGCGCCGCGCGCGAGCCCCCCAACGAAGCGCACGAGCCCGAGCGTGCGCGGCCCGACGACCCCGTCGGGGAGGAAGCGCGCGAGGCCGGCGAGCTCGGGGTGGAAGGGGGTGGGCATGGGGGGCTCCTTCAGGGGGAGTATCCCCCGAACCCGCCCCTCCGTATGCGACCATGCCCCCATGCTGCTCCTCCTCCTCGCCTGCCAGGACCCGAAGCTCCCCGCCGACACCGCGGGGGACGCCGATACCGATGCCGACACCGACACCGACACGGACACCGACACGGACTCGGACACCGACACGGACTCGGACTCGGACACCGACACGGACTCGGACACCGACGCCGACGACGGTTGGCCCGCGCGCTTCTTTGCCCCCTATGTAGACGCCACGGCCTACCCAACGGTGAAGATCGGCGAGATCCCGGCAGAGAACGGCGCTCTCCGATACACGCTTGGCTTCGTGGTCGCCGAGGCCGCGGGGAGCTGCTCCGCGAGCTGGGGCACCTACTACAGCATCGAGGCTGGCCCGAGCGCCTGGGAGGGCGGCGCCGAGTACACCCTCTACGACCAGCTCGACACGCTCCGCGCGCTCGGCGGCGACGTGATGGTCTCCTTCGGCGGCGCGGCCAACACGCCGATCGAGGCCGCGTGCGGCTCGGTGGAGGCGACGGTCGCCCAATACGACCGCGTCATCGACACCCTCGCCCTCACCCGGATCGACTTCGACATCGAGGGCGCCTGGCTCGCGGACACCGCCTCCGTCGAGCGCCGCTCCGCCACCATCGCCCAGCTCCAGGCCGAGCGCGCCGCCGCCGGGTGGCCGCTCCACGTCTGGTACACCCTCCCCGTGCTCCCCTCGGGCCTCACGCCCGACGGCGTGGCGGTCCTCCAGAGCGCGCTGGACCACGGTGTCACGATCGACGGGGTCAACGTCATGACCATGGACTACGGCGCCGGCGCCGCGCCCGACCCCGAGGGCAACATGGGCAGCTACGGCATCGACGCCATCGAGGCCCTCCACGCCCAGCTCGACACCCTCTACGGCGGCGCCAAATCCGAGGCCGAGCTCTGGGCGATGGTGGGGAGCACCCCGATGATCGGCCAGAACGACGTGCAGGCCGAGTACTTCTCCGTCGCGGACGCCGAGCAGACCCGCGCCTTCGCCGAGGAGCACGGCGTCGGCATGCTCGGGATGTGGTCCGTCAACCGCGACCACCCCTGTGACACCGACGTGGAGTGGGCGCAGTCGGACTGCAACGGCCGCGCGGACGTGGCGGATTGGGCGTACGCCGACGTGTTCGCGGGGTACGGGGAGTAAGGGCCCGCCGCAGAACAAACGGGTGCACCGAGGGCGACCCGGGGCCAGGAGCGCAAGGAGCGAGGAGGGAGCAAGCCCGTAGGCATGTGACCGACGAGCGACGCCGCGGACGCGAGTCCAGGGGCGGCCGAATGCAAACGTTGTTTCCGGACGGGCCCTAAGGTCCGGTTGGGTGGCAGGGGTGGGCTGACCTTGCCCCAATTTGACGGAGCACTTGGGGTTCACGTCGTGGGGTTCGCCGCGTTTTCGTAGAAGTTTCGCTCATGGTCTACGGGCGCCCGGTAGCCCTTGGAGCTGTGCAGGCGTTCTGTGTTGTTGCTGGGAACGGCGCCCTGCAGCTTGAGCGCCGCCTGGTAGGCGGAGCTCGTGTACTGGCAACCTCGGTCGGAGTGGTGGATGAGGCCGACCTCCGGCGAGCGGGCCGCGACGGCTCGCTCCAGGGCGCGAAGGTAGAGCCGCGTGTCGATGACATCGTCGATGGCCCAGCCGACGACCTTGCGGCTGAACAGGTCGATCAGGACCGCGAGGCAGGCCCACCCCGGGAGCGTCGGCAGGTACATGATGTCCGCCACCCAAGCTTCGTTTGGCGCTTCGGTCGAAAACTCACGCGGCAACAGGTTCTCTGCGACGGGGTGGGTCAGATCCGCTTGGGCTGTCGAGCCGCGGAAGCGGCGCCTGGGCACGCCCTGGAGCCCTTCCTGCTGCATGAGCCGAGCGACGCGCTTGCGGTTGGTGACGATCCCCCTGCCGCGGAGCGCTCGGGCGACGCGCGGGCTCCCGTACGTGCCGTGACTCTCGCGGTGGATGCTCCGGATGTGCACGACGAGCGCGCGCTGAGCTCGCCGGCGGCGGCCTTCTCGGTCCAGGACCGGATGACGGTCCGATCCACGCCCAGGTGTTGAGTTGCGCGACCGTGGTGACGGGCACGCCCTGCTCCACCACCAGGCGGACGGCTTCCTGCTTGAACTCGACGCTGCAGCGTCGACGCTGTCGGGACATTTTGCACTCTCGGGGGTGAGGGTCTCCTGGACGGATCGGAAAAATGAACCCCTCCTGCCTTCATCGGGGCACGCGAAGCGAAGCCTCGGCAACGTGAACCCCTACGAGGTGCATGACATCGCACGAACCGAGGCGTGGGTGAGCGTAGGGACGGATCACGACACCGCGGCGTTCGCCTTGGCTTCCGTGAAGCGCTGGTGAGACGCCATGGGCCGCGCGGCCTATGCCAGCGCGAGCACACGGATTATCACCGCGGACTGTGGAGGGAGCAACGGCTACCGGCTTCGGTTGTAGAAGACGGAGCTCCAGAAGCTCGCAGATCGGCTCGACATGGCGGTGATCGTCTGCCGGGCGGCACCCCCGCCCACGCTCCGATCTGGCGCCGTCGCCAGTGCCAAGGGCCTCCGGGCAGGCTACGTCGGCGCACGGCATAGGGGCCTGTTCGGAACGTCTGTTGCGTCGTCGGGAGACACCGTCCGAATGAAGCTCGCCCCCACGCTCCCCGACGAGGTCGCGCGCCTGCACCGGCTCGCCGCCGCCGGTGTGCTCGGCTCCTCCGCGGATCCGCGCTTCGATCGCATCGTTCGCCTGACGGCCAGCCTGTTCGACGTGCCCACCGCCCTCGTCAGCCTCGTGGATCGCGACCGCCAGTGGTTCAAGGCGCGGGTGGGGATGGACGCCCCCGAGACCCCGCGCGACATCAGCTTTTGCGGGCACGCCATCGCGGTCCCGGACGGCCTCGTCGTGACCGACACCTTGAAGGACGCCCGCTTCGTCGACAACCCGCTGGTGCTCGGCGGGCCGAAGATCCGCTTCTACGCGGGCTGGCCACTCTTTGGCGGCCCCGACCGCTCCGGAATCGGCACCCTCTGCATCATCGACACCGTGCCGAGGGAGTTCTCGGCGCAGGACCTCAGGAAGCTGGCCGAGCTGGCCGCGGTCGTCGAGTCGCAGCTCGAGCTGATGCCGGCGGTGCACGCCTGGCGTTCGTCGCCGCTGGCGCTGCTCGTGGTGGACGGTTCGGGCATCGTCCTCTCCGCGAGCCCGGCCTTCGAGGCGCTCGTCCAGCGCACCGGAAAGGAGTTCCTCGGCCGGGCGCTGGAGGACAGCATCTACCACATGGATCAAGGAATCTTTCGCGAGATGCTCGCGCATACGCTCGCGACGGGGCGGAGCCCGACGCGGCGCGAGATCCGCTTTCGTCGCCCCTCCGGTGTGCTCGTCCTCGGCGGGCTGAGCGTGGCGCCGGTGGACGGGATGCCCGACCTCTGCACGTGCGTCGTCCGCGACATCTCCCTGGAGCGTCACCCGGAGGCGTTCACGCGGGTGATCGCCTCGGTCCACCGCGAGCTCCGCGATCCGCTCGAGGCCGCGCGCCGCGAACTCGATGCGATCGCGGCCCGCATCCCCGCCGCGGAGCACGCCGCGCTCGACGGGGTCCGCAGCGCCATCGGCACCTCCGAGGCGCTCATCGCCGCGCGGCTGAGCGACGTGTCCGCGCGCGGCCGCCTCGAGGACGCCCTGCGGGCGAGCGAGCGCCGCATCCGGACGCTGGTGGAGCACGTCATCGATCCGATGTTCGTGATCGACGCGGAGGGGACCCTCGTCGACGTCAACCGGAGCGGGCTCCTGCAGCTCGGCTACGCGTCCGAGGAGCTGGTCGGACGGCCCATGACGTTGGTCCAGCCGGACTTCGCGCCGGGCTCGTTCCCTGGGGGCGCCGGCGCGGACGTCCCCTCGGCTCCGCAGAGCATCGAGGCACTGCACGTGCGGAAGGACGGCACGACGTTCCCCGTCGAGCTTCGGCTGGTCCCCATCGAGTGGGACGGCCCACCCAGCCTGCTCGGGATCTCCCGCAACCTCACCGAGCGCAAGGAGCAAGAGGCCGCCATCGCCGAGCAGCACGCCCTGCTGGAGGACCGCGTGCGGCGGCGCACCCTCGAGCTCGCGAAGGCGAAGGAGGAGGCCGAGGCCGCAACGTCGGCAAAGAGCCAGTTCCTGGCGAACATGTCCCACGAGATCCGGACGCCGCTCAACGCCGTCATCGGGCTCTCCCACCTCTGCCTGCAGACCCCGCTCGACGCGCGCCAGCGCGACTACGTCGCGAAGACCCACGACGCCGCGAAGCACCTGCTCGGCATCGTCAATGACATCCTTGACTTCTCCAAGATCGAGGCCGGGGCGCTGGTCCTCGAGGTCGTGCCCTTCACGCTGGCCGACACCCTGTCCTACATCGAGTCGGTGCTCGGCCAGCCCGCGCGCGCCAAGGGGCTGAGGTTCGCGATCGACGTGGCGCCGTCCGTGCCCCCACGCCTGTTCGGAGACGGCCTGCGTCTCGCCCAGGTGCTCCTCAACCTCGTCAGCAACGCCGTGAAGTTCACCAACGCCGGCGGGGTGCGCCTGACGGTCTCGGTGAAGTCCGAGACCGCCGACGCGCTGGAGCTGCAGTTCCTCGTGCACGACACCGGGATCGGGCTCAGCGGCTCACAGCTCGAGCTAACGCTCAAGCCCTTCAGCCAGGGGGACACCTCGATCACGCGACGTTTCGGAGGCACGGGGCTCGGGCTCGTGATCAGCCGCCGCCTCATCGAGCACATGCAGGGCTGTCTGACGGTCCAAAGCGTGCTCGGCGAGGGCAGCACGTTCGGCTTCACCGCGCGTTTTGGACGCGTCGCGCGCGACGAGCAGGCGGGACAGCCCAGCGAGGACGCGTTCGAGATCGCCTGCGCGCAGCTGCGCGGCGCCCGCATCCTGGTGGCGGAGGACAACGCGCTCAATCAGCAGGTGATGGAGGAGCTCCTCCAGATGGTCGGCGCCGTCGTGACCCTCGCCGACAACGGGCGCGACGCCATCGAGTGCCTGGAGCGCGAGGACTTCGACATCGTGCTGATGGACATCCAGATGCCCGTGATGGACGGCTACAGCGCGACCCGACACATCCGCCAGACCCCGGCCCTGGCCGGTCAGATCGTGCTCGCGATGACCGCCAACGCCACCGACAAGGACGACCAGGCCTGCCGCGCGGTCGGGATCGACGCGGTCCTTCGGAAGCCGATCGAGGTGGACGCGCTCTACGGCGCGCTCGGCGAATGGTTCGCGCGCGCCGAGGCCCGGCGGGGATAGCGCCTGCGCGGGCGCCCTGCTCGGTAAACTGGCGGGTGGGCGGTGTCTCATCCACCTTGACACGGAGGGGGGAGCGGCTGCTGAGCGCCTCGTTCGCTCACAGGTCGTCCCGCCCCACCACGTCCCCGCCGCTCCCAACGGACGCTGGGAGCGAGCTCCGCGCGACCACCGTGTCGAAGCGTTCGCCGGACCACGCCTCCAACGTCGTGATCGCGCCCTCCTCCACCTCGAGGCGCAACACGCTGCGCGCGGACGTTGTGTCGCTCCCCAACAGCGCGCGGGGGCTGTCTCCCAGGCAGGCGGTGCCGACGAGGCGCAGCGAGCCCCGGCGGCCGGGGTAGTAGGCGTGGTGGTGGCCGCTGATGAAGGCGGTCACGTCGTGGGCGACGAGCAGATCTTCGAGCGCGTCGTCGAACAGGGCCTCGGTCTCGCGCCCCTCCGCGAAGGGCAGGAGCGGCACGTGGCCGTAGACGATGCGGGCGGCCGCGGGTGTGTCGAGCACGGCGTCGAGCCACGCGGTCTGGTCGTCGTCGAGCGTGCCCACCAGCGTGTCGTCGAGGGACACGAAGAGAACGTCACGTGCGATGAACGCATAGCGGAAGGGGTAGTCGGCGTCGTCGACGAAGCGGACATCGGGGCGGCGGTCGACCCAGGCGTCCGCAAAGGCGTCGCGCTCCGCGGCGTACGCCGCGTACGCGGAGGCGTCGTGGTTGCCGGGGGTCACGGCGAAGGGGATGCCCGCGGCGACGAGGCGATCGGACACCGTGGCGTGAAAGCTGGCCCACATCGCCTCATAGTCCAGGCCCGAGCGTTGGCCGGCCACCATGTCGCCGGTGGAGAGCACGAGGTCGGGCGGGTCGGCGAGGAGGGCGTCGACCGCGGAGGTGACGGCGTCCGAGTAGTCGGTGGAGCCGTAGGACCCGTTGAGGTCCGAGATCACGGCGATGCGGAGCGCGGCCGGCGGCGGGGGCTCGGTGTCGTCGGGGGCGGTGTCGTCGGGGGCGGTGTCGTCGGGGACGGTGTCGTCGGGGGCGGTGTCGGTGTCGGCATCCGCGGAGGTGTCGGCATCGGCGGAGGTGTCGGCCGGCGGATCGACCAACCGCGCACGGCGGACCTCCCCCTCGGAGGGGGCGCAGGCGAGCGACAGAACGGGGAGCAGGAGCCGCATGGGTAAGTCCTCGTCGGCCGCACAGCCGCGCCTCAGCGGGCGCTCACCGCGCTCTGTCCGCTGTGCGAACCACTATCCCCCCGCGAAGAAGTTGACCGTTCCGAGTCCGGCGACGCCCGAGTAGTCGCCGTTGCCGACGGACTGCCCCAGGATCTTCACCTCGGGGTTCTCGAGCGTGAAGTTGTACACCTCGACCTCGACCTCGTCGACGAACGCGGTGTCGTCGGCCGCCTTGTCGTTGGCGCACGCAGCGGCGAAGAGGACCGCCAGGAGGAGGGGGCGGACGGGGCGGACGGGCATGAGGCGCTCCACGATATCGGCCCAACCCGCGGTGGATCGGGCCGCGGGCCAGGGCGGCCGCGCGCGCGAACGGCGTCGTGACCGAGGAGACATCAGGTCCGTCCTCGGAGAAGCCAGTCGCAAGGTCGCCGACCGCGCGGTTGACGGTGGAGGGAGTTCGGTGCGATCATACGGCGATGACGGGTCCACGCTTCGCACCCATCCCGTGGCCGTCGGTCGGCGGCTCCGGGACCCCCGCGGGCAGCCGGACGCCACTGTGTTGAGGCCCGCGCGCGGATTCGGCGAAGTCCCACCCCGATGCGCCCGATGATGGTGCTCGTCTGGGTCGCGCTCGCCGCCGCCGGCGTCCCGCTCGTGTTGCCGCCGAGCGAGGATCCCGCGGACTGGGCGACCATCGCCCGGATCGCGGGCTTCGATCTGTCGACCACGCTGTCGGGGCCAGGCGCACAGCTCACACGGGTGAGCAACGGCTGGGTGCTCGTCGTGCGCGACAGCCGCGGAGTGCGGCACGAGACGCCGGTCGAGGCCCCCTCCGACGCCACCGATCGGGAGGACCTCGTGTGGCTCGCCACCAGCCTTCTCGATCCCCTGGGAGACGCCGGCGCGTCGGCCCCGGTGACACCCAAGCCCGCGCCCGCGGCCCCGAGCCCGGCGGTGGTATCGACGCCACGATCGACGCCGTCGAAGCCCTCGTCCACGCCGTCGAAGCCCGCGTCCACGCCGACGGCCATGGCCTCGAAGCCGTCCACCCCGCCGACGGCCACGGCGTCGAAGCCCGCTCCGGCGCCGAAGCCCTCCACCCCGCCGTCCACGGCGTCCCGCACGCCGCCCGCTTCCTCGACCGCGTCCCCGGCGCCCACCACGCCCCCGCCGTCCACACCGCCCAGCCCTCCCCCGGCGCCCCCGCCGACCCCGCCGCTGACCGCGTCCGCCACGGCACTCCTACCGGCCGCGACCGAACCGGCCGCGACAACCAACACACCACCGATCCCGACGGCGCCCGCTCCGCCGGCGGCAGCCTCGACCGCAGTCGTCGCGGCGGCGGACCCGCCAACTGCTCCAGCCGAACCCTCGTCCGTCGACCTCACGCCCACGGCGAAGCCCTTGGTGATCCTCGACGATCTCCCACCCTCCGACCGGCCCGTGTATGCCTGGCTCCGCACGAACGGCGACGCCACGCTCCGCGTCGGGGCCTCGCCGGCCGTCGCGGGGGGTGGCGCGCTCGGCGCGGGATATGGTCCGTTTCGACTTGGTTTGGCCGTTTCCTACACCACACCGGCCCGCCTCCCCGCGCTGGGTGACACCGAGACGTACGACGGATTCGACGTCGCCGGCGTCTTGTTCTGGCAGCCGCGGGGGCGGATCGCCCCCGCGCTCGGAGTCGGCGCGGGCGCGTCGCTCCGGCGGTACGTCATGGGCGACACCGCGATCGACTCCGCGACCATCCCCTTCGTAGCAGCAGATCTCGGCCTCTCCATCGGTCTCGTCCCGGCGCTGGCGCTCACCCCGCACGCGGGCGCGGTCGTCGACCTGAGTCCGACCTACTTCTCGAGAGGTGCGGTCAACCTGGAACCGTCGCTCGTCGCGGCGCGGATCGGGCTCACCGTGGACGTGGTGCTCGGGGCGGACGGAGCGCGGGTCGCCCGCTGACGGTGGAGCGGCACGGAGCCAGCGCGCGCGGCTCCCAAACTCCCCCGATCACCCGCAGATCGGCACCCGCCTCGAAATAATTGGATCGGTCTCCGTCCACCGATGCACAGTCTCCACGTGACACCGCCGCTCCCCACCCCCGCGCTCCTCGACGCCGCCGGCTCCGGCGACACCGACGCCCGCCAGCAGTTGTTCCGTGACTGGGCCCCAGTCGTCTTGCGTTGGTGCAAGTCCTTGGGTGGGCCCAAGGTCGACGCGGAGGACGCCGCGCATGACGTGCTCGTCACCGCGCTCACGCGCCTGCCGACGCTGCGAGAGGCCGCCCGCTTCGACGCGTGGATGTTTGGCATCACCCGCCGCGTGCTGACCGGCCACCGGCGCACGGCCTGGGTACGCGGGTGGATCCCCGGGTTCACGCCGGATGTCCCCGACAGCGCCGAGGGCCCCAACGCCCGGATCGAGCGCGATCAGACCGGCGCGCGCGTACAGGCCATCCTCGAGCGCCGGCCCGAGGACCACCGCGAGATCCTCGTGCTCTGCGACCTCGAGGAGCGCTCCGACGAGGCCGCCGCCGCGCTGCTCGGCGTGCCGGTCGGCACGGCGAAGAGCCGCCTCCGCCGCGCCCGTGAACGTTTCCAGATCCTGGCCGAGCGCTCCGGGCTCGCCGCCGACAACGCCCCTGTCGCCCTCGGAAGTGGATGATGAACAACTACGAAGACGCGAAGAGCGCCGCGCGCGAGCGCTTCGAGCCCAGCGAGCTCGCCGTGGCCCGCCTCTCCCGGCGCGCGGCGGCCACGCTCGACCAGCCGCGCCCCTCGCGGCGGCCCATGTACGCCGGTTTCGCGGCGCTGAGCGTCGCGGCGGCGGCGCTGCTGTTCGCGCTGCGGCCGACGGTCACCGTCTCCGCGCTGGCCGCGGACACGGCGACCACGATGCAGGTGTCGGACGATGTGGCGCTGAGCTACGCGGGCCGCGGCGAGGTCACGACGGACGGCGCGCATTCCCGCGTGGCCTGGGAGCTCGGCACCCTGGACGTCGAGGTGACCCCCAACCGCGGCGTGAACCTCGTCATCGAGACGCCCGAGGCCACGGTGCGCGTGATTGGAACCGGCTTCACCGTTGCGCGGGACGCGCTCGGGAGCGCGGTCGACGTGCGGCACGGCATCGTGGCGGTGCGCTGCGGGGACGGGCGCGAGGGCCAACTGACCGCCGGTCAGTCCATGACCTGCCTGCCGGTGCGCGCCGCGGGGATGTTGGCGCGGGCCAAGGCGCTCGCGGCGGGCGGCGCAGGGGACGCCGACGTCCTCGTGGCGCTCGACGCGGGGCTGCGGCTCGACGCGAGCGCCCCGGTGCGCGCCGAGCTCTCGGCCCGTCGCATCCGCACCTTGTCCGCGCTCGGCCGGGACGAAGAGGCGGCCGCGGCCGCCTCGGCCTGGCTCGCCGGGGACGAGACGATCCGGCGCGCCGAGGTCGAGGACCTCGCGTTCGCCGTCGCGATGCGCCGTGGCGACTGCGCCACCGCGACGCGCCTCGCCAAGACCGAAGCGCAGGCGGCCACCGCGGCCGCGTGTGAGCGCTGAATGTCGCTCCTGCTGCTCACCGCGTGTGCTCCGAACTACATCGCGTTCCCGGTGGACGACACCGCCGGCGCGGTCGTCGACACCAGCGCCGGGGGCGACACGGACACCGCCGCGGACACGGATGCCGACACCGACGCGGACACGGATGCCGACACCGACACCGACACCGACACCGACGCCGACACGGACACCGACACCCCTGTCCGCGTGGACCCGAGCGAACGGCCGCGGGTCACGCCGCGGGCGGGCTGGTTCGGCGCCCCGGTCTCGCTCATGCCCCCCACCCTCAACGAATGGGCGGCCGACCTGAAGACCGGCGACTTCAACGCGGACGGCCTGCCCGACGTGTCGGTGACGACCCGCCCGGATTGGGCGTGGTCCGACGGTAGCAGCCCCTACAACATCAAGCTCTCCCTCTCCGACGGCGCTGGCGGCTTCACGACCGTGTTCGTCCCGACCACCCTGCTCTCCGGGAGCACCCTGGTCACCGACGTCGCCGACCTCGACGGCGACGGCGACGCCGACCTCGTTGCCGGGCACTCCGCCAGCGTCTCCGTGTTCTTCTCGGACGGCAGCACCCTCGCCACCCAGGTCGACTACACCGGGCTCCGCGTGGGGGCGGTCGAGCTCGGCGACGTCGACGCCGACGGCGACACCGACCTGTTGGCCCTCGACGACAACGGGGACCTCAACCTCTGGGCCAACGACGGCCGCGGGAGCTTCCGCCTGGTCCAGGCCCTGCCGACCGGGGCCGGCACGGTGGAGGACTTCGACTGGGACAGCATCGACCTCGTCGACCTCGACCTCGACGGCGCGCTCGACGTGATCATGCTCGTCAGCGACCACCCGTCCCTCACGGACCAGCTCGTCGCCTACCTCAACGACGGCTCCGGCCAGTTCGACACCACCGCCCGGGTGAGCGCGCCGACAACGGACCGGATCTACGACATCGCGGTCGGGGACATCGACGGCGAGGGCCACGTCGACATCGTGTACGCGGGCGCGCTCCCGACCATCGACGCAATGGTGTGGGACGGCGGCTATGGCGCCGTGACCTCCTGGCCGACCTCGCCCTACTACCTCTTCTATGTCCTCACCGGGGACGTCGACGGCGACGGCGACACCGACACCATCAGCACGGGCGGCATGACCATCGCCGTGTCGCTCCAGGACGCGGGCGCCCTCGTCGACCAGGGCGAGTACCCCCTGACGGCGGAAATGGAGTGGTTCGTAGCTAACGACGCCGTCGAGCTGGTGGACATGAACGGCGATGGATGCGCCGACGTCGTCGCCGCCCTCTACATCTGGGGCACCAGCATCCTGCCCGCCACCGGCCCCAACTGCACCGGTGCCGCCCCCGTGGCGTGGTCGGACGCCCACCTCGACCGGCCTTCTCTTCCCGCGCGCGCCCCGGCGCGCTCCGTCGTGCGTTCGAACTCCACACGGGACACCGTCCCTTCTCCGTAGAGGTCCTCATGCTCCTCCTCGTCTCGTCCGCCTTCGCCGCCGCGCCTGCCTTGTTCGGCGCCCCGGTCTCGCTCATGCCCCCCACCCTCAACGAATGGGCGGCCGACCTGAAGACCGGCGACTTCAACGCGGACGGCCTGCCCGACGTGTCGGTGACGACC
>CAXNIN010000032.1:0-20135 GCA_964202365.1 Myxococcota bacterium | reverse complement strand
GGCGGCGCGGGACGAGGCCGCCAGGGCGCGCGCGGGCGAAGCGGCGGCGCGGGCCGAGGCGGAAGCGGAGCGGGCGCGGGCCGACGCCGCGGAGGCCCTGGTGTCGCCGGGGTTGGCGGACGCGAGCGGGTAGGAGCGGGCGGCGACCTCCCGGTGGGCCCGGACCGTCGCGAGCCGCGGGGGGCAGGGGGGCGCGAGATCGTTGCGCTGGGCGCACCGATCGGGGGGTGGCTCCCCACCCCTCCGCGCGCCGCTCACCCGTCCGCGCGCCCGCGGCAGGGGGGCCGGAGGGCCGCGGGGGCGTCGGAGGCTCGTTCGTGCCGCGCGGCCGATCCCACCCCCGCGGGTTGGCCCGCGCGGAGCGGGCCGACGGAGGCGCCCCGCGCCGACCCCGGAGGACACCCGACGGCGCCCGCGGGCGCCGGGCCGCCCCTCCGATGCGCCGGCCGCCCCTCCGTTGTGCCGGCCGCCCCTCCGAAACACACGGGACTACGCCCTCAGTCCTGACACACCCGCACGCGCTCGTACGGATCATTGGCGAAGGTCCACGGGATCACGGTGCGGACGTTGCCCACGATCCAATTCGCGTGCAGGTTGGCCGCGCCCGCCTCGGTGTAACCCCGCGGGAGCCACGGCACCGGGGGCCGCGCGGCGCCTTCCCAGGTTACCCGCGTGCAGTTCACGTCTACCGGCTGGGGCCACGCCTGGCGCGGCATGGCCACGAGCGTGCCGGGGGCGGGCCTTGCCCCCTCGTCGAGCGCGCGCCAGCCCCGCGCTTCCATCGCCCACTGCCACCCCCAGTGCCCGGTGAAGGCGCCCGTGCCGAGCTTCGCCACTTCCTCGGCGAGCTTCTCCTGGGCGCGGGCGCTGCGGTCGTCGTCTGCGGCGAGGAGCACGCCGAGCGTCACCTGGAGCGCGATGAACACGCGCGGCCAGCGGGCCGTCGGGAGCAGCAGGAGCACGGCGGGCAGGAAGGGGAGCCAGTAGCGGGTGGCGGTGAAGCGGAGCGAGAGGAGAAACAACAGGCCGCCGAACCCCCATACCGCGAGCCACCGCGCCGCCGCCCCGCGGGGCCCTCCGTCGGTGGGCCCGCCCCGCGCGCGCCCCGCGACCTCGCCCATCGTGGCGCCGCCGAGGGCCGCGAACACCGCGCCGGTCCACCCCCACGGCGCGCCCGCCGCCGCGCCGATCGCCGCCCCGACAATCGCCGCCCGCGACCACGGAAAGAGCGGAAGCGCCGCGGCGCCGCCGAGCATGGCGAGGCTCGCGACGCCCTTGTGGAACACGTCGGTGGGCGTGTTGGCGACGGACTGGAAGCTGCCCATCGCGAAGAGGTGCACGGCGCCGTACGCGTGGAGGTCGTGGAGCGCGAGGAGGGTGATGGGGACGAGCGCCACGGCGCCAATCCACGGGGGGCGGCCGGCGCGCAGGGCGTAGAGCGCGAGCAGGGGGGCGAGCGGGAGCGCGCTGTAGCGGAACAACGCGGCGCACCCGACGAGGAGCGCCCAGCCCCACGCGGGCCGCTCGCGGTCGATGGCGTGCACGAAGCCGCCCATGCCGGCGAGGGTGAGGGCGTAGAGGGGGGCGTCGGGGAGGAGCGCGGGGGTGGAGAGGAGCACGATGGGCGCGGTGAGGAGCACCATGGCGCCGCGTTCGGGATCGGAGAGGAAGCGGCCGCCGAGGCGCCACGCGCCGAAGAGCGCGAGGGGGAGCCACGCGAGCATCCACGCGCGCTGAACGAGGGGGCCGCGCTCGGCGACCGGCGCGAGCCACCACGCGATGCCGGGCGGGTTGGAGAGCACGTCGAAGGCGCGCTCCTCGGTGCCCTGCCAGTTGATGCGCACGTCGTGCGGGCGCCACGGATCGGCGACGGCCCCGCGCGCCAACGTGAGGAAGTTCGCCTCGTCGTAGTGCACCGGGCGCGCCAGCCACGGGAGCTGGAGCAGGACGAGGGCGCACAGGAGGAGGAGGGGGCGCGTCGGCAACGGGGGGGATTGTCGCACGGCGCGCCCGCCCGTGGGCCGCGATACGCCCGCGCATGGACTTCGACGTCATCGTGGTCGGCGCCGGGCACGCCGGCACCGAGGCCGCCGCCGCCGCCGCGCGGCTCGGCAAACGTGTGGCGATGGTCACGCTGCGGCGCGACCAGGTGGGCCGCCTCTCGTGCAACCCCGCGGTGGGTGGGCTCGCCAAGGGCAACCTCGTCCGCGAGATCGACGCCCTCGGCGGCCTCCAGGCCCGCGTGGCCGACGCCACCACCATCCAGTTTCGCCGCCTCAACACGCGCAAGGGCCTCGCCGTGCAGGCGAGCCGCGCCCAGGTGGACATCGATCGCTACCCCGAGGCCGTGGTCGCCGCGCTCGCCGCGCTGCCGACGCTCACGATCCTCGAGGGCGAGGCCGTCGCGATCGTCGTGGTGGCCAACCGCGTGGAGGGCCTCGATCTGGCCGACGGCGTGCGGCTCCGCGCGCCCGCGGTCGTCCTCACCACCGGCACGTTCCTCGGCGGCGTGATGCACCGCGGCGACGAGCGCGCGGAGGGCGGCCGCATCGGCGAGGGCGCCGCGCACCGGCTCTCCGACTCGCTCCGCGCCCTCGGCGTCCGTCTCGACCGGCTCAAGACCGGCACCACCCCCCGCCTCGACGGCCGCACCATCGACTGGGCGCGGCTCGAACCCCAAGCCGACATCCGCGACGGCCGCTTCTCCTTCGCCCCGGCCCCCCCGCGTATCGGCGCGCGCACCTGCCACATCGCCCACACCCACGACGGCACCCACGCCATCATCCGCGGCGCCCTCCCCGACTCCCCGGTGTACAGCGGCGCCATCACGGGCCGCGGCCCCCGCTATTGCCCCTCCATCGAGGACAAGGTGGTGCGGTTCCCCGAGAAGGACCGCCACCAGCTCTTCCTGGAGCCCGAAGGCCTCTCCACCCACCGCGTGTACGTCAACGGCACCTCCACGAGCCTCCCGCGGCTCGTGCAGGAAGCGCTCATCCGCTCGATTCCTGGCCTCGAAGGCGCGCAGATCGTGCAGTACGGCTACGCCGTCGAGTACGACTACGCCGACCCCACCCAGCTCGACTTCGATCTGCGCTTCCGCGGCGTCGAAGGCCTGTACTTCGCGGGGCAAATCAACGGCACGAGCGGGTACGAGGAGGCCGCCGCGCAGGGGCTCGTGGCCGGGGCGGCCGCGGCGGGGTGCTCCTTGCAACTCCGTAGGGACGAAGCCTATAGTGGCGTGATGGTGGATGACCTCGTCACCCGCGGCGTCGGCGGTGAGCCGTACCGCATGTTCCCGAGCCGCGCGGAGCACCGCCTGCTCCTGCGCGAGGACAACGCCGACCGTCGCCTCATGCCCAAGGCCCGCGCCGCCGGCCTCCTCTCCGACGCCGCCTGGGCCCGCTTCGAGGCCAAGATGGAGCGCGCTACCACGCTCCGCGCCGCGGCGGAAGCCACCGTGCTCGTGCCCGACGCCGTCACCCGGGCGCGCGTGGCCGCGCTCGGACTGCCCGCGTTCAACCGCCGTCTCACCGCGGCCGACCTGCTCCGGCGCCCCGAGCTCGGCTGGGCGGACATCGCCCCGCTCCTCCCCGGCGCCCTCCCCGGGGAGGACGGCGCGCTCGACGCCGAGGCCGCCGAGCAGGTGGAGATCGACGTGAAGTACGCCGGCTACGTCGTGCGCGAGGAGGGCCGCCGCGCCGAGGCCGCCCGTCTTGACGCCGCCTCGCTCGAAGGCCTCGACTTCGCCGTGCTCCCGGCGCTCTCCGCCGAGGTTCGCGAGCGCCTCCTCCGCGCGCGCCCCGCCACGCTCGGCGCCGCCGCGCGCCTCCCCGGCGTCACCCCCGCCGCCGTCGACGCCCTCACCATGGCGCTGATCCGCGCCCGCGCCCGGCCCGACCCCACCCCGTAGCCGCGCGTCCTCCGCGCCCCCGAGCGAGCCCCCATGCGCCTCCTCTACGTGAGCCAGCTCGCCGACCACACCCACCCGCGCCGCACGGCTACCCTGGTCGAAGCCGAACATCTCCCCCCCACCTTCGCCGAGCTCGGCGCCACGCTCGTCCTCCACGACGCAACGCGCGCGCCCCCGCCGCCCGTCGACGGCTTTCACGGCGTCGTGATCGGCGGCAGCTTCGGGTCCGCCAACGACGAAGAGGCTTGGCGCGTCGCCCTGCGCGAGTGGCTCGCCGCCTTCCCCGCCGACCTTCCGCTCCTTGGCCTGTGCGGGGGCCACCAGCTCCTCGCGCGCGCGAAGGGCGGCGTGGTCGAGGTGTCCCCGGGGCCGCAGAACGGAATCTTCCCGCTTTCCCTGCCGGGAATCGAGGGCTACACCGGCGTCGTGGTGCAGATGCACGGCGAGCGCGTCGCCGTCCCGCCGCCCGGCGCGGAGGTGTGGGCCACCGACGACATGGGCATCCAGGCGCTCCGCTACGCTCCCCACCGGTGGACCTTCCAGTTTCACCCCGAGCTCAGCCGCCCGCTGCTCGAGGCCGCGGGCTCGCTCGACGAGACGCCCGCCGCCTGGGAAGGCCTCGACACCGCGGTCGCGGGCGGTCGCGCCGTGTTGCGGGCGTGGCTCGCGACGATTGCGCGCTGAACGGATACGGCGCGCGCGGAGGTCCCGTGGGGTCCATCGCCGACGAGCTCGCGTCCGTCCCGTTCCTGCGCCGCGCCGGCGCCGACGCCCTGCGCGCCTCCGCGCCGCTCTGGGACGCCGTCGCCCTCTCTCCCGGCGAGGTGTTGTGGGATGCCGGGAGCGCCGTCGAAGAGCTCGGCGTGGTGCTCCTCGGTGAGCTCGCGGCGGAGCTCGACGGTGTCGTGGTGGGCCGGGTGCTCCCCGGCGAGCTCCTTGGCGAAGCCTCCGCCTTCTTCGCCGGAAGTACACGCTCGGCCACGCTCCGCGCGCGGGGCGACGCCCAGGTGGTCACGCTCCCCGTCGGCAGCCTCCACACGCTCCGGTGGCAGCGCAGCTCCGTGTACGACGCCCTCCTTGAGCAGGCGCTCCTCTCGCTCGTGCGCCGAATCAGCGCCACCAACACGCGGTTGTCCCAGGTGGCCACCGGCGGCGCGGCCGCGCCCGCCCGCACCGAGCCTTCCGCCCTCGCCCGGCTGTGGCGCGCCCTCCGGCCTGGGGGCCCCTCCGGCCCGTGCCCGCCCATCGAGCCGCTCCTTCGCCGACAACCCGGCCTCGCCGACGTCGACGGCGAAACCCTCGCCGCCCTCTCCGCCGCGTTCGTGGCCGAGCCCGTCCAGGAAGGCCAGGTCGTGTTTCTCGAGGGCGAGGCCGGCGCGGCCGCGTGGCTCGTCGCCGACGGTGCCATCGACGTTCTTCGAAATGTCCGCGGGGAACGCGCGGAGATGCTCGCCATGCTCGGCGCCGGCAGCCTCTTCGGCATCAACACCCTCGTCGAGCGCGGCGCGCGCACCGCGAGCTGCGTAGCGGCCCGCCCCGGCTGGCTCTACCGCATCGACGCCGAAGCCCACGCGGGCCTCCGCGGCGCCAACCGCATCGCGTGGCGGGAATGTTTGCTCGGCGTGCTCGCCACGCAGCTCCGCAACGCGAACGCCGGCCTCCAGAAGGCCTTGGGCGGTCCCAAGTCCGGCCCGGCTCGCGGCTCCGTCGCCCCCACCGCGCCCGGGTCCGACGCCGCCTTCCAGGACATCCTCCGCGCGTCCGGCTGGCTCGAAGCCGTCTCCGAGCGCCACCTCGATTCGCTCCAGGTGGTCGTCACCGAGGACATGAAGCGCAATCCGCGGCGCGGGCCTCTCCGAAAGTAGCGGGGAAGAAGGCGGGAAGGCCAGGGCACCCGGACGCGCCCGGGCGCGCGCCGGTGCGGCGGCCGCAAAGCCGGGGGCGAGCGGCGGCGGCTCGGGTGCTACTCGTAGGCGAGCAGCGCGTCCGGACCGGTCAACATCCCCGTGTGCGCGAACACGAGCGCGCGCACCTCGGCGCGGCGCGGCGCGATGCGCTCGGCGAGGCGCACGAGCGACGCGTGGTTGGTGGGCGCATCGTCGGTGAAGAGCCACTTCGCGGGGATCATCTCCCCGGCGCTCGTGGCGTCGGCGGAGTCCCCGAGGAACAACACGCCGTCCACCAGCCACGCGGCGCTCCCGGCGGTGTGGCCCGGCACCGCGAACACCTCGGCGGTGCGCTCGCCGATGGGCACGGTGGCGCCGTCCTGGGCGGGGTTCGTCACGCGCAGGCCGAGCGTGTTCGGCGGCACCCACCGCGTGATCGGGCCCGCGGCGGCCGCGCGGCCCTCCACCAGGGGCACCTCCGGCCCCGCCGGCCCCCGGTTACCTCCCCCCGTGCCCCCCGCCCCGCCCTCGCCCCTCGTCCCCACCCACGCGAGCGCCTCGTTCGGCGAGGAGCTCGATCGCCAGGCCGCGCGCGTGGTGGTGCCGTCGTCCATCTTCGCGGCGCTCGTGTGGCTCCCGTTCATCGTGTCCGACCGCGCGCTCCACCCGGAAGTGACGGCGCTCCCGTACCTGCGCGTGGGGCTCACGGTGGTGGCGGTGCTCGCCATCGTTACGCACGTGTTCTTTCGCGCGCGGGTGCGCCCGCAGAACCGCCTGCTCGCGGTGATGGCCTACATGCAGGCCGCGAGTGCCACGGCCGCCGCGCTCTCCGGGGCCGATCCCGCCTACATCGGCGGCTACCTCGTGGTGCTGATGGTGCTCCCGGCCATCCCGCTCTCCCGCGGCCGCGCGCTCGCGTCGTTCACGCTCTCGATTGTCACGTTCGCGGCCGTCGCGTTCCTCGCGGACACGCCCCTCGGCGATCCCGCGCGGCGGTACAGCCTCACCAACGCGGTGGCCGTGCTCCTGGGCGTACCGTTTCTCGTGCTGGTGCTCGAGCAGGTGCGTCGCAAGAGCTGGCGCATGGCGATGCAGATCGAGGCGCAGCGCGTGGAGCTCGCCGCCGACAAGGCCCGCATCGACCAGCTCCTCCACAACATCCTCCCGGCGCCCATCGTCACCGAGCTCAAGGCGAATGACCGCGTGGAGCCCCGCCATCACGCCGACGTCACCGTGCTCTTCACCGACTTCGTCGGGTTCTCGTCCGTCGCGGAGCAGGTGACGGCCGAGGAGCTGGTGGCGGATCTCGACAGTTGTTTCACGCTCTTCGACACGATCGCGGCGCGGCGCGGGCTGGAGCGCCTCAAGACCATCGGCGACAGCTACATGGCCGCGGCCGGGGTGCCCGTGGCGCGCCGCACGCACGCGGCGGACGCCGTCCTCGCGGGGCTCGACATCGCGCGCGCGATCGCCGCCCGGAGCGCGGCGCGCCGTGCGGGCGGGCGCCCCGGGTGGGATGTGCGGGTGGGCATCCACACGGGGCCGCTCGTGGCCGGGGTGGTCGGGCAAACGCGCTTCGCCTACGACGTGTGGGGCGACACCGTGAACCTCGCGAGCCGCATGGAGTCGAGCGGCGCGCCGGGCCGCGTGAACGTGTCCGAGGGCACGGCCGGCCGCGTGGCGGAGCTGTTCGTGCTCGAGCCGCGCGGGCGCGTGGCCGCGAAGGGGAAGGGGCTCGTGGAGATGTTCTTCGTGGTGGGCATCCGGCCGGAGCTCTCGATGGACGGCGCCGGAATCGAGCCGAACGCCGCGTTCTGGGAGCGCGCGCGGGCCTGATCGCTGCGCTGCAACAAGGGTTCGCCCTGGCTTTCGGCGCTCCTGCACCGCCGGGAGGCCGCCGCCCCTACATCCACGCCCGAACGAAGGCGTAGAGCGGTCGCAGCGCGGGCGTGTAGTACAACTCGGCGCCGTAGAGCCCGTAGAGGCCGCGTGCGAACACGGCGGCGGTGACGATGGTAGCGACCACGCCGAGGCCCACGATGTCGCCGGCGTTCATGCGGAGCGGCTCGCGCACGGCCCGCGGGGCGGTGGGGTGGAAGCCGCGCGTCTCGAGCGACTCGGCGAGCGCGCGCGCCCGACGGAGCGCCCGGGCGACCACCGGCCGCAAAAGCGATACTTCGAGGCGGAGCCACGCCCAGGGAGACCGCGCCCACGCGGGGCGGCCCCGGCGCGCCCGGGCCTCGCGCACGGCCCAGAGCTCGGCCCCCACGAGCGGCACGAACCGGAGCGCGGTGGCGCCCATGAGCGCGATGCCGAAAGGCACCCGCACGGCGAGCAGGGCGGCCACGAGGCGATCGGGCGCCGTCGTGAGCGCAACCCACACGCCCGCGGCGGTGAGCGCGACGAACCGAAGCGACTGGACGAGGCCGTGCGTCACGCCCTCGCGGGAGATCACGATGTTCGGGTCGGTGGAGAGCACGAGCAGCGGCGTGCGCGGCCAGTCGGCCCAGAACAGCCCTTGGGAGAGCGCGGTGGTCCACGCGAGGAGCGCGACGCCGCCGAGGAAGCGGAGGCGCCACCCCGCGGTGCGCGGGTGGAGGAGCACGGCGAGGGTGGGCCCGGCGGCGAGGAGCGCGAGGGGGAGCGCGCCTTCGAGGCACAAGACGAGCACGCCGAGCCCGAAGATGGCACCGAGGCGGGCGCGGGGGTCCGTCATTCGGCCTCGAGCCAGGCGGCGAGCTGTTCGGGGGCGGCGTAGGGCACGCCGAGCGCGGCGCACACGCGGGCGAGCGGCGGTAACGGGAGAGGAAGGCCGCGGGTTTCGGCGGCGAGGAGCGTCGCGAGCGGCGGGCCGTCGGCCACGATGCGGCCGGCGTCGAGCACGATCACGCGGGTGGCGTGGCGGAGCACAACGTCGAGGTCGTGGCTGGCGAAGAGCACGGCGCCGCCGGGGAGGGCGTCGGGGAGCGCGGCGAGCATGCGATCCACCTGGTCGCGGTCCTGGCCGGACGTGGGCTCGTCCATCACGAGGAGGCGGGGCGCGCACGCGAGCGCGGCGGCGACGGCGGTGCGGAGGCGTTGGCCGCGGGAGAGCGCCTGCGGCGGGCGGTGGAGCAGGTCGGCGACGGAGAGCGCGGCGGCGGCCCGAGCCACGGTGGCGGCCACGTCGGCGGGCGAGCGGCGCGCCTCGACCGGCCCGTAGGCGAGCTCGGCGTGGACGGTCTCGCAGAACAGCGCGAGGTCGGGGTTTTGCGGCACCTCCACCACCCGGCCCGTCGCGCGTACGGCGCCCCGCGCCGGCCGGAGCCGCCCGGCCACGAGCCCGAGGAGCGTGCTCTTGCCGGCCCCGTTGGCGCCCACGAGCGCCACGCGCTCCCCGGCCTGGATATCGAGCGATACATCCGTGACGCATCTCGGCTCGCCGGGCCACGCGAAGCTGAGGTTCGCGGCGTGTATCACACCGGAGATCGGACGGCTCGAAGCGGATCGGAGTGATACATCGCTCGCGACGGACGCATGTGTCACCGTGTCCGCCCGCACCCGCCACCGCGTGCCCCCGGTGCGCTCCTCCAGCTCGCGCACCATCGGCCCGGCGAGCCCGCGCGCCCGGAGCGCGCCCGCGTCGGAGACGGGGTCCGCCACGATGCGGCCCGCGTCCATGAGCAGGGTACGGTGCGCGTACGGCATGGCGATCTCGAGGCGGTGCTCGACGCAGAGCACGGCCACGCCATCGTCCGCGAGCTCCCGGAGGAGCGCCATCACGGCGTGGGCGCCCTCGGGATCGAGCTGGGAGAGGGGCTCGTCGAGCAGCAGCGCGCCCGCCCCGGCGACGAGCGCGGCGCCGATCACGAGCCGCTGGCGTTGCCCGCCGGAGAGCGCGGACGGCGCCCGGTCGGCCCGCGCGGCGAGGCCGAGGCGGTGGAGGAGCGTCGTCACGCGCGCCTCGATGCGGTCCGGCGCCCACCCGGCGCTCTCCGCGCCGAACGCGATCTCCGCGGCGCACGTCGCGGCCACCACGGCGTCGTCGGGGTCCTGGCCGACGAACCCGAGGGTGCGGACGCGGTCGGCGGCGATGAGCGAGGCGGGATCGCGGTCGCCGAGGGTCACCGCACCGGTCACCACGCCGTGGCCGTGGCGCTGGAGGATGCCGGCGGCGAGGCGGAGCACGGTGGACTTCCCGCAGCCGGTGGGCCCGGTGAGGAGCACGAGCTCGCCGGGCGCCACGCGAAGGTCGACCGGCCCCACGGCGGTGCCCGCGGGGTACCGGTAGCCGGCGGCGGCGAGGGCGATCATGCCTCCACCTTCCGCAGCGAAGCCGCGAAATCGGTGGCGACGCGGCACGCGATGACGGCGTAGAGCAGGCCGGGCACGAGCACCTGGAGCGCGATGTACCAGGGCGCGAAGAAGAGCCGGAAGAGCACCACGTGCATCCACAAGCCGGCGAAGGTGGAGCACACGCTCGCGGCGCCGAAGCCGAACGCGAGCCGCGCCCACCGGCGGTTGCTGGGCTCGTCGCGCCACGCGCCGCTCCGCGTGAGCCCCGCGAGCCACGCGAACGCCTCGGCGATGCCGATGGACATGCCGGTGTAGAGGATGTCGACCGGGGCGAAGGCGCCGGTGGTGAAGCCGCGCAGGAACCACCCGGTGAGGATGGCGAGGGTGAGGGTGCCCGGGCGCGGGAGGAGCGCGAGGAGCGTGGCGAGGAGCGTGTAGCGGCCGAGATCGGACAACAGGCCGGTCACGATGGAAGACAGCGGGCCGAGGAGCGCGCCCACGCCCATGGCGACGAGATCCGCGGCGGTGCCCACGAGGAACAACGCGCTCCCGAACAGGGCGATGGTCATGAGCTCGCTCGTGGCGGCGGCGTTCAACCACGTGCGGAGCCGCGTGACGACGAGGCCTGCCCCGCCGGCGAAGGCGAGCAGGGACGCCGCGAAGCCGGCGCTCGCGACGGGATCGCCGCGGCGCACGTAGAGGGGGCGCGTGGCGGCGTGAAGGGGCGTGTCGCCGCCGAGGGGGGTGACGGTGAGGGCCACGTCGTAGGCGCCGGCCGCCACGTTGGGGGTGTCGACGTACACCGGGAGCGCGGCGCGGGCCTCGCCGTGGGCCGGGACGCGCAGGAGCGCGGCGACCTCGCCGGTGTCGCCGTCGCCCGCGCGCATGCGGGGCCGGAAAGCGGTCGCGGTAAATCCATCCTGCGTGACGACGAGCGCGACGTGGAGATCAACGGGCGTGTCCCCGTCGTTGCGGAGGGTAACCCCCCAGAACGCCCACGGCGCGTGGTCGTCGCGGCGGCGCCCGCCCAGGCCCACGGCGCGCACGAGGCGCTCCAACGCGGGCGAAGGGAGGCTCACGCGGGACGCCGGGCGCGCGAGGTCGGGCTCGCCGGTGGACTCGGCGGGGAACACGTCGGAGACGAGCGCGACGTTCGCGGTGAGGGCGTCGAGCGCGATGGGGGCGGGCACGAGGGTGAACGCGACGCCGCCCACGTCGAGCGGCACCGGCGCGTCGGTGACGCGGATCGGACGCACCACCCGGGCGCCCGGCACGGCGAGCGGCACCTCCTCCCCGAGGAGCACGACGGACGCCGGCATCCCCTGCCCGCCCGTCACCGCGACGAGCACCTCCGCCGCGCCCCCCGCCACGAGCGGCACGGGCACCTCGCCCGCGGCGTCGCGCCACGCCGCGCCGGGCTGCGGCTGCACCTCCACCCGGAGCGCGCGCGGCGCGGCCACGGTGAGCGCGGTGGTGGCGGTCTCGCCGTCGGCCGTCGTTACCGCTACGGTGTACGACCCGGGCGCCAACGTCGCGACGATCTCCACCGCGTCCGCCGCCACCGGCGGCGTGTCCCGCACCACCGGAATCCCCGCGGCGGTGCGGATCTCCACGCGCTTCACCGGGGCGTTGGCCACCACGTTCACGCCCGCGACGGTGGGCCGCGCCACCACCGAGAGCGGCTCCGGCGCCGCGCACGCCGCGAGGAAGAGGAGCGCCGCCGCGCCGGCCCCGACCCCCGCGCTCGGGGCCCGGCGCTTCAGCGGAACACCGTGACCCGGTAGGCGCCGCGCACCGCGCCGTCCGCCATGTACGGGGCCTCCGCCACCGCGATGCGGCCATCCGTCGCCCACACCGGCCGGAAGTACGCGGGGCCCTCGGTGGCGCACCGCGTCACGAGCGCGCCGGTCTGCCGGTCGAAGACGAGGGCGCCGAAGAGGTCGGTGCGCGTGTCCGTGGCCCGCTCGGCGGCCGCCACGAGGAGCAACGCGTCGTCGGGGCTCGGCACCACGCCCTGCACCGCGTGTTCGCCCTGCCACACCCACCGCGGCGTGCCGTCGAGCCCCACCGCGTGGAGCGTGTGTTGCGCCGGGTGCGCGGCGGGGGGGCGCGCCATCGGGTCGGCGCTCCCCCACGGGATGTTGGTGGACGTGGTGAGGAAGTAGGCGGTGTCGTCCACCACCGTGCCGAAGCCCACGCCCGCCGCGATGGGCACCCCCTGCGCGAGCACCGGCACGCCGGGGGTGAGCGTGGCGCGCTCCACGCCGTCGGCGCCGAAGAGAAAGGCGCGGCCGTCGCCGAGGCCGGCGAACGCGAGGGTGTTCGAGACGCCGAGCGCCTCCCAGAGGAAGACACTCTTGAAGTGCGGCTTCAACGGCTCGAAGGTGCGGGTCCAGCGCGTTGTCATCGTCGCGAGGTCGATGCTGGCCACGCCGCCGATGGGGAGCCCGTCCGGCGCGGGGCCGTCGGCGGAGCGGCTCATGGCCACGAGCGCCACGTCGCCCGAAACGGCCGGGTGGAGCAGGATGGCGTCGGCCGGGCCCGCGGCGGGCCAGGCGCCCACGCGGGTGCCGTCGGGGGCGTAGCGGTAGAGACGGGCGCGGTTGGTGCGGGTGCCCTCGGGGGTGGTCCACCCGTGCGCGCCGGTGACGAGCAGGTCGCCGCCGTTGAGCACGCGGATCGCGAACACGGCGGGGAGCGAGTAGAGGCCGTACACGTCGTCGGCGGGGGGGAGCGCGCTCGTCTCCAGCTCGTCGGCGAGCCGCACCTGCCACCGCGTGGCGAGCGTGGTGGGGTCGACCGCGAGGAGCTCGGCGTCGGGCGACTGGACCCCCACGTAGAGCGCGCCCGCGCCCCACGCGACCTGCTTCACCGCGCCCTCCGCGAGTGTGCGCACGGCGCGCACCCCGCCCGTCTCAGTGTCGACGATCCGGAGCGAGCCCGCGTCGCTCCCGACGGCGAGCCACCGGCCGTCGGGCGAGAACGCGAGCGCGGCGGCGGGGGCGGGGGCGCCCATCGCGGCGAGGCGGTCCATGTCCTCGAGTTCCACGTGGAACAGGGAGGCGCACTCCGGGGTGACCGGGGCCACCACGCCGTCCACGGTGTCGCCGGGGGCCCAGCTGCGCGGCGCGTAGACGCCGTCGCGCACCACGCCGCCGCGCACGAAGCGGAGGTCGGCGGGGCCCGTGGGGGTGGGGTCGGGGCGGTCGCACGCCGCGAGCAGCGCGAGCGCGAGCACGCTCATGGGTCCCCCCAGGCGTCGTAGTAGTCGGTGCACGTGCCGTCCTCGAACACGGGGAGCTTCTCGGCGCAGGTATCGGCGGCGCCGAGCTGCCGGAGCTCCCACGTGTAGGTGGCGCACCAATCGTCGTAGTCGTCTTCGTCCGCGTAGCCGACGGCGTCGCCCCAGGTCCGCCCCTCCTCGTCCAGGCACGCGGCGAACCGGGCGGCCGCGGCGTCGCACATGGGGTCGCACGCGTCGGCCGGCGCGCAGCCGGCGAGGAGGGCGAGGAGGAGCAGGAGGGGCGCGGCGGTCACGGGACGATCGCCAGCGAGTAGGGCGGAAACAGCGTCGAGACCGGATCGCCCGACGTGCACGTCTCCGGGTTCCACGCCACGAGCCCCGCAATCACGGGGGCGCCGCTCCCCGCGTAGCCCTGGCGGTAGGCGATCCACGCCGTGCCGTCGGGCGCGGTGACGGCGTCGCCGATGAACGAGTCCACCGCCGTGGTCGGCGTGGCCTCGAAGGTGGTGAGGTCGAGGCAGAAGACGGTCCAACTGTAGGCGTCGTCCGCCACGAGCATCGCGTGCCCGCCGCGGTTGCCGGCGAGGCTGCCGAGGTTGTAGCCGAACGCGGCCTCGGTCAGGAGCGGCTCGGAGACGGTGCCGGCGACGGGGTCGAACGTCTGGAGCGCGCCGTCCAACTTCACGCTGTAGTCGTCGTTGTAGTAGTCGCCCGTGCGCACGAGGATTGTGTTGGGATCGGCCGGGTGGGGGGAGATCGAGGGGTTCGGACCCACGGTCCAGTCCTCCGTGATGGTCACCGTGTCGCAGTCGACGCGCACGATGGTGCCGGAGCCGTCGGCGCTGGTCCACGGGAGCGCGGAGGTGTCGAGCTTGTTGAGCGACACGTAGAGGTGGCCGTCGGCGCCGCGAACGATGGCGTCGGCCTCGGGAACACCGTCGGCGTCGGCGTAGGGCGAGAGGTCGAGCGCGCCGCGGGCGAGGCCGGTCGCGCCGTCGTACAGGCCGAGCGACGTGCCCGCGTACGTGCTCACGACGAGCACATCGCCGCAGAAGGCGGCGTCCTGAGGGTTCGAGCCGTCGCCGGTGGAGAGCTCGACGAGGGGTGCGGACCAGTCCGCCGGGTCGTACACGCGCACCGTGTTCTCCGACGAGCGGTCGAGGAGGATCACGCGGTCGCCGTCCACCTCCACCACGGGGTCGGTGGTGGTCGGAAAGATCGCGTCCGTCACGGTGCCGTCGGCGGAGAGCGTCGCGAGCTGACCGGCGCTGAAGTCGCCGGCCACGGTCGCGATCACGACGGTATGGTCCCCGTCGGCGCCGGTGTCGGCGCCCGTGTCGGCGCCCGTGTCGGCGGGCGCCGCGGTGTCCTTCACCGCCGGTTCGCAGGCGGTCAGCAGTAGGAAGAGCCACATCGTTCATTTCCTCGGAGGTTCGGTCCAGGACACCGCCACCATCACGGTGCGCCCGGGCAGGGGGTAGCCGCTGAAGTCGGTCAGCGGACGGACAATGGGGGTGTCGTCCCCGTCGTCCAGCGGGTTGCGGTCCACCGCGGTGCCGCGCACGTCGAAGAGGTTCAGCACCTCGGCGCGCACGCTCGGCAGGCCGGGCACCGGGGTCAGCTCGAGCGCGAGCGCGTGCAGGTCGCGCGGCGCGGTGAACCCGACGTTGGCGGTGTCGGTGAAGGTGAGGCCCGTGTACGACCACGTGTGGGTGAGCGCGGCGCGCTCGGGCCACCGCACGGTGGTGGCCTGGTTGAGCTCGAGGTCGGGGATGCCCGGGAGCGCGTTGTTCGCGTAGGCGGGGTCGGGCAGGAGGTTGCGGGTGACGGTCCAGGTGAGGTTCGACTGCGACGTGACGTACCCGCCCACGTGCACGGTCACCGCCGCCTCCGTGCTCCGCACGTAGGCCTCGCCCACGTTGATCGGGTACTGCGTCTGCTGGGAGTTCTGCACCCACGCGATCAGGTCGTGCACCGTGCGCCGCGCGTACGCGGCGTCCACCGAGCCCTGAACGAGCCCCTCCCACGGCGCCTCCGCGCGCACGCCCACCTCCCACGCCTCGCCCGTCTCCGGGAGCAGCGCGGGGTTGCCCTGCATCGTGCCGCGGTCGCCGAACAGCTCGGTGAGGTCGGGCACGCGGAGGTAGGTGCCGGCGGTGCCCTTGAGCGAGAGCCACGGCCACGGCCGCACGAGCGCGCCGATGCGGGGGGTGGGCCACACGCCCACGGCGGCGTCCGGGATGTCCACGCCCTCCCACGGCACGGTGCCGATGGCGCGGTCGTCCAGGAGCTCCACCTGGGCGGCGGGCGACACGGTCACGCGGTCGTCCCAGAAGCGGAGGTCCGCGCCGAGGGCCGCGACGCCGGCGGTGCGGGCGCGATCCCCGTCGTCCGTGTCGGCGAGCAGGTCATACGGCGTGTAGCGCTCGTGGCGCCCGCGGAGGAGCGCGCTCCCGGTCACCCACGTCACCGGCGCCCACACCACGCTGGTCTGCCCCCCCACCGTGCCCGACCGGTCCCGCGTGTGCTGCGCCCCCACGCCGATGGCGGCGTCGCGGTCGTCGAACACCTCCTGCCGCCACAACCACCACGCCTGGGGCAGCACGCGCAGCGTCGGCGACGCCGACACGTCCACGCCCGCGCCCACGAGGTTGCGCACGGTGCCGAGGCTCCCGGTCTGCGACGCCGCGGAGATCGGGCCCGGAAGCTCCTGGTGGCTCCCGACGAAGCTCTCGAGCAGGGTCACGCGGGCCGCGTGGGGGCCGAAGCGCACCCGCCCGAGGAGGCTCGCGCGGTCGATCGCGTTGTTCACGCGGGTGGGCGTGCGGTCGTCGAGGAGGGTGTACTCGGTGCCCTGGTCGTCGAAGTAGGGGAAGTCGCCTTCGGTGTGGAGCTGGTCGATCGCGAGGAGCGCGTCCACCGCGCCCCGCTTCGGCCCCACCACCGCGCTCGTCGCGAAGGTCCCGAACGACCCCGCCCGCGCGCCCACCGTGGCGAGCACCGCCCGTGGCGGCGTCACGAGGTTCAGCACCCCGCCAATCGCGCCGCTCCCGAACGCCACCGGCGCCATCCCCCGGTAGATCTCCACCCGGTCGAACGCCGACACCGGCAGCTCCGAGAGGTTCACCGCGCTCGCGCCGTCCGGGTTCAGCGGGAGCCCGTCGAGGAACACCTCCACCTGCCGAAACGTCGAGCCGCGGAGGCTCACCGCCGAGAAGTCGCCGAGCCCCCCGAGCCGCCGCACGGTGGTGCCCGACGCGGAATCCACCACACTCGCGAGGTCCTGCCCCGGCGGCAGGTCGGGCCCGAGCGGCAGCACCGTGAGCGACGCCGCCGTGCTGCCCGGCTGCGGACCCGTGGCCGGCGAGACGGTCAGCTCGTCTTCGGCGAAGGCGCAGGGGAGAAGCAGCAGATGGAGCAGGGGACGGGCCTCCCGTTCGTTGGGGAGGCGCGCGCGCACCTGCGGACAGCAAATACACGCCCGGACCTTCTTCCCCGAAGGACGGACTTTGCGACACCCAGGCCGGTCTCCTGACTTCCGGATCGACCGTCCTTCACGCCTTCCCGCCCGGTGGGGCAGTGGCGGATCGCGTGTGCGATCGGTGTGAAGGACGTCCTCGGTTACAGTGGCGGGGGCCGCGCCGGGTTCTCACCGGGCTTCCCGTTTCACCCTCTCGCGAGGGCACCTGGGCATCGTAGTGGTTGAAAGAGCACGCGCCGTGTAGTTCGCACCGCGCCGATCTGTCAAGCGGTGCGTTCGGGGGCCGGCGGCGACGCGAGCGGGTGGTGGCGCGGGAGCACCACGCGAAAGAGCGCGCCTCCTTCGGGGTTGTCGTCCGCCTCGATTCGCCCGCCGTGGTCCTGCACGATCCGCGCGCTCACGGACAGGCCGAGGCCGGTGCCCCGGCCCGCCGGCTTCGTCGTGAAGAACGGCTCGAAGATGCGCGCGCGGAGCGCGGTCGGAACGCCGGGGCCGCGGTCGGCCACCTCGATGGCGACGGTGTCGTCGTCGAGGGCGCGGGCGTTCAGGACGACGGGGTCGCCCTCGCACTGGAGCGCGTTGGCGAGGAGGTTGATCACCACCTGCTCCAGGCGGTTGGCGTCCCCGAGAACGAAGAGGCCCGGCGCGCACGTGACCACCACCCCGCGGCGGAGCGCGCCGACGGTGAGCTCGCGCGCCAGCGTGAGGACCGCCGCGACGTCGACCACGGCCACGGTCGGCCGGCCGCCGCGCGAGAACGTGCGGAGGTGCTCCACCATGCGCACCATGCGGTCCACCGCGCGCTCCATCACGTCGAGCGCGCGCGTGTGGGAACCCTCGGCCAGCTTCCCCTCGCGGAGGATCTCGACGTACCCGCCGAGCACATTGAGCGGCTGGTTCAGCTCGTGCAGGAGGCCGGCGGAGAGCTCCCCGAGGCTCGCCAACTTCGCGGCTTGCACGAGCTGATCCTGCGTGCGCTCGAGCGTGCGCTGCAGCGCCGCGATCTCCAGTTCCGCCGCGGACAGGCGCTCGGCGATCGACAGGGGAGGGTCCGCGGCCGCGCCACTCACCTCTCTCCCGAACTCGTCGCTGCCGTCGTGCATGTCGCGCACAGCGTACGGTAGGGCGGCCCGCACGTCAACGTGCGCGTGGGTGATCGGGAACCGGCCGCGGTCCATGCCCGGTCGTCAACCAAACACTGTCGCCTCACGACCGGGCCGCTCGCCTGTGCCGGTGCCGTTGATCTCGCTGGCGCCCCGGGGTAGAGAGGCGCCCCCGCGCGCGTCGGTTTCGCCGGAGCGTGGGGACGGCGGCGGAACGTCCAACCGCGGAGGGCGACATGCGCGGAGAACGGGTGAAGGGGCCAAAGCCGGAATGGCTCAAGGTCCGGATGCCGGCCGGCGAGCGCTACACGCGCATCAAGGCGCGCGCCCGCGAGCTCAAGCTCCACACCGTGTGCGAAGAAGCGCAGTGCCCCAACATCGGGGAATGTTGGAGCAGCGGCACCGCCACCTTCATGGTCATGGGCGACACCTGCACGCGCGGCTGCCGCTTCTGCGCCGTCGCCACCGCGCGCAACCCCGCCCCGCTCGATCCCTTGGAGCCCAGCAACGTCGCCGAGGCCATCCGCGAAATGGAGCTCGACTACGTCGTCGTCACCTCGGTCAACCGCGACGACCAGGCCGATCAGGGCGCCGGGCACTTCGCCGCCTGCATCCGGGAGATTCGGGCGCGAAACCCGAAGACGCTCGTGGAAACCCTCATCCCTGACTTCCGCGGCGATATCGATCTGCTCGCGGTCGTCGTCGACGCCGGGCCGGATGTCCTCGCGCACAACGTCGAGTGCGTGCCGCGGCTCCAGGCGAAGGTGCGCGACCCCCGCGCCACGTGGGAACAGTCGCTTCGCATCCTCGACGCCGCCAAGGCCCGCGTGCCCGGCCAGCTCACGAAGACGAGCATCCAGATCGGCCACGGCGAAACGGAAGAAGAAGTCCTCGACGCCATGCGCGAGCTCCGCGCCCACGACGTCGACTTCCTCACGCTCGGCCAGTACCTCCGCCCGTCCATGAACCACCTCCCGGTCGAGGCCTTCGTGCCCCCCGAGGTGTTCGCGCGGTACGAGGCCGAGGGCGTGGCCATGGGCTTCAAGTACGTCGCGAGCGGCCCGCTCGTTCGCTCCAGCTACAAGGCCGGCGAGTTCTTCATTGCGCAGTACCTCCGTACGCGCGCCGGCGGAGGAGAGGCATGAACCGCACCGGGTTGGATCTCCTCCGGGGTGCCCTCGGGCGCTTCGTCGACGGCGGCGGGGTCGTGGTCGGCGAGGCCGTCGGCGTGCACGGCGCCACCGTCGGCCTCTCCGCGGGCCTCGTCCGCACCCCGCTCTCCGAGTCGGCGGCGGTCGGCGTGGGCGCGGGGCTCGCGCTCGCGGGCAAGCGCGTCATCGTCGAGCTGGTCGATCCCGCGGGCCTCGGCCGCGCGGCGGAGATCCTGGCCGATCTCGCTGCGATCGCGGCGCGCTCCGGCGGGGCGTGGTCGGCGCCGTTGGTCATCCGGGCTCCTCTTGGGGCGGGGGGGGAACCCCCCGCAACGCCCCCCCTGCACAACGTGTACGTCGCCGCCACCGCCGATGATCTCGTCGGGATGCTCGACGCCGCCCTCGCCGCCGGCAAGCCCGCCGTCCTCCTCGAGAGCGCCGCGGCCTACGCCGACACCGGCGCCGGCGCGCCGGTCGCGCCCCTCGGCGCGGCGGTCGTCCGGCGCGCGGGCGCCGGCGTCACCGTGTTCGCCGTCGGCGATGCCGTCGCCGCCGCGCTCGCCGCGGACACCGGCGCCGAGATCGTCGACCTCCGCGGCCTCGCCCCGCTCGACCGCGCCGCCATCGGCGCGCACGTCCGGCGCACCGGCCGCGCCGTGATTGTCGGGGCGCCCGCGGCGCTCGGCGTCACGCTGACCGAAGCCTTCCTCTCGCTGGAGAGCCCGCCCGTGGCCCTCCCCGCCGACGCGACGCCCGACCGCATCGCCGCGGCCGTACCCGACGCCCTGAACTTCTGAGCGCCCCCGGAGATCCCCCCATGTTCGTGTTCCCCCTTCCGGAGATCGGAGAAGGTGTCGTCGAGGGCGAGATCGTCCGCTGGCTCGTCAAGGCCGGCGAAGACGTCGCGACCGATCAGCCGCTCTGCGAGATCATGACCGACAAGGCCACCGTCGAGATCTCGAGCCCCAAGAGCGGCCGGGTCGCGAAGCTCCACGGCAACCCCGGCGATGTCGTGAAGGTGCACGCCCCGCTCGTCGAGATCGATCTCGGCGGCGCGGGCGGCGCCAAGGCGGCCCCCGCGGCCC
>CAXNIN010000031.1:0-20521 GCA_964202365.1 Myxococcota bacterium | reverse complement strand
CGGCACGAGAAGCACGCTGAGGACGCCGACGCTTCCGGCGCCGACGCCGAAAGAGCGTGCAAGGCCGACCGTCTCGGCGTCGGGAGAGGGGAAGAACATGGACGGCGCGCCCCACATGAGCGCGGCGACGACGAGCTCGGTGATCGCGTGGGCCACCAACACGCCGATTCGGAACATCGTGCACCTCTCCGACGAACGTAGCGCGCTCCGCACGGGCACCCGGGCCGCCGCCGCCCCGAATCGGCTCCGCGGCCTCCGCAGCGCGAAGCGGCTGCCCCGACCCCGCTATTCCGAGACGAACCCCTTCCAGCGCCGCATGTAGTCCACGAAACCCGGGGAGAGCCCCTCGTTGGCGAGGTGCGCCGCGGACACGGGCGGCGTCGCGATGGGCGCACCGCTCTCCGCGCGCCGCGGCCAGTCGTGGTTGGCGATGGCGGCGCGCCCGAGGGCGACGGCGTCGGCCCCGCGGGCGAGCTGGGCCTCGGCGTCCGCGCGCGACCACACCCCGCCGGCGACCACGATCTTCACCCCGTCGCCGACGGCCTCGCGAAAGAGCGGCGTCGCGTGCTGGTCGGGGCGCTTCACCGTCGTGACCGCGGAGCGCCAGAGCGAGAGGTGGAGCACGTCCATGCCGTCGTCGGCGAGCCAGCGCGCGAGGGCGAGCGTCTCGTCGAGGTCGATGCCCTTCGCCTGGCCGAAATCCTCGGGGGAGAGGCGGACGATCAGCGCGAGCCCCGGCGCCGCGGCGCGGACGGCGCGCGTCGTCTCGCGAATCAGGCGGGCGCGGTTGGCGAGGGAGCCGCCCCATGCGTCGGTGCGCTGGTTGTAGACGGTGCTCTGGAACTGCGAGAGGAGGTAGCCGTGCGCGCCGTGGAGCTCGACGGCGTCGAACCCGGCGGCGGCGCATCGGCGGGCGGCGTTCGCGAACTGCTCGATTACGCGCTCGATGTCGCCCTCGGTGGCGGCGCGGGGCGTGGCGGCGCCGGGTTCGACGTAGGCGCTCGCGCTCCAGGTGGGCAGGCCACTGACCGCCTCCGACGCCCGCAATCCGCCGTGGAAGAGTTGGGCGGCGGCGAGGGCACCCCCCGCCCGGATGCGCGCCGCGAGGCGGGTGAGGCCCGGCACCATCGCGTCGTCATGCACGCCGAGCTCGCCGGGCCACGCCTTGCCGTCCTGGGCGACGTGCGCGGCGCACGTCATCACGAGACCAAAGCCGCCCTCGGCGCGGCGCGCGAGGAATGTCTCTTCGGCGTCGGAGCAGGCGCCGTCGGGGTGGCTCTGCATGTTCGTGAGCGGCGCGAGCCACACGCGGTTCGGGGTGGAGACGCCGGGACGCAGGGGGAGGGGGGTGAACATGCGTCACGACTAACCGGCCGGGGGGCGCGGTGTCCGGACCATTGACACCACCCACACATTTCGGGGCTGACATGTGATGTCCGCTGCGCTAACTTGGGTGAATGCCCCTTTCCCAGCCCGAGGTCGCGAACCTCGTCGCCGCCCTGCTCACGGTGAACAACTTCCCGCTCGATCGTGCGCACGCGTCGATGCCCGACTTCGCCGAACGCGGGCTCCTCGACCCCGCGCGCGTCGCCGCGCTCTCCCAGGAAGCGCTCATGGCCGCGATGGGCGAGGCCGGGTACCGTCGCGGCGGCTTTCTCCCCATCGTCTCTTTCCGCATGTACGCGCTGATGGAGGCCGTCGCATCGGGCTCCCTCGACGGGCTCCCGCCCCACGTTGCCGCGGGCGATCGCGCGGCGTTCGTGGCGCTTCTCTCCGGTGTAAGTGGCTTCGGGCCCGCCACGGCGGGCGCGGCGTGGGAGTTGTGGTCGGCCGAGCGCCGGTGAGCGAGGCCCCGCCGCGATAGAGCGGCGCATGCGCCCCACCGAGCCCCCCGCCGCGTTCCTCCCCCTCGGGCTCCCCCCCGCGCTCCTGCGCGCCGTCGGCGAGCTCGGCTTCGTGGTGCCCACCCCCGTTCAGTCCGCCGCGCTCCCGCCGGGCCTCGCCGGCCGCGACGTGGTGGCGCGGTCGCGCACCGGCAGCGGCAAGACCGTCGCGTTCGCGCTGCCACTCCTCGCGCGGGTGGACATCACGCTGCGCCGTCCGCAGGCGATCGTGCTCTGCCCCACGCGCGAGCTCGGCGCGCAGGTGGCAGCGTCGATTCGCGGGCTCGGTCGCCACCTTCCGGGGTTGCGGGTGCTGCTCGTGGCGGGCGGGCAGCCCGGCGGCCCGCAGCGTCGGGCGCTCGAAGAGGGGGTGCACGTGATCGTCGGCACGCCCGGGCGCGCGAAGGACCACCTCGAGCGCGACGCCATCGAGACCCGCTACGTGCGCGTGGTGGTGCTCGACGAGGCCGACCGCATGCTCGACATGGGCTTCCGCGACGACGTGGAGCACATCCTCTCGGCGCTCCCGGTTGCCCGGCAGACGCTCCTGTTCTCGGCGACGTGGCTCGACTCCACCGCTGAGATGTCCGCGGCGTGGCAGCGTGACCCGGCCCACGTCGTCGTCACCGAAGAAGCGGAGGCGCCCCGCGCCCTGCGCGAGGTGGCCTGCCTCGTGGAGGACAAGGTCGCCGCGCTGGTGGAGCTCTGCGGCGCGCACCCCGGCCCGACAATCGTGTTCTGCAACATGAAGACGACCGCCGCCGACTGCGCGCACGCGCTCTCCCGCGCCGGCGTGGCCGCGGACTACATCGGCGGCGATCTCGAGCAGCACGACCGCGACCGGGTCCTCGCGCAGCTCCGCAACCAGAGCCTCCGCGTGCTCGTCGCCACCGACGTGGCCGCGCGCGGCCTCGACGTGGACGATCTCGCGCTCGTCGTCAACTTCGACCTCCCGCCGAAGCCCGAGGTGTACGTGCACCGCATCGGGCGCACGGGCCGCGCGGGCCGCTCGGGGCTCGCGGTTTCGCTCGTCAACGCGCGCGAGGCCGATCGCGTCGCGCGGCACGACGGTGACACCCCAATTGAACGCGTGGCGCTGGCGACCCTGATTCCCGCCGATCGTCGCCCGGCCCCGGCGCCCATGGTGACCCTGTTCATCGGCGGCGGGCGCAAGGACAAGCTGCGCCCCGGCGACATCCTCGGCGCGCTCACGGGGGACGCCCAGCTCACCGCCGCCGACGTGGGGAAGATCGAGATTCAGGAGCGCTTCGCGTACGTCGCCGTCGCGCGGAACGTGGCCGACGCCGCGGTTCAGCGCCTCGGCGGGCGCATCAAGGGGCGGAGCTTCCGTATCGAGCGCGTGCGCTGACGGGATACGTGCCGCTCGCATTCGAGGTCGCCGTGTCCGACGTTCCCAGCCGCCGTGGCTTTCTTCGTGGCGGGGTAGGCGCCCTCGGCGCCGCGCTCCTCGTGCCCCGCGCCGCGGCCGAGCCCGATGTGCGCATCGCGCCCGCCGCCCCCGCGCCCGTCGCGCCCGCGGCGTCTCCCGCCGGCTTCTCCGAGTCCGCGGCCGTCCGCGTCACCGTGAACGGCACGCCGCACGCGCTCCGGCTCGGCGGTGGGGAAGCCGCGCTCGACGTTATGCGCGAGCGCCTCGGATTGACGGGGGCAAAGCGCGGATGTGGGCACGGGGCGTGCGGAGCGTGCACCGTGCTCGTGGACGGCGCGCCCCACGCGAGCTGCCTGTTGCCGGGCGTCGCGCTCCACGGCCGCTCCGTGACCACCATCGAAGCCGTCGGTGGCGCCGATCTTCACCCGGTGCAGCGTGCGTTTCTCGCGGAAGACGGCTTGCAGTGCGGGTATTGCACCCCGGGATTCGTCGTGAGCGCCGTGGCGTTTCACGACGCGTGGCGGGCCAAACACGCCGGCGCCCGCCCCTCCGCCGCCGAAGTCGCCGACGCGCTGGAGGGCAACCTGTGCCGGTGCGGCGCCCACCCGCGCATCCTCGCCGCCGTAGCGCGCGCGTGCGCCGGTGAATTCGACGCGCCGAGCACGGTCTCCCCGGTGCGCGTGGACGCCGTCGCCAAGGTTACCGGACGCGCCCGCTACACGACGGATGTGAAGCTCGACGGCCAGCTCGAAGGCTTGATTTTGCGCAGCCCCCACGGCAGCGCCACGCTCACCGCGCTCGACGTCGACGCCCTGCGCGCCGCGCCCGGCGTGAAGGCCGTGGTCGCGTACGTGAACGTGGGCGGCGTGGTGCGGTTCGCCGGGCAGGAAGTGTTGGCGGTGGCGGCGGTTGATCGCGCGGCGGGCCTCGCGGCGATCGAGGGCGCCCGCATCACCTGGACGCCGGCTACGCCGGTTGTGGGCATGGTGGCGGCGCGCGCGGCGGGGGCGACCCCGGTGTTCGCCACGAAGAAGGCGCTGGACACCGCGCCTTCGGCGGCCGAGGGCGCGGTGTTCCCGGGAGCCCTCGCGGGCAACCTGCGCGGCCCGGTGCGCCTCCCGTTCGCCAGGGTGGCCCAGGTGGAGGAGCGCTTCGCGGTGGCCCGCACGAGCGGCACCACCTACAAAGAGACCTTCTCCGCCCACAGCCAGTGCCACACCACCCTCGAACCGCACGCCGCCGTCGCGCGGTGGTTGGACGGCGGGCTGGAAGTGTGGGTGTCCACCCAATCCGTGCACGATCTCGCCGTCGACCTCTCCGAACACTACGCGCTCCCGACGGGCGCCGTTCGTGTGCACGCCGAATACGTGGGCGCCGGCTTCGGCGCGAAGGTGGGCATGCAGATGGAGTCGCGCGTGGCGTGTGACCTCGCGAAGCTCGCCGGTGCGCCGGTGCGGGTGGTGCTCGACCGGGCCGCCGAGATCGCCGTTGCCGGCGTTCGACCCGGCGCCGAGTTCGAGATCGAGCTGGGCGCCACCGCGGACGGCGCGCTCGCCGCGCTCCGCGGGGTGGCGTACGGCGACGGCGGTGTGTCGGTTGGTTCGTCCGTAGCCGTGCTCGCCCGCCTCGTGTACGACTCGCCCTACAAGGATCTCGTCGATTACGATGTGCTCTCCAACGCCCCGCCCGTGAAGCCGTTCCGCGGCCCCGGCGGCCCGGCCGCCTTGTGGGCGCTCGAGCAGGCCGTGGACGCCATCGCCTGGAAGCGCGGCGAAGATCCTGTCGCGCTCCGTCGCCGGTGGACCCCGCACGCGGGCCGTCAGCGCCTCTACGATTGGGTAGACACCCTCCCGGCGTGGAAAGAGCGCGCCCGTGAGGTGGGCGCGGACAAGGGGCGGTATCGGCGGGGCTTCGGCTTCGCGACGGGCGTGTGGATGCCCATGGTGCAGACCGGCGTGGAAGTGCGCCTCGAAGCTTCGCGCGACGGCATCGTGGCCGCTTCCGCGTGCCAGGACACGGGGAACGGCTCCAAGTCCGTCGTCGCGTACGCCGTCGCCGAGACGCTCGGCATCGCGCCCGACCGGGTGCGCGTGCGCTTCGGCGACTCCGCCGACCCCGCCTCGTGTGCGTCCAGCGGGAGCCGCACGGCGGTGTCCATGGGCCCGGCCGCCGAGGAGGCCGCCTCCGAGCTTCACGCCGCGCTCGTCGCGGTCGCCGAGGACCGCCTCGGCCTTCGGGACGCCGTCGCCGCGCCGGGCGGCGTGAAGCACGCCGCCGGCTTCGTGTCCGTCGCGGACCTGCTCGCCGCGAGCCCGCCCATCACTGTCACCGGCCGCCGCCGCCGTGATCCGGGCGGCTACTACCTGCCGTTCGCCGCGAGCGGCCTGCGCTTCTTCGACGAGACCCCGGCCGCCGCCCAGGTCACCGAGGTGGAGCTCGACACGCGCACCGGCATCGTCCGCGCGCGCCGGAGCTGGACCGGCATCTCCGCCGGCCGCATCAAGGTGCCCCAGATGGCGCGCACCCAGGTGGAGGGCGCCGTTGTCCAGGGCGTGAGCTACGCGCTCTACGAGGAGCGCCGCCTCGACCCCGCCACGGGCCGCACCCTCACCGCCGACCTCGAAACCTACCGAATCGCCGGCCTCGCCGACGCCCCGGAGATGGACGTGCACTTCGACGAAGGCGGCTTCGAAGGTGTGCTCGGCAACGGCATCGGCCTGTCCGAGGCCGCCACCGTGGCGGTGGCCGCGAGCATCGGCAACGCGCTCTACCACGCCACCGGGCAGCGCCCGACGCGGCTCCCGCTCCGGCCCGACTCGTTCCTCGAGGTGCGCTCGTGATCGCGTTCCCCACGTCCGCGGCCGAAGCCGCCGCGCTCCTCGCGAGCCGCCCGGACGCCGCCGCCCGCGCCGGCGGCACCGACCTCGAAGACCTTCGCCACCGCGGCCTCCGCCGCGGCCCCACCGTCGATCTGCGCGACGTCGCCGATCTCTCCACCCTCAACGTCACCTGGGACGGCGGCCTCCGCATCGGCGCCGGCGTGCGCCTCGCCGCCCTCGCCGCCGACCCCACCGTACGCGCCGGCTGGCCCGGTCTCGCTCAGGCCGCGGGCGGCCTCGCCACGCCGCAGGTGCGGGCGGCCGCCACGGTCGGGGGCAGCCTCCTCCAGGACGTGCGCTGCTGGTACTACCGCGACCCCGCCGCCGCCTGCCTCAAGAAGGGCGGCAGCCGCTGCCTCGCCCGCGAAGGCGACGCGCTCCAGCACGCTTGCTACGACCTCGGCGCCTGCATCGCCCCGCACCCGTCCACCCTTGCCATGGTGCTGCTCGCGCTCGACGCCTCGGTGGAGGTGCAGGGCGGCCCCGGGCTGAACATCGTCTCCCTCCTCGGCGACGGCAGCGATCCGCGCCGCACGCACACCCTCGCGCCCGACGCCGTCGTCACCGCAATCGTGTTGCCGGCGGCCCCCGCCGGCGTGCGCGCCGCCTACCATCGCACCATCCAGCGCGCCCGCGCCGAGTGGCCCCTGGTCGAAGCCTACGTGCACATCGAGGTGGAAGGCGGGAAGATCGCGCGCCCCCGGGTCGCCGTGGGCGGCGTGGCCAACCGCCCCCTCCGGCTCCTCGAGGTCGAAGCCGCCCTCCAGGGCCTCGCGCTCGACGCCGATCCCGAGCCCGCGCTACGCGCCGTCGACGCCCGCGCCCAGGGCGGCCCCGCCGCCCCCGCGTGGCGCGCCCGCCTCGTCGTGCCCACCCTCCTCGACACCCGCGCCGCCGCCCTCGCGGCCGCGCCGCGCGCCGTCGTCGCCGCGCCCCCGCTCGCCGACCCCCCGGCCTCACCCCCTGCGCCCGCCCGAGGTGCCCGATGAGCGTCGACCTCTGCCGCCACCTTCGCTGGAAAGAGCGCTACGGCCTCGCTTTCCGCACCGACGAAGAGCTCCTCCACAGCCAGCGCGCGTCCGGCGTGCCGTTCACCTGCAACCGCACCTGCCAAACCTGGGGCCCCGACGACGCGCTCGTGTTGCCCGAAGGCTGCGATCGGACGCGCGAATGCTACGAGCCGACGCCCGGACGGGCGATCACGTAGGGGGAAGGCGGGCGCGGGCCTCCCGGTGGGGAAAGGGTCGTCGCGAGCCGCGGGGGCGTTGGTGGTGTGTGGGTTTGCTGGGCGGTGGGGGGAATGTCTGTCAACCTACCTCCGTCGCCGCCGACCCGCTCCCACCGCCACCAACACAACGAGCGTCGCGCCCGCTCCCCCGCCGCCGCAGGAGCAGCCTTGCGGGAGCGGAACCAGCGCGCCCGGGCCGGCCGTGGGGGGCTCGGCGCCCGCGGTATCCCCCGTGGTGTCCCCTGTGGTGTCCCCTGTGGTGTCGCCCGCGGTGTCGCCCGCGCTGTCGGGGGCGCCGGAGTCCGGCGCGGTGTCGGCGGGGTCGTCCGGGAGGTCGAGGCGGGTGAGGCGAATTGCGTCGGCGGTGATGTGCTCGTTGGTGGAGGCGTCGCCCGTGGCGTCGTACAGCGCAACCCACTGATCGCCGCCGGCCGCGAACGTGAAGTCGCCGAGCGTGCGCCACCCGGAAGCCGCGCTCTGGTCGAGGGTAACTGCGTTGTCGACGCCTGCCGCGCGCACCTCGTACGCGACGTTGTCGCCGACTCCGTAGGTTGGGTCGACGTGTACGTCCACCCGATACAGCCCGGCCTCGGCGAGGGTGAGCTGCCACCAGGCCCAATTGGAGGGGTCGTCGGCTTCCCAGGCGTTGGTCCAATACAAGTGGCCGCCGTCGCCGGTGCTCTCGGAGCGCCAGTATTCCATGGGCCCGAAACGCTGGAAGCAGGCGCCTTCTTCGTCGATGACGCCGCCGACGTCGGGCACCACGCCGCACGGCGCGGCGGTCACGCAGTGCCCGGGCCGCGCGGGCACGCCCTCGGCCACCCCGCCCGCGAACACGCCCCAGTGGTTGGCCACGCCGCGCAGGCCGCTCCCGGAGTTGTTCCCGTCGTAATCGTTGAGGTACCCGCTGCCCGAGCGCCAGAGCTGGCTCGACCCGCCGCCGTCCAGGTTGAACGCCACGTGCGCGCCGAGCTGGCCCATGAGGGAGGCGAGCTCCTCGCCGTACATGCCGGACGAGTCGCTGGTGCGGCCGTCGACAACGGCCAGGATCAACGTCTGTAGATCCTCGGTGAGGCCCATGGCGGTGCGCGGGTGGCGGTCGCGCATGTCGCTGCGGTCGGGGAAACACGTGGAGTCGGTGGGGCTCGGGCAGTCCACGGGCGCGCCGGCGATGACGAGCTCGGGAAAACCGCTCACCAACGCCAGGGTTCCGGAAGGAGGGGTGGGCCGCACGGCGGTGGGCGCCCAACCGTCCGTCGGGCCGAGGTTGTTCTTGACCCACTCGGTGTGCGTGAAGTCCACGCGGTCGGGCCCGAACGCGATCCACCCGTACGCGCCGTAGTACCACTCCCCGGAGTAGTCGCCGTCGAGGCCTGTCTGGTCGGTGGGCCAACGCACGCCGGTGCCGACGGCATCGCCGTACACGCGCAGCGGGCCGGTCTTGTAGAAGTCGCCGTTGGTGGCGAGCTGCACGCCGCGGTCGGACGCCCAGCCGCCGGTGGACTGGGTGGAGTCGCCGGCGCGCGTCGCTTCGACGTGAATGTTCGCCGCGCAGAGATCGACCAGGGCAACGAAGGTGTTGGTGGACGGCGAGCTGGTGCGGTATTCGCGCAACGTCACGCCTGTCCACGGGGTCGACTCGGATTCCAGCGAGAGCGAGAGCGCGGCGGCGGGGCCTGCGAGGAGGGCGAGCACCATCGGAGCGGCCTATCCGGTCGCGGGGGCGCACGCGGGCGCGGAGGGGAAAGTGGGCGCGGGCCTCCCGTCGCGGCGGGGGCGTCGCGAGCCGCCGGGGGCATCGTGGAAAAGTTGCGCGCGCGGCCCGCGGTGACGGTCGCATGACACGCGCTGGATAACGTTGCCATGGAGGTCTCGTGCACGCCCACCGCCCCGGCTCCCGCCCCGCGAACCACATGCGTAGCTTCGTCCATGCGCTGTCGGGCGTCGGAGCAATGTTGTTCATCCAGCACGTCCTCACGCCGGTGACCATGGTGTGGGTCGCCGCCGCCTTCTTCGTCTGGGCGTGGTCGATGGAGATCGGCCGTCGCCACCTCCCCGCGGTGAACCGCGTGTTGATGTTCGTCTTCGGTCGCATCGCGCACGCGCACGAGGCGCACCGCGTGAACTCGGCCACCTGGTACGTGACGGCGCTGCTCTTCCTGTCGGTGACGGCGTCTCCGATGGCGTGTTCGCTCGCGGTGATCGTGCTCGGCGTGGGCGACCCCGCGGCGGCGTTCGTGGGCCGCCGGTGGGGGCGCACGCGGCTCGCGTCGGGGCGCTCGCTCGAAGGAACGCTCGGATTCGTCGCGTTCGCGGGCCTCGCCGCGCTCGCCACGCTCGTCGTCTACTACCCGTACCTGGGCCTGGCGGAGATCGTGGCCCTCGCGCTCGTCTGCGCGGTCGCGGGCGCGCTCGCCGAGCTGCTCACCGCCGGCCTGGACGACAACCTCGTCATCCCGCTCGCGGCGGCGGCCGGCGCGTCGCTCGTGTCGGCGGTCTACGCGTAGAACACGAGGGCCGACGGTCGGCCCCTTCGGCTACAACGCGGGTTCTTTCTCGGCAACGGCCGGAGGGGGCGGCGGGCGCGGGTCGCACGTCTCGACTTCGGGGAAGCTCGTGCACCGCGGCGCGTACACCCGGGTGCGGCGGGCGCGCCCGGTGGTCGCGGCGTCTTCGTCTTCGCCGGCGCCGCGCTCGTCGAACACGACGTAGAGCGCGAAGTACCGGGAGAAGGCGGGGTCGCGGATGGCGCCGAGGTAGCCCACCTCCTCGAAGTCCACGACGTAGGCGACGTCGAGCTCGCGGACGAGCACGGAGAGATCGTCCACGCTGGTGGTGTCGGTGAGCCAGTGGAAACCTACGTCCGGCGTGCGCCACGCGAGGCGCTGGGCCTCGGGCCGCTCCACGGCCACGGTGAGGCCGCCGAGGCGGGCGTGCTCGGAGAGGAGGAAGCCGCGGATGGGGGCGCGGTACGCCACGAGATCGGGCGAGGTCTGCGCGTTGATGCACTGGTTGTTGGCGGACAACGCGAGGCCGCGCCACATGCCGTACGTGCCGGCGAGCAGCACCGCGATGCCCGCGGCGCGGGTGGCGCCCCGCGCCCGGAGCAGGAACAACACGGCGTTCGCGACGATGAACAACGTCGGGATCGCGTGCCGGCCTCCGAACACCCACGATGCGCCGTACACCTTGTGCACCGTGTGGAGCGACAACAGGAGCCCGATGGCCGCCGACGTGAAGAACACGGCATTCGGGCCGGCCGGCGACCGCGCGAAGCGGAGGAGCGCGGGGAGGCGGCGGTAGCGCGCGACGAGCACGACGAGCGCGAGCGGGACCGCGTGGATGAGGGCGGCGTGGAGGTTGAAGTAGGTGTAGCCGGACTCGTAGAGGCTGAACGCGATCGGGAAGCTGGACGCGAGGTCGAGCAGGCGGTCGAGGGGGCCGGTGGTCTGCACCATCACGGGGATGGCGGAGAGGTTGCTCTCGACGCGGGCGAGGTCGAACCGGAGGTACGTGGTGAGCGACGGGTTGGGCAGGAAGGTGCCCGCCCAGGCGAGGTACGCCCGCCACGCGGCGGCGGCCACCACGACGCTCCCCAGGAAGAACGTCGAGGCTTCGCGTGGCCGGCGCAGCACCGCGAACCCGAGCCCGAGCACCGCCGCGATCGCGACGACCACGAGCTGGCTGCGCGTGAAGAAGAGCGCGGCGAGCCACGCGCCCATCTCGAGCCCGGCCACCAGCCCGAGGCGGGACCACAGGCGCGGCGCGCGGAGGAAGAGCCCGAAGAGGAGGGTGAAGGCGAGCCCTTCGGTGTATGGCCGCGCGGTGGCGCGCGCGAACTCCGACGTCAGCGCCGTCGTGAGCGCGAAGATGTGGCCGCCGTGGAGGCCGGTGAGGCCGGGGATCGGGAAGGAGGCGCCGAGGTCGAGGCGGGGGGCGAGGCGCTTGCCGAGCCGGTAGGCGAGAGCCACCACCACGAAGTAGAGCGCGGTGGGGAGCCACACGCCTACGCGCTCGATGGGGCCGAGCGACGCGGCGAGGCCGTACACGAGCGGCCAGAGCGGGTACACCGGGGTGGGGAAGGGGAAGCTCGGGAAGCCCTGGTGAAACACCGACAGATCGGTGGTGAGGCCGTTGCCGTCGCGGAGGTTCTGCGCGATGTCGGTGTAGTAGCCGCCGTCGGCGCCGAAGTCGGTGACGCACGCGGAGAGCATCACGCGCGGCACGACGACCACCAGCGCCACCACGAGGGTGAGCCACCGGCCAGGGGAGCGAACGGTCAGGGTGCCTCCTCGTCGGCGCGCCCGTGGCCGCCGACGGCGCGGCTTCTATCCGACTCCGTCGGAAGATGCGGCGCATTCCCTGTTTCCCGGGGCGTTGGGCCGAGGCCGGACGGGCCGTCGCGGCGCCGCTCGAGGATCACGTGCTTGTCGGGCCGGGTAGAGAGCCGGCGGAAGTCGCGTTTCAGCGCGTCGCCAGCCTGCTTCTCGAACCGCCACTTCCCCTTGAGCGAGCCCGGCCGCAGCACGACGTACCGCGCGCCGAGGCGGTCGGTGAGGGTGAGGAGGTCGGCGTAGGAGGTCTCCTCGTGGAACCAGTGGTAGCCCACGTCGCGCGTGCGCCACGCCACGCGTTGGGTGAGGTGGCCGTCCATCGCGACGACGACGCCTCCTTCGTCCGCGCGGTCCCGGAGCCAGGCCACGAGCGCGCCGTGCCGGTCGCGGCCGCGCGTCTCCGATCGCCGGTCCTTCGCCTGGTCCCAGAGCGTGGCGACGCCCATCCAGAGCGACGAGACGAGCACCAGCCCGCCGAGCGCCCGGCCGAACCGCCCCGCGCGGGCGAGGAGCCACCAGAGAGAGAGGAAGAAAGCGAACAGCGCGACGAGGCCCTGCCGCCGCGCGAAGTACCACTCGCCGTTGTACTGCTTGTGGGCGAGCTGCACGGAGAGCAGCGCCCCTGCCGCGAGCACGCCCAGGAAGATCCAGGGGAAGGCGGACGGCGCCGCGAGGCGGGCGAGGAGAGCGGCGCGCCCGTCCCGCCGGAGCGCCCGCGCCAGGGCCAGCCCGGCGAAGGGGAGGGCCACCGGGAGCGCCCAGTGGAGGGTGTGGAAGGCGTCGGCGTAGCCGATGCCGGGGACGAGCCCCCACGCCACGGCCACGCCGCGGGCGCGGTCCGCAAGGAACGCGAGCGGGCCGTCGGTGGCGACGATCACGTCGAGGGGGGCGAGCAGATCGTTCGCGCGGTTCTGGTCGAAGCGGAGGAGCGCGGCGAGGCCGGCGCCCGGGACGATCGCGCGGAGGTGGGCCCACCACGCGCCGAGGAACAGGCCGAACACGCCGAGGGCGACCGCGCCGTGCGCGGCGACACGCGGGCGGTCGGGGCCGAGCGCGAAGCGGAGGGTGTAGGCGACGGCGAGCGCCATCGGGACGACCATGAGCTGGGCGCGCGCGAGGTAGAGGAGCCCCATCCACACGCCGGCCTCCACCGCTCCCGCCATCCGCAGCGCGCCCCGCTCGCGGGCCAGCCGCCACGCGAAGAGGAACAGGAGCGACCAGGCGATGCCCTCGGTGTAGGGGAGGCTCGTGTAGACGACGAACTCGCGCTGGAGCCCGAGCATGAGCGCCGCGAGGTGTCCGGCGTGGAACCCCGGCAGTCGGCGGAAGAGGTCGCCCGGGGCGAGCGCCCGACCGAAGAGGAACGCGGCGAGGAGCGCGACGAACGAGAGCGCGAGCGGCAGCCAGTGCGCGAGCTGGTAGAGGTCGCCGACGCGGGCGCTCATGCCGAGGATCCACGGCCAGAGCGGGTAGATCGGGGTGGGATGCGGGAAGTTCTCGTACCCCATGTGGTAGAGCGACACGTGGGTGGTCAGCCCGAGGCCGTCGCGGACGTGCCGCGCCACTTCGGTGTAGTAGCCGCCGTCCACGAGCATCCACCGCACGTGCGCGGTCTGTACGAGGCGAAACGGCGCGATCACCGCCACGATCAGCACAAAGAGCCATACGTCGCGCGGCACCCGGCGCCACCCTCCCGCGTTCGCTCCCCCTGACGCCACCGCTCCCCCCCGAACCGCTCTGCGCCGCTCTGCGCCGCTCTGCGCCGCTATCCGTGTCGACGCGCATACCACACCCTCTCGGCGCGATTGCGGCGGCCCCGCTCGCGGTGTACGAACCTCACGCCCCCGGATCGCGCCGTGCTCACGCGCCTCGCTCTCGCCCTCGCCCTCCTCCCCGCGTGCGCGGAGCCCGCGCCGCTCGCGGAACCCACTGGCGCCGCGTTCGCCCCCACCGCCGCGAGCACCCCGCTCCTCGCGGAAGGCGACGCCCTCATCGCCGTGCTCGCCGACGAGGGCCTCGTCGCCCGCGTCGACACCGCCACCGGCGAGAGCGTGATCCTCTCCGTGGGCGATGACCCCACGCGCGTCGCGCGCCTCGACGATCGGCTCCTCGTCACGCTCCGCGGCGCGCGCGCCATCGCCGTGCTCGACGTGCGGGACGGCGCGCTCGTCGAGGTCGATCGTGTCGCCACGGGTGCCGAGCCCCTCGGCATCGCCGTCTCGCCCGACGGGTCCCGCGTGTACGTCGCGCTGCAGGGGCAGGACGAAGTCCACGAGCTCGACGCCGATCTCGGCCTCCTCCGCACGTTCCTCGTGCCCGGCCGGCCCTCCTGGCTCGCGGTGCACCCGAGCGGCGAAACGCTCTACGTCGCCTCCGCGCTGGGCGGCGCGCTCACGTGGTTCGATTTGACGGAAGACGCCCCCGTCGGCGCGCTCGTGTCCTTCCCCGCGCTCGGCGGCGCCGGCCGCGAAGGCGATCTCTTCTTCACCCGACGGCTCACCGGCGATCCCGCCGTGCGTTTCGACGGCGCCGAGCTCGCCCTGCCCGGCCTCTGGGTCGACAACACTTCCCCGCCGAAGCGCTCCGACGAGGAGCAGGCCGAGCGCGACCCCGCGGAGAGCTACGAGGCCATCGGTCTCGGACTGTCCCCGAACAACCCCGGCTTCATTCTGGTCGGGCTCGACCCCTTCGACGGCGCCCCCACCGGCGACGCGCGCCTGCGCTACGCCGTGGCCGAGGCCACGCCCATCGCCCCCGACACCCGGCAGATCGTCCGGAGCTTCCTTTCATCCGCCGCGTACGCGCCCGACGGCGCCGCTGTCGCCGGCACGATGGAAGGCTCGCGGGTGGTGGTGGTCGTCCCGGCCGACCCGCGCGTCGAGGTCGAGGGCCTCGGCGGGTTCCTCGACGGCCCCATCGCCACGGTCACCACCGCCGACGGCCCCCGTGGCCTCGTCTGGAACGCCGACGGCGCCTGGGTCCTCGACGCCTTCGCCCTCACGGTGGCGCCGCTCCCGGTCGAAGCCGTGCGCGCCTCCCTCGCGGAACAGGCCGAGGCCGGCGGCCGCGCGGACGCCGTGTTCCTCGCCGATCCCGGTATCGTCGTGAGCGATCCTGTGCTCGACGCGACGCTCCAGGAGGGGCGGCTCCTGTTCTCCTCCGCGATCATCCCGGAGATGGCCACGCCGCTCTCCGGGTTGTCGTGCACCACGTGCCACTTCGAGAGCCGCGACGACGGCCTCTCCTGGCCCGACTACGACACCATCAACCGGCAGACCAAGTCGCTCGCCGGGCCGGTTTCGTTGAGCCCGCCCTTCACGTGGACTCAGGGCGTGCTCACCGTGGCGGAAGAGACGCGCATCACGAGCCAGGTGCGCCTCGGCGGCCGCAACGGCACCCAGGCGCAGTTCGACGCGGTCGCCGCATGGGTCGAGCACACGCCGGAGATCGACCACGGCACGCGCGGCTCGGCCGGCGACGCCGTCGAGCGTGGCCGCGCCATCTTCGCCCGCGCCGACGTGGGCTGCGCCGCGTGCCACTCCGGCCCGCGCTACTCCGACGAGCTCCCGCACGACATGTACGGCCTCGACGGGGTCGACACCGCCTCGCTCATCGGGGTGGCCGCGTCGCCGCCGTACCTCCACGACGGCTCGGCGCCCACGCTCCGCGCGGTCCTCGAGTCCGCGCGGGAAGGCGCCATGGGCGACACCTCCGGGCTCTCCGAGGCCGAGATGGACGACCTCGAAGCCTTCCTCCGCTCGTTGTGAGCTCCGCGCGCCTTGCCGGGGCGCTCGCGCTCGCGCTCGCCGCGCTGGGCGCCTGCGCGGACCCCGCCGGAGACTCCGCCGACGCCCCCATTGAAGAGGTGGTCGAACCCCTGCCGTTGGGCGACGTGCAGGCGTGCGACACGCCGGTGCCCCTCGGCTACACCGAGGTGGGAGAGGCCTTGGGCCTCGAGGGCGGCCCGGACCCCCTCGCCACGCACCACCACGGCGGCAGCCTCGCCGTGGCCGACCTCGACGCCGATGGCGACCGCGACATCGTGCTCGGCTGGACTCAGTCCCCGCCGCGGCTCTGGCGCAACGAAGGCGGGAGGTTCTTCGCCGAAGAACTCCCCGGTCCCGACGGCACGTTCCTCTTCCACCTCGCGGACCTCGACGCCGACGGCCGCCTCGATCTGCTCGTCGGCGGCTTCAAGGTCGACCCCCAGGTGCTCATCCAGACCGACGCCGGCTTCGTCGCGTGGCCGCTCTTCGACCTGCCTCCCCAGGCCCGCCGCGCGCGGGAGTTGTCCGCCGGCGACCTCGACGGCGACGGCCTCCTCGACGTGTACGCCGTCACCAACGCCGGCTCCGACAGCGACACCGACCGCACCGACTTCGTGCTCCGCAACGAGGGCGACGGCCTCCGGTACGACCCCGCCGCCGAGGTGAGCGTCGGGCGCGGGTTCGACGCCGTGTGGGCCGACGCCGACGCCGACGGCGATCCCGACGTGTACGTCGTCAACGACGTGGGCGCCGACTACGGCCCGAACCGCCTCCTCCTCAACGACGGCGGCCAGCTCGTCGCGAGCGAAGGCTGCACGTGCGAGATCGTGCACTTCGGAATGGGCGGCGACGCCGCCGATCTCAACCACGACGGCCTCCCGGACTTCTTCCTCACCGGCGTGGGCGTCAACGCGCTCCTGGAGAGCCAGGCCGACGGCACCTGGGTCGACACCATCCGCGCGCGCGCCGCCAACTCGCTCCAGGAGTCGCTCCACATGGGGTGGGGCGCGGTCTGGCTCGACCACGACAACGACGGCCGGCTCGACATCCTCGTGGCCCAGGGCGACCGCTGGGCGCAGGACGACGAGGCCTCCTACGACATCGTCTACGACGCGCCGATCGACCTGCTCGCCGGCCAGCCCGACGGCAGCTTCGTGCAGGTCGGCCCCGCGCTCGGCCTCGCCACGAGCGGCAGCCACCGCAGCGCCGTCGCGGACGATCTCAACGGCGACGGCGTGCTCGATCTCATCGTCACGGACGTGGTCGCCCGGCCCCGCGTGTACCTCTCGGACGGCTGCACCGACGCAGGGTGGCTGCGCGTCGAGGCCCCGCCGCACACGCGCGTCACCTGGGAGCACGACGGCGTCTCCCACACCGGGTGGGTCACGGCGGAGTCGGGGTACGGCGCCTCCCACGCGCCTTTCCTGCACATCGGGCTCGGGTCTGCTCCGGACGTGGCCGCGCTCCGGCTCGACCTCCCGGACGGCCGAATCTACGCCGGCACGAACGTCGCCGGGCGCCGCACCCTCACGATCCGCTGAGGCGGGCGGGGGAAGGGGGCGACCGCTCCGCGTCGCGGCGGCGGGGGGCGCGGGGAGAAGGCGGGGGTGGCTCCGTGCCCGGGCGGCGCGCCGACGCGATCGCCCACACCCGCGTGATCTCCGCCCCGAACAGCACAATCTGGGCGCTCGCGTACACCCACACCAGGAACGCCACGAGCGAGCCCGCGGCGCCGTACGCCGTCGCGACGCCGGCGTACGCGAGGTACGCGCCCACCGCCACGCGCCCCACCGTGAACAACGCCGCGGTCACGACGGCGCCCACGAGCGCCGCGCCCCACGGCACGCGCACGGACGGCACCAGCTTGAAGATCGCGGCGAACGCCGCGGTGACGAGCACGAACGACGCGATCGGCACGGCTGCGTCGAGCGCGCCCGGGGGGAGGCCGACCGAGGCGGCGAGGGCCGCGCCCGCCACGCGGAACACGGTGCCCATGGCGAGCGACGCGAGGAGCAGGGCGCCCGTGAGGAGCACCATCCCGACCCCGATCGCGCGCGCCCACGCGGCCGCCACAACCCCGGCCGTCTCGTGGGAGGGCACCTTCCACACCTGGTCGAGGCTCCCGCGGAGCTGCACGAACACGGTCGAGGCGCCGAGGAGCGTCGTCGCGACACCGATGATGCTCGGCACGAGCCCGGCGCCCGTCGGGAGCGCGCGGGCGAGGAGCCCCTCCACGGCCGCGGCGCCCTGCGCGCCCACGAGCTCGAAGAGGCGCGCCGAGACCTCCGCGCGCGCGCTGGCCTCGTCGTACACGAGCCCCGCGATGGCCGTGGCGAGGAGGAGCAGCGGCGCCACCGAGAACAGGGCGTAGTAGGCGAGGGCCGCGCCGTGGCGGGGCGCGTCGTCGGCGACGAAGCCGCGCGCGGCGTCGCGGACGAGCGCCCAGGCCACGCGCAGGGGGTGGACGCGTCGCCGCGCGCCGGGCGGGGTGACCGCGGCGCTCAGCGGGCGCGGGCGCGACGCACGACATCGGCGTCGCGTTGCCCCGCGAGGCTCGGGACCGGGCCGAAGCGGATGTGTCCCTTCCAGATGACGCGCGGCATCGATTCTACGTAGGGGCACGCCCGCCGCGGGCAAACGCGGGCGCTACGGAGCCGCCGCCGCCCCGCTCCCCGCGCCGTCGTCTCCGCGGGGGCCGCGTCCGCGCGGCCAGCCGCCCCCCTGCTCCCTCCGGTCTACCGCCGCCGCCGCGCCGCCACCAGCGCCACGCCGAGGAGCGCCCCGCCGAGCCACGCGGACCCGCCGGTGCCGCAGCCGCAGCCGCCGCCGACCTCCACCGTGTCGTCGGGGGTCTCGGCGACCGGCCGGTCCGTGCCGGTGTCGTCGGGTTCCGCGGGGACTTCGGCGGAGATGGCGTAGGACCAGGCGAAGCTCTCGTCGGAGCGCGCGTCTTCGGGCACCGCCGCGGCGATGAGGTGCAGCGCCGCGCCGTCCGTTCCGGCGATGCGGACTTCGCCCACGCCGTCGGTGATCGGCACCAGCGTGTATCGGGGGCCGCCCGCGAGCTCCTGCACCACGGTCACCCGCCAATCCGCCTCGCTGCCGCGCGACCCTTCCTCCGCGACCTCGACAGAGACGACGTAGTCGGCGGTGTCCGTGCGTTCAAGCGTGACGACGTTGTAGCCGTACCGCTGCGGGAGGGTGCCCTCGGGGGCGTCCACCAGGCCGTCGGTGCCGTCGATGCCGAGGGTGTCCACGACGCGGTGGTCCTCGCCGCGGAAGTAAGCGGCGTACCAGTTCACCCATTCGGTGTAGAGGTCGCCGTCGGCGTAGTCCCAGGTGGCGTTGCGCGCGGCGAAGTCGCCGAACGCGTCGGCGAACGCGATGCCCCGATCGGCGAGCAGCTCGGTGAGGGCGTCCTGGGGGGTGTCGGCGCCGAGGTCGAGCACCCAGGAGTCGCGCACGAGGTCGGCGTCGGCGGCGATCTCGGAGACGTACCGCGGGAAGATCATGGCGCCGTACTGGTGGTACTCCTGGAGCGCGCCGGTGTCGGGGTAGTCGAAGAAGTAGACCGGCAGGTGGGGGAGGAGCGCGTAGCCGTAGAGGAACACCACGTATTCGTCGTAGTTCTCGAGGACCTCGCCCTCGATCCACATGGCGGTGGCTTCCCAGTACCAGGCGCTGTCGCCTTCGTACCCGAACCGCCCGGTGGCGTCCTGCACCGCGTGGAAGAACTCGTGGGCGGCCGTACCTTTGGCCCAGGAGCGGTCTTCCAGCGTCGCCGCGCTCACGACGATCATGGGGTAGCCCTGGCTGTCGCGGTTGTAGTACCCGGACGTGCCGTAGCCGTCGGGGGCGCCGTCGCCGGTGTCGCCGATGTAGACGTTGAACAGGAAGCGGTCCGTGCCGCCGGGGGCGGGGAAGTCGAGCCCCTCGATCTCTTCGGTCCACGCGAACTCGAAGGCGTCGAGGAGCGCCTCGACGTCGTTCTCGGCGACGCCGCCGCGGCTGCCCCACTTGATTACGAAGTTCTCGCCGGCGAGCGTGTTCGGCAGCGAGCCGTAGGCGTCGCGCGCCTCCTTCTCGGAGGAGGGCGACGGCGGAGCCACGGGAAGCCGGGGCGCGGGCCCGAGGCTCGGGAGGACCGACGGCGTGCCGCACGGGGGCCGGACGGTGGCGGGGAGGCCCGGGGGGGCGGACGCCAGGGCGAGCGAGAGGGCCGTGAGCAGCATGCGGGTCTCGGGGCGACGCGCATGGTAGCCGGTGACCACCCCGATCGCGCCGTCCCTGACGCATCCTTGTCAGGATTGCCGAAGGAAGCAGAGACGCCGCCGAGAACCCCGAACGTCAGGGGGTCGGCAGCCAGCGGGCGACCTCGGTGGGGTGCGAGAGGTGCGGCCGGTGCCCGCCGGGCACCACCACGGGCTCGAGCCCGGCGGCGGTGACGTCGGCCGCCGACCACTGGATGAACCGGTCGGTGGCGCCCCAGATCCACGTGTGGCGGCGGCCGGGGGGGCGCGCGGGGAGGCCCCAGGCGGCGATGGCGGCGAGGCGGTCGGCGAAGACATCGCGTGTGGGGATGTGCACGGCGTCGAGGAGGGCGTCGTCCGCGCCGTCCTCTTCGAGCGAGGCGCGGGCGCGCGGGGCGTACAGCTCGCGGTAGAGCCGGGCAGGGGCGGCGCGGAGCGCGAGGGACGCCCAGCGCATGCGCTGCGCCCGCGGCGTGGGGTGGGGGAGGGTGCCGATGGTGGTGAGGGTGCGCACGCGGTCGGGCGGGAGCGCCCAGCCGACGAGCCCGCCGAAGCTCGCGCCGACGACGTCCCAGGTTCCCTCGGGCAAGTCGCGGAGGACCGCGGCGGCGATGCCGTGGAGGCGCGGGCCGGCGTCGGGGAGCACCACGAGGCGGGTGCGCCAGCCCCGGGCGCGCGGCACGAGCCGCTCGAACTCGCGGGGGTCGCCGCGGATGCCGGGGAGGAGCACGAGGGTGGGGCCTTCGCCGGCCTCGAACCCGCCGGGCACGCGGCGCCAGCCGGGGAGGGG
>CAXNIN010000030.1:0-21296 GCA_964202365.1 Myxococcota bacterium | reverse complement strand
TCTCCTAGCTCCTGGAGGCCGCCGCGGCCGCCGAGGAGGCCGGCGACGTCGACACCGCGCTCGCGCATCTCGACCAGGCCGTCGCCGCGTCGGCCGGCACGGGCGGCGAGGCGCGCGTTCGGCTGCGGCGCGCCGCGACGCAGCGCAGGCAGGGGCTCACCAGCGCGGCGGCCGCCGAGTACCGCGCGCTCCTCGACGGCCTCGATCTCACCTCGAGCGAGCAGGCGAGCGCCCTCACCGGGCTGGCGGCGCTCGACCCCGATCTCGACGTGTCCGCCGAGGAGGACCGTCTCCTGCAGGCCGCGAGCACCGACGTGGAGCGCGGCGCGCTCGCGCTCGCGCTCGCGGACGGCTGGGCCTCCGCCGGCCTCACGGCCGCTGCGCGCGCGGTCCTGGAGCGCGCCCTCGATCAGATCGACCATCCCGAGGAGGTCGTGCCCGCGCGCCTCCGCCTCGCACGGCTCGTCGCGGAAGACGGCGACGCCGACGGCGCCCTCGCCATGTACCTCGACCTCGCGACGCTCCCGTCGTCGCTCGGCGCCGAAGCCCGCCTCGGCGCCGCCGAGCTGCAGGCCCGCCGCGGCGATACGACCTCCGCCTACACGCTCCTCGAGCCCCTCCTCGGCCTCGAAGACGACGTCGGGGCCCGCGCCCGCTTCGCCGCCGCGATCATCGCCGAGCGCTCCGGAGACGCCGCGCGGGCGATCACCTTCCTCGAGTCGCTCCTCGCCGTCGACGACATCGAGCCGCGCCTCGCGGACGACGCGCGCATCGTGCTCGCGCGCCTGCTCGTCAAGTCCGACCCCGCCGCCGCCGAGCGCCTCGTAGCGGCGAACCCCGGTCTCCGCGAGGAGCTCCTGCTCGGGCAGGCCCGTGCGCTGCGCGAAGCGGGCAAGCGCCTCGACGCGCGCGCCATCTGGGTCGAGGTGGCCGAGGACGGCACGATGAGCGAGGAGGCGCGTGTCGACGCCGCGCTCTCGCTGGCCGAGCTGCAGGTGGAGGAGGGCGACGCCGAAGGCGCCATCCGCCGCTACCAGAAGGTGATGGACGCCGCCTCCGCGCGGCCCGTTCGCGAGCGCGTGGTGCTCGGCATGTGCAACGCGCTCCTCCGCCTCGGCCGCATCCAGGACGCCGAGGAGCAGTACGGCGGCCTCCTCGACGCGAATCCGACCGCCGAGGTCCGCGCGCAGTCGCTGCTCGGGCTCGCGCGCGCGGCCGAGCTGCGCGGGCAGGTGGAGAAGGCCACGTCGCGCTACCTCGAGGTCGGCGGCCAGGACGGCCCGTGGGCGGTCGAGGCGCTCGACGGGCTCGGGCAGCTCCGCGAGCGCACGGGCGACCTCGCCGGCGCCGCCGAAGCCTGGCGCCTCGCGCGGTCCCGCGCGACGATCGACCCCGAGCGCCGCGTGACGCTCGACGTTTCCCTCGCCCGCGTGCTCGACGCTCTCGGCGATCCCGCCGCCGTCGAGGCCTACCAGGCGCTCCTCGGCGCGGCGGACGGCGCCGTGCGCGCCCAGGCCAACATCGCGGTCGCCGAGGGCATCATCGGGAGCGACCCCGCCAAGGCGCGCGCGCACTTCGAGACGGCGATGGAGGTCGCCCCTGCGGGCGAGCTTCGGTCGGCCGCGCGGGGCGGCTGGCTCCGCGCGAGCGTGTCCCTCGGCGAGGTCGAGGCGGGCCTCGCCCGCATCACCGCCTGGCTGGAGACCGAGACCGACGCCGCCCTTCGAGGCGAGCTCGCCGTGGAAGCGGTGCGCGCGCTTCGGGCCGAGGGCCACCTCGACGCGTCCGCCGCGGTGGGTGAACAGTGGTCGGCCGACGGCGGTTTCGAGCTCGGAATGGAGCGCGCCGCCACGCTCCGTGAGCTCGGCCGGCCGAGCGACGCAGTCGCGGTCCTCCGCGAGATCGACCCCCAGTCCGCCGAAGACGAGGTGTGGCGCACCGAAACCCTCGGAGAAGTGGCGATGGAGGCCGGGGAGCTCGAGGCCGCGTCCGCCGCCTTCGACACGCTCGAGGCGCTCCCCACCGGCACCGCGGCCGCCTCCTTCGGGCGGGCCCGCCTCGCCCGCGAGCGCGGGGACTACGCGACCGCGCTCAAGCTCCTCGAAGCGAGCAGCGACGTACGCGCGCCGATGGAGCGCGCGACCGTGCTCGAGGGCCTCGGTCGCCTCGACGACGCGCAGACCGCTTGGGACCGCATCGCCCTGGCTTCCGACCTCGAACAGCGCACGGCCGGGGTGCTCGGGCTCGCCCGCATCCGGCTCGCGCGCGACGAGCCCGCCGCGGCGCTCGCCGAGCTCGACGCCCTCCCGACAGTCGCGGAAGGGTTCGAGCTCACCGCGGCCCAGGTTCGGGGCGAGGCGCTCCGGGTCCTCGGGCGCTGGGACGAAGCGGCCGGCGTGTACCGCGCGCTCGACGCCGACGCCGAGAGCCGCGTCGTGGGTGCCCTGGGCCTCGGGGAAGTCGCCCTCGCCCGAGACGACGCCCGCGGCGCCCTCGCCGTGTTCCAGCGCGCGTTCGACGGTACGAGCGACCGTTATTACCGGGCCCACGCCCTCTCTGGCGTAGCGCGCGCCCAGGCGGAAGGCGGGGATCTCGCCTCCGCGCGCACGACGCTCCAGCGGCTTCGGCGCGAGTACCCGGACCGCGACGACGCCATCCAGGCCGCCGCGGCCGCCGCCGGACCGTGAACGCGCCCCGATCGGCCCACGCGAGCCGCGCGCTTCGGCCATGTTCCCGGTTACGCTGCGGCTGCTGTTTCCAGGAGCGCTCTGTGTCCTTCGTCCGCCTGCTCCCGCTCATCCTGGTCGCCTGCACCGGCGCCACGCCGTCCGACGACACCGCGCCCGTCGCCGACACCGACGTCGTGACCGACACCAGCCCCCCTGAACCCGAACCCGTCTGGAGCGTCTTCAGCGTCGGGACCTCCTCCACGCTCAACGGCGTTTATGCGTCTGGTGAGGGCGTATATGTCGCCGGAACCGGAGCCGGGGCTTTCGTGGGTGGCGCCACCGGCGGGTGGACCGCGCTTCAAACCGGCCTCCCCGACGACGACGACTTCGGCGATCTCTGGGGCCAAGGCGCCGGGGCCACGCTCGAGCTCCTCATGGGCGCCACGAGCGGCAACGTCATCCGCTACAGCGGCGGCGCCTGGTCCTCCGAAGACCTCGGCACCTCCAACCACGAAGGTGTGGGCGGGTCCGGTCCCGGGTCGCTCTTCGCCGTGAGCTGGGGTGGTGCCTACCACTTCGACGGCGTGAGCTGGGCCTTCGAGACGCTCCCAGACGACGCTCGGCTCAACGATATCTGGGCGTCCGGCGAAGACGCCTTCGCGGTCGGCGAGGGTGGCGCCATCGTCCGCCGCACCGCCGGCGCCTGGGAAGCCATGGACTCCGGCGTCGACGTCGACCTCAACGGCATCTCCGCGACCGCCATCAACGACGTCTGGGCGGTGGGCGCGGACGGCGTGGCGCTCCACTTCGACGGCACCACGTGGACCGCTACGGAGACCGGCGTCACCGAGGCGCTCTGGGCCGTCTTCGCCCCCGGCACCAACGCCGTGTACGCCGTTGGCAACAACGGCGTCGCGCTGTTCTACAACGGCGCCGAGTGGGCTTCGCTCCCGACGGGCGTGTCGAACAACCTGTACGCGATTCACGGCGCCTCGGCCGTCAACGTGTGGGCGGTCGGCAACCGCGGAACCGCGCTCCAGTACAAGGCCGAGTAGCTTCGGTCGCTCGGTACGGGGCGCGCCCGCTGCGCGGGCGCGCCCGTGCAGGGGCTCCCGCCCCCGCAACGCCCCCGGGGATCCTGCGTTCGGCGGCCGCGTCGCTGGCCGGCGGGCCCTACCCCGGGTTCTTCATCTTCCAGCGCATCTTGCGCATCATGCCGCGGAGCACCATCACCTCGTTCGCGTCGAGCGACGCGCGCTCGAGGATGCGTCGGAGCGTGGCGGTCACCAGCGCGGGCTCGTGGCCGCGCAGGTAGGTGCCGAGCTCGAGCGACGCCATCCACTCGTCGATCAGCGGGTTGAGGGCGCCGGCATCCACCACGGCGCGCGGGCTCGTGGCGCCGGGGGGCGCCCCCCGGGCGGGACCGCCGCGCTTGCCTTCACCGTCGGGCCGCGGGATGTAGCCCCGGGCCTGGGCCTCGCCGAAGAGCGCCGCGCCGACGAGCAGCGCCGCCTGTCCGAGGTTCAGGGAGGCGTGGATGTCGGTCGGGATGTGCAGCAGCGCGTGGGCGTGCAGCAGCTCGTCGTTGTCGAGGCCGCGGTCCTCGGGGCCGAAGAGGACAGCGGTGTCGCTCTCGGCGTTGAACGGGAGCGGCGAGAAGGTGGTCGGCGTGTGGGCGGGCCAGTGGTTGTGACGGCCGCGCGCGGTGGTCGCGACGACGTAGCGGCAGCCCGCCACGGCCTCGCCCACCGACGACGCGTAGTGCGCGTTGTCGAGCAGGTCCGCGGCGCCGGGGGCCATCCAGCGCGCGCGATCGATGTCGAATGCGGGCGGGGCGACGACGGCGAGCCGGCGCAGGCCCATGTTCTTCATCGCGCGCGCGACCGCGCCGACGTTGCCCGCCTGAAGCGGGCGCACCAGCACGAAGAGCACCCGTTCCCGGAGCGTATGGCCGGGATCAGCCGCCAAACAGCCCCTTGAACCAGCCGGTCACCTTGCCCCAGATGCCGGGCTCGGCGGGTGCGGCCGGCGCTTTGGCCTGGTCGTACGGGCTCGAGGTGCGGAAGTCGGCCTCGCCGCCCGTGGGCTTGGCGGCTTCAGCGGGCTTGGCGGCTTCGGCGGGCTTGGCGGCTTCAGCGGGCTTCGCCGCGCCGTTCATGGGCGCGGCGGGCGGCATGCCGCCGCCGAGCTGCTGCATCATGCTCGAAACGGGCATGGTGAAGGGGAGGGGAGGAGGGGCCGGGGCTGGCGCGGGCTTCTCTTCCTTCGCGCCCTGAACGGACTCCACGCCGCCGCCCTTGCCGAGCTTGAGGGTGCTCTCCACGGTCTGTCCGGTGGCCTTGTCGCGCGCGGTGAGGTTGAGGATACCTTCCGAGTCGATGTGGAAGGTGACCTCGATCTGCACCTTGCCCTTCGGCGCGGCGCGGATGCCCGAGAACACGAAGGTGCCGAGCATCTCGTTCTCGGCGCAGAGCGTGCTCTCGCCCTGGTAGATCCGGAGCATGATCGAGCGCTGGTTTTCCTTGCTCGTGGTCAGCGTGCGGGTCTTGTAGTCGGGGAGCGGCTGGTTCTTCGGGAACAGCACGTGCATCGTGCCGTCCACCTTGTTGATGCCGATGGGCATCGGGAGCACGTCGAGCAGCGTCACGTCGTCGGACGCGGTGCCGGCGAGCGAGTGCGACATGATGGCCGCGCCGATGCCGACGGCCTCGTCCGGGTGCACGCCCTTGCAGGGCGGCTTGCCCATGAAGTCGGTCACGCGGCGCTGAACCAGCGGCATGCGCGACTGCCCGCCAACGAGGAGCACCTCGTCAATCTGGAGCTTGGTGCTCCCGGATTCCTTGAGGATGCGCTCCGTGTTCTGGATCGTGCGATTGACGAGGTCGCCCGTGAGCTGCTCGAGCTTCTCGCGGCTGAGCTCGAGGTCGATGTCGAGCGGGTTCCCCGCTTCGTTCTTGCTGATGTACGGGATGTGGATGCGGGTGACGGTCGCCGCCGAGAGCTCGATCTTGGCGGCCTCTGCGGCGTCGCGCACGCGCTGCACCGCGACGCGGTCGAACGACAGATCGACCGCGTGATCCTTGTAGAACTGCTCGAGCACCCACTGCATCACGCGATCGTCGAAGTCGACGCCGCCGAGGAAGGTGTCGCCGCCGGTGGCGATGACCTCGAAGATGCGGCCCTTGATGTCGATGATCGAGATGTCGAACGTGCCGCCGCCGAGGTCGTACACGGCGATGCGCTGGTTGAGGTTCTTCCCGAGGCCGTACGCCAGCGCGGCGGCGGTCGGCTCGTTGAGTACCCGCAGCACCGTGATGTTCGCGAGGCGCCCGGCCGTGCGCACGGCCTGCCGCTGCCGGTCGTTGAAGTAGGCCGGAACGGTGATGACGGCCTGGTCGACTTCGGCCGCGAGGGATTCTTCCGCGACATCCTTGATCTTGCGGAGGATGGCCGCGGAGATCTGCTCGAGGGTGAAGACCTGGTCCTTCACCTTCACGAGCACTTCGTTGCTCTCGCCCTCCACCAGCTCGTACGTGAAGACCTGTCGGATCTTCTCGATCGTCTTGCTGTGGAAGTTTCGGCCAATCAGCCGTTTGGCGGCCGCGACCGTGTTCTGCGGGTTGAGCTGGGCCTGCCGCTTCGCATCGTGACCGACAAGGCGTTCGCCCTTGTCGCTGATGGCGAACACGGAGGGGATCGTGGATGCCCCGCCCTTGTAGGTGATGACCCTGGGCTTCCCATTCTCGACAATCGCCGCGCAGGAGTTCGTCGTGCCGAGGTCGATACCGATCGCCTTGCCCATGTGCCGTACTCTTCCGGACTGGTCGGCGGAATAGCACGCCCGCATCGGGCCAGTCAACGCGCCATGGGTCCCAGGCGGCCCATCTCGGCGGCTTATTCGTACCGTACGAGGATCTTGCCGTCGGTCCGATCGCAGCTCGCCGCCACGGCGGCGATGGTCTGCGCGAACGGATAACGGCGCGTGATCATCGGCTCCACGTTCAGCCGCCCGGCCTCGAGCAGCCGAAGGATGCGCGGGAAACACCCGCCCCCCGCGTGGCCGCGCGCGCCGGCGATCGAGGCGGCCTGCGTGACGAGCACGTCGAGGAGCACCGGCGCCCGAAGGCCCGTCCGCCCCAGGTAGACCATCTTCCCGCCCGGCGCGAACGCCCGCTCGATCTCGGGCATGGTGTGGAGCGCGGCGCCCGCGGCTTCCACGATCATGTCGGCGCCCCAGCCGCGCGTGTGCTCCCGGATGAGGTCGCCGGCGGGGGCCTCGCGCGGGTCCCAGACGCGGTCGGCGCCGAGCGCGGAGGCGACCGCGCGGCGCTCGGGGATGGTCTCGAACGCGAGCACGGACGCGGCGCCCGCGGCCCGCGCGAGCGCGATGGCGCCGAGGCCGATGGGCCCGCAGCCGAACACCACCACGTTCGCCCCCGGCCGGAATCCTCCCGCCGATACGAACATCCCGTTGTACGAACACGCGATCGGCTCGATCAAGGCCCCGAGCTCGAGCGCACGGTCCGCGCTGCCGAGGCGCTCCGCCAACGGGTCGAGCGACCACAGGAAACGCTCTTTTGCCGTGATGTACTCGGCGTAGGCGCCGGGCGCGGAGAAGCCGACCATGTCGAGGTCGGGGCACTGGTTCGGGTGCCCGGTGCGACACGCTTCGCACACGCCGCAGTAGAGCATGCCCTCCGCGGCCACGAGCATGCCCCTGCGAAGGTGCTTGATGCCCGGGCCGACCTCGAGGACCTCCGCGGTGTACTCGTGGCCCACGGTCACCGGGAGGCGCACGGGCCCCGAGAAGAGGATGTAGCCGTCGGCGTCGTGCTCGTAGCAGTGCGTGTCGCTGCCGCACACGCCGCAGGCGCGCACTTTGAGCAGGACCTCGTCGTGCGCGGGGGTGGGGTCGGGGACGTCGGCGGGCACGAAACGAGGGTTTCGCCACACGCGCGAGGCCATCGTGGCCTTCCCGGAAGCGAGCTCGCGCGGGGTGGGGACGTAGTCCGAGCGGGGGGCCCAGTCGGCCTGGAGCACAATGGCCTTCACGACGTTCCTCGGGGTGGGGGAGACGGGGGGAGGGCGGTCAGCCCTCGCGCGGGGCCCGCGGGGAGGTGGATTGCACGTCTACCTCGAGGATGGCCCGCTCGTTGGCGAGCGACACGGTGAACACGTAGGTGCCCCACGTGAGCCGCTCCCCGACCCCGGGGACGTGCCCGAAGCGCGTGAGCAGGAAGCCGGCGAGCGTCTCGTAGTCGCCCTCGGGCATCTCGAAGCCGGTCGCCTCGAGCAGATTGTCGGCTTCCACGCGCCCGGACGCGACCCACTGCCGTTCACCGACCTTTCGCACGAGCGGGCGCTGCCGGTCGTACTCGTCTTCGATGTCGCCGACGATCTCCTCGAGGATGTCCTCGATCGAAATCAGCCCGACCGCGCCGCCGTACTCGTCCACCGCGATCGCGATGCGCTGGCGCTTCCGCCGCAGGTCGAGGAAGAGCTGGTCGACGCGCTTCGTCTCGGGCACGAACATCAGCTCGTGCACGACGGACCCCACCGGGCGGGCGTCGTCGGTCGAGAAGAGGAGATCGCTGTGCGTGACCATGCCGACGATGCGGTCGATGCGCTTGCGGTACACCGGAAGGCGCGAGAAGCCCTGCTCCACCATCACGGCGCGGGCCTCGCCGCACGTCGCGGTGTCGGGGAGCGCCACGACCTCGATGAGCGGCACCATCGCGTCGGCCACGTCGGTCTCCGAGAAGTTGAAGACCCGGAGGATCATCTCCTTCTCCTCCTCCTGGATGTCCGTCGTGCCTGCGTTGTCGAGGAGGAGCTGGATGTCTTCGCGGCGCACGGTGTGCACGTGGGCGTCCTTCACGCCGAGCGCGTTCATGATCAGCAGCGTCGCTCCTTCGATGGCCCAGAGCGCGGGGCGCAGCAACGTCGACAAGCCCGCGAGCGGCTGCGCGACGAGCGGCGCCAACGTGTTCGCGTGCTGCTGGAAGATGCTCTTCGGCACCATCTCCGAGAACACGATGGTGAGCGGGGTGTACACCGCGACGACCAGCAGCTCGGGTACGTCTCCGAGGCGGTGGAGCATGTTCGCCACGAGCGTGGCGCCCGCGATGGTGGCGAGGTTCGTGCCCAACAGGCAGGTACCGACGACGCGCGTGGGGTTCTCGAGCAGCTTGAGCACGCGGATGGCGGCGCGGTCCCCCGACTCGGCGCGGGAGCGCAGGACGAGGCGGTCCGACCCCACGATCGCGATCTCCGAGCCGGAGAACAGGCCCTGAACGACGATGCAGAGCGCTACGAGGATGAGCTCGGTGGTCACGAGACCCCCTCGTCGACCGGGGCGCGCTGCTGCTCGTCCACGTAGGTGACGGTGATCTCGGTGATGCGACGCCCGTCGACCCCGGAGACGTGGAAGTGCAGCCCGTTCCACTCCACCTCGTCACCCTTGCGCGGCGCCGCGCCGAGCTGGTGGAACACGAAGCCGCCGAGCGTGGTGTAGTCGCCCTCGGGCACCTCCACGTTGAAGCGGGCGTCGAAGTCCTCGATGTCGATCCCGGCCTTCACGGTCCACACGTTCTCCTGGAGCTTCATGACCTCCTTCTCGTCGACGTCGCTCTCGTCGAGCACTTCCCCCACGAGCTCTGTGAGGAGGTCGTCGAGGGTGACGAGGCCGGAGATGGAGCCGTGTTCGTCCACGACGATGGCCATGTGGTTGTTCTTGCCGCGGAATTCGCGGAGGAGGTCCTGCGCGCGCTTCGACGGGGGCACGAACATCGCGGGGTGGAGGAGCTTGAGGAGCTGGCGGGCGTGCGACGGCGGGCTGTCGCGGTGGCGGAGCAGGTCCTTCACGAGCAACACGCCCACGACGTTGTCGGGGTTGCTCTGCCACACCGGCACGCGGCTGTAGCGGGCGGTGCGGATCTCCTCGAGAAGCTCGAGCCACGGGGTGGTGACCGAAAGCGAGAAGATGTCCGGGCGCGGCGTCATGAGGCGGGACACGGGGAGGTCGCCGAACTCGAAGACGCGATGGATGATCTCCTGCTCCATCGGCTGGATCACGCCCGTTTCGCGGCCCTGGTCGATGAGCGTCCGGAGCTGGTCTTCCTGGATGCTGTCGTGGAGCGGCGCGGGGGAGATGCCGAGCCCGCGGAGGATGAGGTCTCCGACCCCCGAGAGCACCCAGCGAACGGGGCTCACCAGCTCGTTCCAGAACGCGAGCGGGCGCGCGATGCGCGTCGCCACCTGCCGCGCGAACCGCAGCCCGAGCGTCTTCGGGAGCACGTCGCCGAAGAGGATCAGCACGGGCGCCACGAGGACGATGTTGAGCCAGGGCAAGTCCGGGAACGCCGCGAGCACGAGCGCCGCCGAGGCCGCGGAGAGCCCGATGTTCGCGAATTCGTTGCCGATCAGCAGCGCGGCGAGGAGCCGACGCGGGCGGTGGAGCAGGTGGCGAATCAACTCGCCGATGCTCCGGTCGTCCTTCAGCGCCTCCCGATCCACCTTTTGCAGGGAGAAGAGCGCCGTCTCGCTGATGGAGAAGAACATGCAGAGCGCCAGCAGCGTGAACAGCATGGCGAGGGTCGCGGGCAGACCCATGGAGGCGAGCGAGGGTAGGACGTACCAGGCTTCTTCGAGGGGGGCGTCGGCCGCGAGCGCGCCGGACGCGAGCAGGAGGGGACTCAGGATGCCCCCGGGGCGCGAGGCGGCCCACCCGGCGCGGACGCGCCGAAGTGGGTGAACAGGGCGGGGGGCCAGAGCGCGCCTCCGCCGAGGCGGAGGCCAGGGGGCGCTTCGAGTCCGCCGATGCGCGCGAGCGGGATCTCCTGCATACGTGCGATGGAGCGTACCGCATCCCGCTCTTCCGCGGGGGCCGCGAAGAGCAGTTGGTAGTCTTCACCGAACGCGACGCGCCAGGGGAGCGGCCCGTCGCCGGGCACGGCGTCCGCGTCGATGGTGGCACCGCAGCCGGAGGCGGCGCAGAGCCGCGCGAGGTCCACGTGCAGGCCGTCCGAGAGGTCCATCATCGCCGAGGCGAGTCCCCGCTCCGCCAGTGCTCGCCCGAAGGCCACCGGCGGCTCCGGGCGCCTCAGCCACGCGCGGGCCGCGGCGCGCGGCGTGCCCGAGAGGAATCCCTCGGCGGCGAGGCCGAGGGTTCCGGTCACCCAGAGGTCGTGGCCGGGGCGCCCGCCACTTCGGAGCACCGGGCGCTCCGCGCGGCCGCCCACGGTGAGCGCGGCGGTCCGCACGGGCGAGCGCGTCGTGTCGCCCCCGACGAGCGCGACGCCCCAGTGGGCGCAGGCGGCCTGGAGACCCTCGTGAAAGGCCTCGATCCACGAACGATCGAGCGGCCGCGGCACGCTGATGGCGAGCACCGCCCACTCCGGCCTGCCCCCCATGGCGCCGATGTCCGACACGTTCACGGCGACGAGCTTCCAGCCGACGTCGCCGGGCGAGAGCTTGTCGTCCCAGTGCACGCCTTCGACCATCGTGTCGACGGTGACGAGGCGCCCGTCGTCGAAGACAGCCGCGTCGTCTCCGATACCGGTCCGAAGCTGGGCGCCGGGGAAGGCCCCCCGCGCGAACGTCGCGATGACGTGGGCCTCTTCCGGGTCGGGGTCACTGTCCGGCATCGGGGACCTCCGCCGGCGGCTCCGGCGGCGAGAGCGGCTTCACCCCTTCGCGGGTGACGGTGAGCATCCGCCAGGTCCGAGACATCTGGCGCGCGGGCGTGAACCCGACGGTGCCCGCGACGGGGTCGGCGAGGCGGAGCGTCGCGAGCGCCGTGGCGCGGTCCCCGGAAGTGCCGACGACCTGGGCAAGGAGCCGCGCGGTGTCGTACCCGACCGCCTCGACCACGGTGGGCTCGCCCTTCCCGAGGTCCTTCCAGGCGCTCAGGAAGCCGTCGACCTCGGCGGAGTCCACGCGCGCGTCGAAGGCGTCGACGAAGATGGAGTCCTGCACGTAGGTTCCGCCGCGGCGCGCCAGCTCGTCGTTGTTCCAGGCGGACAACCCGAGCAGCGGGATCGGGGTCTCGTCGCGGCGCGCCTTGAAGCGCCCGACGGGGAACTCCTCGAACGCGAGCGCGGAGGCGATGAGGGCCACCCGTTGGTAGCTGTCCGGAATGAAGATGGCGTCGTAGTCGATGAGCGGCGGGAGCACGACCTTGTCGGGGTCCTGGCGCGCGCGCTCGGCCTCCCGGCGAAGCTGGGCGAACTCGCCGGAGCGGGCCTTGTAGTCCTTCTTCCCGAGGAGCTTCGCGGGGGCGCGGAAGTCCTTCGCGGCGGGGTCGTAGCTCTGGCGCGCGGTGACCGTGCCGCCTCGCGCCGCGACGGCGTCCGCGAAGATGCGGGCCGCGTTCTCGCCGAACGGCGTGGTCGGGTGGAGGATCGCGTACCGCTTCATCGCGCGGGTGTCGAACGTCTCCAGGAGCAGCGCTTCGACCTGTTGCTCGGTGCTCGGCATGGCGCGGAACACCTGGTCGCCCGCGGCCAACACCTCCTCGGAAGAGGTGAGCGTCACCATTGGGACGTGGATGGCCTGGGCGGCGGGGGCGCACGCGAGCGCCTCTTCCTTCAGGAGCGGGCCGATCACGAGGCTCGCGCCCTGCTCGATCGTCGCCTTCTCGAGCGCCGTCACGCACGCCTCCGGCGTGCCGCCGCTGTCGAAGAAGGCGAGCTTCAGCGCGCCTCCGGCGTGGCGGTTGCCGAGCTCGATCGCGGCGCGCAGGCTCTCGGCCGGGAGCGCGAAGTTGCCGCTCGAAGGCAAGAGCACCGCCACGAGCGAGGGGTCGATCTTCACGCCGCCGTCGGCGCGGCGCTTCGCGTAGGCGGCCTCCTGCGCGAACGGTGAGCCGGCGAACCGATCGGGGAACGCCGCCGCGAGCTCTCCGGCGCGGGCGAGATCCCCCTTGAGCACTGCGGCCCGGATCTCCTCGATCGCGGCGAGGTCGGCGGGCCCCTTCGCTGCGGGCGCGGGCTCCGTCGAGGGGGCGTCGAGGGCCCCGACGGCCTTCGAGACGCGCTTCGACACGTCCTTGGTGCTCGCGGCGTAGCGTACGGCCTTGTCGGTGAGCGCGCGCACGGCGGACGTGTCGGCTCCTTCGGCGGCTTTCGCCTGCGCGAGGAGCAGGTAGCGATCGGCGTTCAGCGTGTCGGGGACGTTCTTGTCCGCGATCAGCGCGAGCGTGGCGAGCGTGTTGCCGCTCGCCGCGTCACCGGCGTCGATGACGGTGAGCCCGAGGACGGCGGGGTCCTTCGCGGGGGAAGCCGGGTATTCTTCGGTGACGCGCTGAAAGAGATCGCGCGCCTCTGTCGACTCGCCGGCGAGGCGTCGCAGCTCGGCGGCGTAGAGCAGGAGAAACGGCACGTCCGCGGGTTCGGCGTCCTTCGCGGTGGTCGTGAGGAGCGCGGCCCCGGCGGTTCGGCTGCGCATTCCGAGCGCCTCGTCGATCGTGCTGGGGAGGCGCGGCGCGGCCGCCGTCAAACCGAGCAGCGAGAGCACGACGAGCGTGCGTACGGCGCGCGAGAGGGGAGTCGAGCGAGCCATCAGCGGCGTCCTCGGACGGAGTCGTCCCATGCGCGCCTGGCGGGGTGGGCGTCGGCGCCCAGGCGTTCCCCCAGCGCCGCGATGGCGGCGCGCTGGTCGGAGGTGAGCGTGACCGGCACCTCCACGACCACGCGCACGTGGAGGTCGCCCTTGCCGGCGCCGTCGACGAGCGGCAGGCCGCGGCCAGGGAGGCGGAAAGTTTTTCCGCTGGGCGTGCCCTGCGGGATGCGGATGGTCGTGCTTCCGGTGAGCGTCGGCACGGCGAGATCGGCGCCAAGCGCCACTTCGGGGAAGGTCACCGGCACCTCGCAGAGCAGGTCCGCGCCGCGGCGACGGAAAATGGCGTGGTCATCGACGTTCACCACCACGTAAAGATCCCCCGCGGGGCCCGGTGTCGTCCCGGGAAAAGCGGGGGCCTCGTGCCCCTTCTGCTTCAACTTGAGCTTCTGCCCGGTCGCCACGCCGGCGGGGACGCGCACCTTGAGGCGGTCTTCCATCGGGTGCCGGCCCTCACTGCCGCACTTGTCGCACTTCTTCGCGGGGACGTAGCCCCGTCCGTCGCACGCGGCGCAGTCGGTCCGCAGCAGGCGCCGCGTGGGGGACTTGCCGGACCCGCCGCAGGGGGCACACGGGGTTCTGCCCTCAGGGTGGTCGCCCGTGCCGTCGCATTTGCGGCAGCGCACGGTTCGGGGCACGTCCAGGGTGCGCTCCGCCCCGGTGGACGCCTCTTCGAGCGAGATGGTCAGCGTGTACTTGATGTCCTCACCGGCTCCACCCGGGCGGCGGCGGCGGAACAGCCCGTTGAGGGTGTCGCGGAGGAGCTCGTTGAGCTCGTCGGGGTCGGGCGGGCGGCCGGACGGCGTGAACAGGGGGCCCAGCCGATCGTAGCGGCCGCGCTGGTCGGCGTCGCCGAGCACTTCCCAGGCTTCGGCCACCTCTCGAAAGCGGCGTTCAGCCTCCGCGTCCCCGGGGTTCCGGTCCGGATGGTACTTGAGCGCGAGGGTGCGAAACGCGCGCTTGATGTCGTCAGAGCTCGCTGTTCGTGCAACGCCGAGCACCGCGTAGTAGTCACGTCGCGCCACGCGCGGACCTCCGGGAGCGATAGCTAACGCGGCTGACCCGGCGTGCGCGGCGGGCCGCGCCGCTCACTCATCATCGACGAGGTCGTTGCCGATGGCCAGCGCGGGCGGGGGGCTGTCGCCGCTGTCCGGCGCGTTCCTCGCCGCGGCGTAGATCGACTCGGCGATCCGTTGGGCGGCGACGGCGAGGTTCTCGTGCGCTTCGACGATGGTGGCGCGGTCCCGCGCGGAGAGCATGCTCTCGGCGTGCTGGACGGCGTCGCGAATGGCGCGCGCGTCGTTGAGGGGGAGCAGCTCCGCGTACTCGTCGAGGCTCCGGCGCGTCGTGTAGATGAGGCCGTCCAGGCGGTTGCGCGCCTCGGCCGCGTCCCGGCGCTGCTGGTCCTCCTCCCGGAAGTCCTCCGCGGCCTGGATCATGCGGTCGATGTCGCCATCGGCGAGCCCCGAGTTCGAGACGATGCGGGTGGTCTGCACCTTCCCGGTCCCCTTGTCCCGGGCGTGCACGTTGATGATGCCGTTGGCGTCGAGCTCGAAGGTCACCTCGATCTCGGGGAGGCCACGCGGCGCCGGCGGCAACCCGTGCAGCTCCACGAAGCCGAGCGACTTGTTGTCGTCGCACATGTCGCGCTCACCCTGGACGATGTGCACCCGCACCATGTCCTGGTTGTCCTGCGCCGTCGTGAACACCTTGCTCTTACGACAGGGGATCGTGGTGTTGCGCGCGATGATCGGCTCGAACAAGCCGCCCGCCGTCTCGATACCGAGCGACAGCGGCGTCACGTCGAGCAGCAGGATGTCCTTCACGTCCCCCTTGAGCACCGAGCCCTGGATCGCGGCGCCGACCGCCACGACTTCATCGGGGTTGATGCCGCGCTCGGGCTGCTTCCCGAAGATCTCGACGACCTTCTCCTGCACCTTCGGCATGCGCGTCATGCCGCCGACGAGCAGCACGGCGTCGAGGTCGGACGACTTGAGGCGCGCGTCGTTGAGCGCCTGGCGGCAGGGACCGTCGAGGCGACCGAGCAGGTCGGCGCACAAGGTCTCCATCTGCGTGCGCGAGAGGTCCGCCATGAGGTGGAGCGGGCCCGCCGCCGTCGCGGTGATGAACGGGAGGTGGATCTCGGTCTCGGTGACGTTCGAGAGCTCGTGTTTGGCCTTCTCCGCGGCTTCCTTGATGCGTTGCAGCGCGACGGGGTCATCGGCGAGGGTGACGCCGGTCTCTTTCGCGAACTGCTCTACGAGCCACGCGGCGATCCGGTTGTCGAAGTCCTCGCCGCCGAGGAACGTGTCGCCGTTGGTGGAGCGCACTTCGAACACGCCGTTGTCGATCTCGAGGATCGACACGTCGAACGTGCCGCCGCCGAGGTCGAAGACCGCCACCCGCTCGTGGTTGCGGCGACCGAGGCCGTACGCGAGGGCTGCCGCGGTCGGCTCGTTGATGATGCGGAGGATGTCGAGGCCGGCGATCCGGCCGGCGTCCTTCGTGGCCTGCCGCTGGGCGTCGTTGAAGTAGGCCGGCACTGTCACGACGGCCTCGGTCACGCGCTCGCTGAGGTAGATCTCGGCGATGGACTTCATCTTCTCGAGCACGATCGCGGAGATTTGTTGCGGTGACCAGCTCTTGCCGTCCACGCGGACCCAGGCGTCGCCGTTGTCGGCGCGGTGAATCTCGTAGGAAACGAGGCCGAGGCTGCGCGTGACTTCTTCGTCCTCGTACCGGCGTCCGATCAGCCGCTTGGCCACGGATACGGTCCGGGTGGTATTCGTGACGGCCTGCCGACGCGCGATCTGGCCGACCAGGCGGTCCCCGTCCTTCGTGAAGGCTACTACGGACGGCGTGGTGCGGCTTCCCTCGTCGTTCGGGATCACGAGCGGATCGCCGTGCTCCAGGACGGCGACGCACGAGTTGGTGGTGCCCAGATCGATACCGATTACCTTCGCCATATGCGCAAAGCTCCGAGGGAGGGGGCGTTCAACGAGAGGATTGGCTCATTCTCCCGAGCCCGGTACGGGCGCGGAGACGGTGACGCGCGCGGGGCGGAACAGCCGACCGCGGAGACGGAAACCGGCCTGTACCTCGTCCACGACGGTCCCGGGCGCGACGTCATCGCTTGGGACATGCATCACCGCTTCGTGACACGCGGGGTCGAAGAGGGTGCCGCGGTCGGTGCCGATACGCTCGAAGCCGAACCGGGTGAACAGGCGTTTGAACTGTTCGACGATCATCTGCAGGCCGCCGAGGATCTGGACTGGGTCGCTCACCGCGTGGACCCACGCGCGCTCGACGTTGTCGTACACCTCCACGAGCGGTCGCAGAATCTTGTCCTCACCGCGGCGCTCGGCCTCCTCCACGTCCTTGCGAGCGCGCGTCCGGAACCGCTCGAAGTCGGTGGACAGGTCCCCGTGCCCCTTGCGCAGGTCCCGAACGTGCCGGTCGAGCAGGTCGCGGGCCTCCGCGGTGCGGGCGAGGTCTCCCTCGAGGCGCCGGATCTGCTCCGCCTGCTCCTGCGCCCGCACCTGGAGGCGGCGGCGCTCGTCGTCCGGCGGGACCATTCCCTGTTCGGGCGTGTCGAACACCAGTTCGATCCCCGGCTCCGGCCCGTCGGCACCGCCGCCCGCCGGCGCGCTGCCGCCGAGCCGACGATCGACGGCGGCGAGCGCCGCCTCGATGAGACTCGGATCGATCTCGATCGCGAAGTCTTCGGGCACGTCGGGCGGTGCGGGGGGGGCGCTCGAACTGCTCATTGCCTTCCGGGTGGGGAGCACGGGTGAGTATCAATGATTCTGTGTTCAGCGGGAAGACGGGACCTCGTCGCAGGCTACGGAGAGCGTGTCTGCGAGACGATTCGTAACGGCATCCGCCAACGGAAAGCCGGCAGATGTCAAGCGGATCGTCGCACCGGACTCCTGTAAGAGTCCGGTGCGGACTAGTGTTGGATCAACCCGAACGTCGAGGCCGGTACGCTGGCGGAGCGCGGCCCGATCGAGGCCATCGACGTGGCGCAGCGTGGACCAGATCAGCTCGTACGCGAGCGCGGCGGCTGCCGGACGTTCCGCGGAGGCCAGCGGATCGGCAGCCGCGAGGTAGGCGTCGGTGTCCGCGACGTTGACGGTGCGCGTGCCGTCGGGTCGCCAGGCGTGGGCCCCGACGCCGAGGCCGGCCCACGGGCGCGCTCGCCAGTACAACTCGTTGTGTCGCGACCGGTGACCGTCCCGCGCGAAGTTCGAGACCTCGTAGCGCGAAAGTCCGCTCGCTCCAAGTACATCCACCGCCGTGTCGTACATCGCCCGCCAGACATCGTCGTCTACCGGCGGGGTGCGCCGCCGGGCGAACGGGGTGTCGGGTTCGATGGTCAAGCCGTAGAGCGACACGTGGTCCGGCCGCAGCGAGGTGACCGCGTCGACGTCTGCGCGAAAACGTTCGATGGTCTGCCCGGGCACGGCGAAGATGAGGTCGAAGCTAACGGATACGAAGCCTTCCGCCTGCGCGTCCGCGACGAGCCTGCGCGCGTCGTCGGCGTCGTGCCCGCGGCCGAGCCGGCGCGCCACCCACGGGTCGAAGCTCTGGACGCCCAGCGAGAGCCGCGTCACGCCGGCCTCCCGGAACGCGGCAAGGGGGAGCGGGTCGCCGGGGTTGGCCTCGAGCGACACCTCGGCGCCGTCAATAGGGTCGAGGGCACGAATGATGCGGGCGATCTCGGCCGGCGGCGCCAGCGAGGGCGTGCCGCCGCCGAAGTACACCGTGGAGGGCTTGCCCCGGAACAGCGCCCTGCGAAGCTCCCATTCACGCAGAACGGCGTCGGTGTAGGCCGCGTGCGGGCGCTCCGCGCGCGTGGAGATGGTGAACGCGCAGTACGGACATTGGCGCCTGCACCACGGGATGTGGACGTAGACGCCGTACATCGGGCGGGGAACTAACCCGTCGGGGTCGATCCCTCCCAGGGGCGCCGCGTTAGGCGGACGGGATGGTTCGCTTCGCGCTCGAAAATGGCATGCGTGGCCTCGTCGACCCGAGCGGGCGCTCCGACGCCGCCGGGGTCTACGTCTGGATCAACGTCGGGAGCGCCGACGAGCCTCCGGGAATGGAGGGCGCCGCGCACTTCGTCGAACACATGGTGTTCAAGGGCACCCGCTCGCACGGGGTCGGCGAGGTTGCCGCGGCGATCGAGGATCTCGGTGGAGACCTGAACGCGTGGACCTCTTTCGACGAGACGGTGTTCCACGCCACCGTGCCCGCGAACGCCGCGCCTGCCGCGATGGCGGTGCTCGCGGAGATGTTGCGAACGGCGCGATTCGACGCCGACGAGCTCGTTCGCGAACGGACGGTGATCCTGGAGGAGATCCGCGGCACCGACGATGATCCCGACACCGTTCTGTCGGAGGCCACCTACGCGACGGCCTGGCCCGACCACCCGTACGGCCGGCCGGTAATCGGCACCACACGGTCCGTCCGGCGGATGAGCCGGGACGCGCTCCGAGCGTTCTACGACCAGCATTACCAGCCGTCCAACGCCTGTCTTGCGGTGGCTGGGCCGGTGGACGCGGCGGAGGTGTCGGCGGCCGCCGCCCGGCTCTTCGGCGGGGGATCGAAGGCTTCTCCGCGGCCCGTCCGCGCCCCCGGGTTCGCTCCTCGGCGGCCGCGCATCCTCCGACGCGGCTTCGAGGCGTGCCTCGTCGACCTTGCGTTTCCCGGCCCCGGAGTCGGGGAGCCCGGCCTTGCGGCGCTCGACGTCGCCTGTCTCGCGCTCGGAGGGGGCACGTCGTCGCCGCTCGAAGCCCGGCTACGCCTTCGGGAAGGTACGTGTCTTTCGGCCGACGCCGGCTTTCAGCTCGAGCGGGACGCCGGAATGGCCATCGTCTCGCTTCACGCGCGAGAAGGCCACGTCGCGGACGCCGTTGCCGCCGCCCGCGAGGAGATCGCCCGCGTCCGCGCCGGTGGCCTCGACGTCGCGCACGTCGAGCGCGCGAAAGCGCAGCTCCTCGCGGACCGGATCTTCGGTCGTGAGACCGTCGACGGCCGGGCGCACACGTTGGCCTGGAACCAGGAACGCTACGGGAACCCCGACGCGTGGAAGGCCTACGACGAAGAGGTCGCCGCCATCGACCTCGCGGCGGTGACCGACGCCGCGCTCCGCTGGCTCGCCCCCGAGCGGGAGATCGCGCTCGCGCTCGTGCCCGCCTCCGAGAAGGTGTCGTTCGCACGCGGTCGCGCCACCGGCCCAACCTCAACGGAGGCCCGCGCTCCCGCCCGCGCTCCCGCCCCATGGGGGGTGCACGTCGGCGGCACGGCGGGCGCGATGCGGCGCGTCGTCCTCGACAACGGGCTCCGCGTGCTCCTCGAGCCGGACGACGGCGAGGTCGCGGCCGTACGCGTGGCGGGGCTCGGGGGTGCGCTGGCGGAGCACGCGGGCTCGGCCGGGCGAGGAACAGCGTGGGCGCGCGCGCTCGTGCGCGGCTCCGGGGACCTCGACGCCATCGCGTTCGCGGAGGCGGTGGAGGGGATCGCCGGGGCGGTCGCGGCGTCTGGCGGCCGCTCGTCGCAGGGGGTGCGCGGCGAGTTCGTCGCGGCCCGTTTCGACGACGGCCTCGTGCTCCTGGCGGACGTCCTGATGCGGCCGCGGTTCGCCGCCGCGGAGGTCAAGCGCGTGCAGGCAGAGCTTCGCGAAGCGCTGGCCGAGAGCGCTGACCACCCCGAGCACCTGCTCTCCGAGCGCGTCTGGGCCGAAGCCTTCGGCGAACACCCGTACGCGCTCCCCATCCTCGGAACGCGGGAGACCGTGCGCGGGCTCCGACGCGACCAGCTCCTTGCCCACCACGCCGGATGGGCGAGCGGCCGCAACCTCGTCGTCGCCGTCACCGGCGCGTTCGACCCCGACCGCGTGCTCGCGAAGCTCCGGGCAACCTTCGGCGCGCTCCCGAGCGGGGACGCGCTCGCCCTCCCGGCGCGCCCCGTCCTGCCGCGAGACACGCGCGAAGTCACGCTCCGCAGCGGCCGCGAGCAGGCGCACATCGCGTACGCGTACCCCGGCGTCTCCCTCGATGATCCGCACCAGCCCGACCTCGAGGTGCTCGCCGCCGTGCTCGGCGGGCAGGGCGGGCGGCTGTTCGTCGAGCTCCGCGAGGCCCACGGGCTCGCCTACGCGGTGAGCGCGTCTTCCCACGAGGGCGTACATCCAGGGCTCCTCGTATGCTCGGTCGCCACCGACCCCGACCGGCTCGTCGAGGCCGAGGCGCGCCTCGGGGAGAGCCTGGACCGCGTTGCTTCCGGCGCGCTCACCGACGCCGAAATCGACCGCGCGCGGCGCTACATCCTCGGCGCCACGGCGCTCGACCTGCAGACCGCCGGCGCCCGCGCGAACCTCGCGGCCTACACGGAGTTGTACGGCGACGACGGCCTTCGGTATCGTGCGATCGTGCGCGAGCGGCTCACCGGTGTGCGGAACGACGAAGTGCGCCGGCAGGCGGCGCGGTTCCTCGCGCGGCCGGTCGTGCGGGGGCGGCTCGTGCCGACGGGGAAGGGATGAACGACGATCGGCTGGTCCGGGACATCTGGAAGGAGCTCCCGGTGCGAGCCGTGGTGGGGGAGCGCCTCACCCGGTCGGTGGGGGCCCGGGGATGGGAGCGGCCGAGCTTCGGACGCTTCCAGAGGTTCTTTCTGCGGTGTGGTGTCCCCGACCCGTGGGACCCCGCCGCGACCGGCGTCGAAGTAGGCCTCGGAGAGGTGGGCGTGGCACAGCGCCGCACCGTCGCGCCGCACGCGGCGCCACCCGCCGCGCCCGGCGCGCCGAAGGCCCCCAACCTGCCGAACGTCCCGCGCGCCGCGCCGGCGCCCCCTCCGGGCATGCCCGCCGCCGCGCCGGTCGACGGCAAACCCGCGCCGCGTATCGGTGAGCAGCGCAAGGACGACACTGCGGTCCTGAAGAAAAAGCTCGCCGAATCCGAGAAGCTCAAGGCGAACCCCGCCCGCGCCAACCTGTTCAAGGTCAAC
>CAXNIN010000029.1:0-21766 GCA_964202365.1 Myxococcota bacterium | reverse complement strand
GAGATACGCGGGCATGGGCGAATTCCTGGGATTCGGGGTGTGACAACGCCGAATCTACCCTGGGGGACGCTCTTTGTCTAGGTCAGGCACACCTCAAGCTGTTGAAATCGTTCAGGATGCGTGTCGTCGGATCTGATCCGCACCCATCTTTAATATGGGTTTGGTGGGTGGACCGCGTGCGGGCGTTGGGCCAGTCCGGAAACTCGGGGTACCCGGCGGTGAGGTGGTTGTCTTCTTCGAGCTCGCCGGCGATGAGGTCGTCCAGGGCGGTGGAGAGGCTCGCGGTGTTGTTGCCGGAGGCGTCGTACGACCACCCGAAGAAGTCGCGGCGGCCGGCCTCACCGTGGTAGGGCGCGCAGTCCGGAAGCGCGTGCTCGACGCCGAGCCGATGGAACGCGCCGCCTTGAAACACCCCGCCGCCGCCGAACGCGAAGTTGGAGAGCAGGTGCGAGTGGGCGTCGGCGATGCCGTAGAGCGTGCCGTCTTCGAAGGTTGTGCGCCCGATTGTGCCCGTGGCATCCACCGAGAGCTCGGGGAACGTGGCGCAGCCCTCGGCGGCGTCGAGCGCGAGCGCCAGGGCGTCGTCGTCGGGGCCGAGCCCCGCGGCGCCGAGCAACGTGCCGTTACGACGGTTGCGGAGCTGGTAGCGCGTGCCGCCACGCCACGAAGGCTCGAGCGCCCACTCGCCGCCCGAAACGTAGTTGTCGTCGAGGAGGTTGTCCTCGATGCGCGTCATGTCGGAGGACAGGGCCGCGTCGCGCGTGACCGCGCCCGTCTCCGCAACGAGGTAGCGGCCGTCGGTGTCGTAGAGGAGGTACACCCCGAGGTCGGCCGCCTGGAGCCGGAAGCGCGCGGGCGCGGCGTCGGCGTCGCGCGACCAAGCGTAGGTGTCGCCGTCGGCAACAAGCGCGTCCTTGTCGGCGCACAGCGAGACACAGGCGTTCGACCAGCCTTCTACGTCGAGGTCTTCGACGGGCAGCCGCGGATCACACCCCGTCGCGAGGAGCAGGGGGAGCCGGACCGCGAAAGGGGGGAGGCGCATGGCCGGGAGGATATCGCGGGGGGCCCTCACTCCACGCCCACCTCGGACGAAAGATCCGCGTCCAACCCTTCGCCACCCACCTTCCCGTCGCGGGCGAGGGAGAGGATTCGGTACGTCTCCGGCGGTACATGCAGGAACGGGTTGCCTCCGGCGTCGGTGGTGACCTCGTCGCCGGGCATGTACGCGGCGGCGTCTTCGAGGCGGTCGGGGAACGGGCCGCGCCGGTTGCGGGCCTGGGCCGCGCTCGGCGGGGCGCGGGCTCGGGGCAGGGGGCCGATTCGGGCCGCGGCGCGGGCCGGCGGCGTTGTCAGGCGGAAGCAACTCGGGGGCTCGACCGCGAGCGTCCGACTTGCTTCCGCTTGGGGGGGCTCGAAGCGCCGCGGCGCCCGCGCCCGCGCCCCCCCCTCACGGCGGCCTCTCCTCCGCGGTGCGCCCGGCCGTCACCCGGCGTCCCGCGCCCGTTCGCCCGCGGTGCGCGCGCGCGAGGGTTGCGTGACGGCGGACAGGCGCCGGGACGGTGCGGGTCCGCCCTGGCTCGAGACGCCCCCGCACCACCGGGAGGCCGGCGCCCAGAAGCCCCGGGGCGCCCTCCTACCGCGGACACCCCTCGAAGTACGACTGCGCGGACACGTTCTTCCGCATCGTGCCACAGATTTCGAGGCACCACCCCGAGTCCGCGCGGCCGGCGCAACACGTGTCGACGGCGTCGATCAGAGGGAGCGCAGCGGCGATTCCGCGCTGCTCGGGGTCTACGGGGGGCTGGTTGGCAACACACGCGAGCGCCTCGGCGTCGGCCGGCGTCGCGGCTTCGGCCTCGCAGTGCGCCACGCAGCCGCCGCACCCGTCTTCGGCGAACCCGAGCTTCGCGAGCTCGGCGGCGAGGACCGGCTGAACGGTGCGGTTGCGCACGGCGCCGTCCGCGAGCTGCTGAGGGCACGCCGCAGAATAAACGGGGCATTCGGCCGCCCCGGGACTCAGGATCGCGGCGTCGCTCGTCGGTCACAGGCCTACGGGCATGCTCTCTCCTCGCTCCTCCCTCCTCGCTCCTTGCGCTCCTGGCCCCGGGTCGCCCTCGATGCAGCCGTTTATTCTGCGGCGGGCCCTGACACATGTATTGGCACCCGGGCGTGGCGCTCGCGGGGCACACCAGGGCGTGGGGGGCGTGTCCGACACGGAGCCGAGGACGCAGGTGGCGCCTGGGCGAGCGGGCAGGGGCGGCAGGGCGGCGAGGGGCGGCGCCCCCTTGGGGTGGGCGAGCAGGAGGTCGGCCATCCACGGTTTGAGGCCGTCGAGCCAGGCGTGACCGAGGTTGTCGCCGCCGCAGCTCACGACCGCGGCGCCCGCGCGGGCGTACGCGCGCGACGCCGCCGACGCCTCGGCGGCGAACCCGAAGCCGCGCACGAGCGTGCTCCCGGCGCGCCCGCTCCAGCGGTCGTTGTCGCCGCCCCACGTCACGATCACCGTGGTGGGATCGAGCGGCACGGCGGGGTCGGGCGCGGTCTGGCTGTACACGCCGGACGCCACGATTGCCCCGGCGATGCGGTCAGAGCGGCGCTGCAAGAGGTGGTTGGCGAAGATGCCGCCCGCGGAGTGGCCGCCCACGTAGACGCGGGCGGGGTCGATCGCGGTGTGGGCAGCCACGCAGGCGAGCAGGCTGTCGAACAGGGCGACATCTGCGTTGGCGGCGCCTTCTCCGCCGCGCGCCCGCAGGCCGTCCCACACGGGCCAGAAGGCGCCGTTGCCGATGCTCGACGGCGCGACCACCACGAAGCCCTTCCGCACGAAGTCTTCGAGGTCGGCGCGCTCGGCGAACGCCCGGCCGTCCTCCGTGGTGCCGTTGAACGCAAAGAAGACTGGCGCGGGCGCGGCGCCGGCGCTCGGATGCATCAGGTAGAAGCTACGTGACTGGCCCGCCGCCAGGTTGCCCGTGTTCCAGCCCGGGTGGGGGCGCGGGTGTCGTACGGGGCCGGGCAGGCCGCGGCGGGGGTGGCACCGGCGACGGCGGGCGGGGTGGCCGCGGCGCCCGGGACGGTCACGGTGGCGAGCAGGGTGGCGAGCAGCAACATCGGCCGATCGTAGCCGTCCGGGCGCGGGCCGCCCGTGCTCCGCGTCTCCCCGGGGCGGCACCCACCCCGGCCCCCGGGGCCGGAGCTCCGCCCGTCGCACGGGGGGCGGAACTCCGCCCGCCGCTTCGCCGATATTCTTGTTAGAAGGCGGAAGGTACGAAAATGACGCCTGATACGCTCGGCTGGAACGAAGCGCTCGGCCGCTCCTGGTCCCTCCTGTTTCCCCACCCGCCGTTTCAGGCGGATCTCCCGCACGCCGCGCGCGTCGTGGCCATCCACCGCGGGTCGACGGTGCTTCACGACACCCGGTCCGAGGTGTCGATTGTCGACTCCGGCGGCACGCCTGCGCTCGGCGTGGCCGTGGGCGACTGGGTGGTGGTGGACGGCCCGCGCATCACGTCGGTGTTGCCGCGGCGCGGGGCGGTGGCGCGCAAGGAGGCCGGGCGCACCATCGAGGCGCAGGTGTTGGCGGCCAACCTGGACCGGGTGCTGATCATCACGTCCGCCAACCAGGATCTGGAGCCGCGGCGCCTCGATCGCATGGTGGCGGTCGCGTGGGAGGCCGGCGCGCAGCCGGTCGTGGTGCTCTCCAAGGCCGACCTCGAGCCCGCGGCCCAGGTGTACGCCGAGGCCGTCGCGGCCCGGCTGGTGGGCGTGCCCGTGGTGGTGGTGCACACCCGCGATGCGGCCGGCGTCGCGCCGCTCCTGCCCTACTTGCGCCCCGGCGAGACGACGATGCTGCTCGGCACCTCGGGCGTGGGCAAGTCGACCTTGCTCAACTTCCTCGCGGGGGAGGACAGGCAGGCGGTGCGGCCGATCCGCGCCCACGACGACCGCGGCCAACACACGACGACACATCGCGAGCTGTTCCTGCTCCCCGGTGACCGCGGCCTGATGATTGACGTGCCCGGCATTCGCGAGCTCGCCCTCACCCTCGTGGGCGACGGCCTGGACCTCGCTTTCCCCGACATCCGGGCCCTGGCCGACGGGTGCCGCTGGGCCGACTGTTCGCACAGCAACGAGCCGGCGTGCGCCGTTCAGGCCGCGATCGCGGCGGGCACGCTCGATCCGGAGCGCCTCGCCAGCCTGCGCGTCCTCCGCGCGGAGCAGGTGGCGCTCGCGCGGCGCGAGAGCCCGCGCACCCGACAGGAGGGGCGGCGAAAGTCGCGAAAGCGGCAGCTCAAGGCCCGGGAGTAGGCGCGGCACCCGCTCCGGCGCGGGACGAGGTGTTCCACGTGGAACAACGCTTCCCGCGCGCGCCGGCGAGGCGCCTCCGACGTACCTGCGCGGGCCTCCCGACCCCCCTCCCTCACGCCTCCGCTACGGCCACTCCACCGCCTGCTCGTACTCGGTGTTCTCCCCGTCCCACCACGCGCTCACCGAGGTCAACGTACCGTCGCGGTACTGCACGGCGATGCTGGCCTCGTCGGCGTCGCCTTCGGGCGGCGGGAGGATGTCGGTGGCGAGATCGAGGTCGCGGGTGATGTCCACGAGGACCGGGGCGGCGTCGCTCAGGTTGAGGGCCACGGCGTCCCCCTCGACGGCCACGGCGCCGTCCGCGCTCTCCACCCGCAGCCACATCGGCACTTCCACGCTGTCCTCGCACCGCACGTCGATGAGGCTGGTGTCGCTGCCGAAGCCGAAGCGCGTCGTCTCGGTGCTGGTGGCGGTGGCGTCCAGGAAGGTGGCGGGCTCGTCGCCGCGGACCGCTTCCACGGTGGTGGCGTGCGTCGCGCCGGTTGCGTCGCGGAGGTCGACGACGGAGGCGCCCGCCGCGGCCGTCACGAGGTCCGCCACGGTGAACGCGAGGTCGCCGAGGGTGTCGTCGTCGGCCACGTCGCGCGCTTCCACGTCGCAGGCGGGCCGGCTCGTCACGTGGCACCCCGTCGCGAGCGCGAGGGCCGTTAGGGAGAGAAGAGCACGTCGACCGCTCACTTCCGACCCCCCGCCCGACGCCCGCGCGCCGCCGCCGCGAGGAGCCCGAGCGCGAGGGCCCCGGCGCCGCCGCCGCCCCCCGCCGTCGCGCACCCGCCCGCGGCGCGGCCCGGGTCGGAGAGCGCGATCGTGAGCTCCTCGCCTTCGTTTCCCGCCTCGTCCACAGAAGCCACGCCGAGCACGAAGTCGAACGGCTCCTGTTCGTCCACCGCTTCGTCGCCCCAGAGCAGCGTCAGGCGCGCGACGCCGCCGGCAACGGAGTCGGCGCGGCGCGTCTCGTCGACGGTGAGGCCGTCCGGGAGCGTGCCCTCGACCACGCGCATGCGGTAGCCGATGTTCTCGGGCGCGGACACGTCATCGTCGGAAGCGTCGAGCTGCACGTCGATGCGCCCGAGGTCGTCACAGCTCGACGAAGAGCACGACACGCCCACACACTCGGGCCCGACGCCGCGCACGATGGCCACGCTCTTCTGTTCGGGCGCGGTCGGGGCGACGGTGTCGCTGGGGTTGTCCACCGTCTCGTGCGGGCTCCCGAGCGCGAAGGAGCAGGCGAAAGCGGGTGAAACGGCGAGGGCGAGCGCGAGCGCGAGCATCGAGACTCCGGGTAGGCCAACGAGGGATGCACGGGGCGTGCCGCGCTGTTTCGCCGAACCGTACCCGGGCGCGGGCCTCCCGTCCCCGGGAGACGGTCGCAGGGGCGGCGCGGGCGGCGGCGCCCCTCGAAAATGGAGGTTGGTCCCTTCTGGGTTGCGTCGTGTTGCGCGCGCACACAGCCCCGCGTCGCAGTTTTGGGTACATGATGTTGGCGGTGTGTCTGTTCGAGGGGGGAGCGGGCGCCGCCCCGGGCGGCGCCGCCCGCGTAGCGATCGCCCCACCGCACCTCCCCCGGTCCGTCCTGGCTTTCGACGCTCCACCCCCACCGAGAGGCCCTCGCCCCCCGCCCCCCGCACACCCCGTTACACTGGCCGGATGACGTCCCCCACGCTGCTCCGCGCGACCGCGCTCACCCTCCTGCTCGGGGCCTGCGTGTCCGACCTGCTCACCCTCGACGTCGAGCAGTCGGGGTCGACCGTGGTGGAGGGGGGCGGGCTCGTCGGGGCGGCGCTCGGGGTGCTGGCGATCACGGGGTTCGACGACCTTTCGGTCGCGGTCGACCAGGAGTTGGCGAACCAGGGGGTGGCCCCCGGCGACATCGCGAGCGTGTACCTGACGGCGCTCACGCTCTCCACCCCCGACGGCGACGATCTGGCGTTCTTGGAGTCGCTCACGTTCCTGGTGGAGTCGCCCGGGCTGCCGAGCGTTCGCATCGCCTACGCGGATGCGTTTCCCGAGGGCGTGACGTCGCTGCCGCTTAAGCTGGAGGGGGTGGACCTCACCGCGTACGTCGTGGCGGAGTCGATGACGATCACGACGGTGGCGGAGGGGACGCTGCCCGAGGAGGACACGACGGTCGACGCGGACATGACGCTCGCGATCGAGGCCACGGCGCAAGGGGCGTGCAACCAGGCGGAGCGCGCGGCCGCGGCGGAGTAGCCGGCGGCTCCGCGGCGACCCACGCCGGAGCGGGATGTTCCACGTGGAACAGCGCGCGAACAGTCGCCAACACGACACGCTTGACGGCGCGGCCGCGGCGCGCGGCTACTCCTCGACGCGGGTGACGAGGGTGCGGTTCCGGCCGCCGTGTTTGGCGCGGTAGAGGGTCTTGTCGCCGGCCTCGACGAGCTCGGAAACGGTGGCGAAACGCGGCGCCCAACTGACCACGCCGACGCTGGCGGTGACGCGCACGGGCTGATTGCCCACGAACATGGCGAGGACGGCCACGGCGTGCCGAAGGCGTTCGGCGGCGATGAACGCGCCTTCTCCGTTGGTCTCGGAGAGAAGGACGGCGAACTCTTCGCCGCCGTAGCGCCCGGCGATGTCGACGCCGCGCAGGCAGGACCGGATGGCGGCGGCCACCTGGGCGAGGACGCGGTCGCCGAGGGGGTGGCCCCAGGTGTCGTTGAACTTCTTGAAGTGGTCGAGGTCCATCAGGATGAGCGAGAACGGGCGTCCGTAGCGGGTCGCGCGCTCGAACTCGCGGTCGAGCGCCTGGTCGAAGGCGCCGCGGTTCATCAGGCCGGTGAGGGGGTCGATGGTGGCGAGCTGGATGAGGCGTCGTTCGCCTTCGAGCTCCAGATCGTCCTGGAGGCGGAAGCCGAAGAGGGTGGCGCCGATGCGCACGCGGTCGTGCTCGACGAGGCGGCGGGGCGCGGTGAGGCGCTCGCCGTTGACGAAGGTGCCGTTGGTGCTGTCGAGGTCCTCGATCCAGACGCTCTGCGCCGAATCATCGGGGTTGATGAACGTGGCGGTGTGCCGGCGGGAGGCGCTCGCGTCGTGGATGGGAATCTCGCACTCGGGGGCGCGGCCGATGGTGGTCCGGTCGCGATCGAGGAGGTACACGTGCCGGAGAGTCTCGCCTTCGAGCACCACGAGCACCGGGCGGTGCACGACGGGCTTGTTCAACGGGCTGACCCCGAGGACGGTCTTCTCGTCGAAGAGGGTGTCGATGGGGGGCGGCAGCGAGGGGCGGGTCACGGTGTCGGCGTGGGGTTCCGGGAAGTATACACGGACGATAGGGCGTGTGCGCGCCCCCTGTACGGGGGGTCGCATACGCCGCGGTCGGGCGCGGTGGTTCGGCGCGCCCTGTGGAAAAGCGCCGGCCGACGCGCTATGCCGCGCGGCCCATCGGAGCGTCATGCGCCCCCTCTACGACAGCGTCCTCGACTGCATCGGTGACACCCCGAGCGTGAAGCTCAACCGCGTGGCGAGCGGCATCGGCGCCGTGTTGTACGCGAAGCTCGAAGCCGCGAACCCCGCGAGCTCCGCGAAGGACCGCATCGCGGTCGGCCTCGTCGAAGAGCTCGAGCGCGCCGGCAAGCTCAAGCCGGGCGGAACGATCGTGGGCATCACGTCCGGCAACACCGGCGCCGCCCTCGCGATGGTGGCGGCGGTGCGGGGCTACAAGGCGGTGTTCGTGATCTCCGACAAGCAGTCGGAGGAGAAGCGGGCGGTGCTCCGCGCGTTCGGCGCCCGCGTGGTGGTGTGCCCCGCCGAGGTCGCGGCGGATGACCCCCGCTCCGTGCAGCGCACGGCCGCGCGCATCGTCGCCGAGACCCCCGGCGCCGCCTCCGCGAACCAGTACGAGAGCGCGGCGAACGCCGCCGCCCACTACGCGGTCACCGGCCCGGAGATCTGGGCCCAGTTCGACGGCAAGATCGACGTGCTCGTGGTGGGGCTCGCCACCGGCGGCACGATCGCGGGCGCCGGGCGGTACCTCAAGGAGAAGAACCCGAACATCCGGATCATCGGCGTCGATCCCGTGGGTTCGATCTACTACGACTACTTCCACACGGGCCAGCTCACCCAGCCCCACGCGCGCAAGCTCGAGGGGATCGGCGAGGACTTCCTGCCTTCCACCATGGACTTCGCCCACGTCGACGACGTGGTGCGGGTCAACGACAAGGAGAGCTTCGTCGCCACGCGGCGGCTCGTGCGCGAAGAGGGCATCTTCGCCGGGCCCGCGGGCGGGGCGGCGGTGGCGGGAGCGCTCAAGTGGCTGCGGCTGAACGGGGTGGAGGGCCAGCGCGCGGTCGTGCTCCTGCCGGATGCCGGCAGCCGCTACCTCTCGAAGGTGTACGACGACACCTGGATGCGCGAGAACGGCTTCCTCGAGCCGGAGCTCGGCCTCGGTACGGTGCGCGAGCTGCTCGAACAGAAGGGCCGCGGCCGTGATCTCGTGAGCGTGACCCCGTCGCTCCGGCTCACCGAAGTGATCGGCGTGCTCAAGGTGCACGGCGTGTCGCAGGTGCCCGTGTTGGAAGACGGCCGCGTGCTGGGCATCGTGACCGAGAGCCGCTTGCTTGAGCGCGCCCTCACCGGAAACCGCGGGGACGTCGCCGTGCGCGACCTCGTGGAGTCCGCCTACTTCTCCGTGGAAGAATCGACGGACGTAGGCGTCCTCACGGAGCTCTTCAAGCGGGCGAAGGTGGCCTTCGTGATCACCGACGACGGCGTGCCCTACGACATCGTCACCCGCATCGATCTCATCGACTACATCGCGCGCGTCACCGGCGCGCACCGGGAGCGCTGATGAACCCCACCTCGAACCGCTTCGAGACCCTCGCCATCCACGCCGGCCAGGCCCCCGACCCGACGACGGGCGCCGTGATGACGCCCATCTACCAGGTGTCCACCTACGCGCAGGACGGCGTCGGCAACCACAAGGGCTACGAGTACAGCCGCACCGACAACCCCACGCGCACGGCGCTCCAGGACTGCCTCGCCGCCCTGGAAGGCGCGAAGCACGGGCTCTCCTTCGCGTCGGGCCTCGCCGCGACCGACGTGCTCGTGCGCGCGCTCACCCGCCCCGGCGACCACGTGGTGTGCGGCGACGACGTGTACGGCGGCACCTACCGCCTCTTCGACAAGGTGCACCGCCACTACGGAACCACCTTCTCCTACGCCGACTTCTCGCGTGTGTCGCCCGCCGACGCCATCCCCTCCGGCACCAAGCTCGTGTGGCTCGAAACGCCGACGAACCCGCTCCTCAAGGTGAGCGACATCGCCGCGGTGGCCGCGCGCGCGCACGCCGTCGGCGCCCTCGTCGTGGTGGACAACACCTTCGCCACGCCGTACTTTCAACGCCCGCTCTCGCTCGGCGCGGACTTCGTGGTGCACTCCACCACGAAGTACCTCAACGGCCACTCGGACGTGGTCGGCGGCGTGATGATGACCAACCACACCGGCGCCTACGAGCAGATCAAGTTCCTCCAGAACGCCGCGGGCGCCGTGCCCGGGCCGATGGACTCCTGGCTCACGCTCCGCGGCCTGAAGACGCTCCATGTCCGCATGGACCGCCACCAGGAGAGCGGCCTCCGCGTGGTCGAGTGGCTCGTGAAGCACCCGGAAGTATCGGCCGTGTATCACCCGCTCCTTGAGACCCACCCCAACCACGCGGTCGCGAAGCGCCAGATGTCGGGCTTCGGCGGCATGATCTCGTTCGAGCTCAAGGGCGACCTCGACCGCGCGCGGCGCTTCGTTGCCGCCACGAAGATCTTCACCCTCGCCGAGAGCCTCGGCGGCGTGGAGTCGCTCATCGAGGTGCCGGCGCTCATGACGCACGCGAGCATCGAGCCCGAGAAGCGCCGCGCCATCGGCATCGCCGACGGCCTCATCCGCCTCTCGGTGGGCCTCGAGCACGTGGACGACCTCACGGACGATCTCGCGCACGCCTTCACGGTGTGACGCATCGGTGAGACATCGGTGAGACATCGGTGAGCCGGGCGACTCCGGCGCCAAACCGTACACCCCGGGAGACGCGTCGAACAGGGCGCGAGACGCGACACGGTGTTCCGGAAACGGAACGGTCGGGGCGGGCGCGGACCTCTCGGTGGCCGAGGGGCGCGGCGAGCCAGGGCCGTCGTGGGCGGCGCGCGGGGAGCCTCCGCCTTCGGCGGAGCGTGCGGCGGCGGGCTACCTCTCCGGGATGTCGCCGAACGGTCGCCTCCTGCTCGTGCCCGCGCCGGGCATCCCCGTGCGGGGGCCGTCCGGGGCGTCGGCGCACGTGCGCGGCGTGGCCGAGGCGCTCCGGCCCGACGTGATCGTGGCGGCGCGGGACGTCGACGCGCGCGGCGCTCACGGCGACGTTGCGGCGCCGGTGGTGGCGGTGGGGGTGCCCGGGTGGCCGTCGTGGCTCGGGGGGTGGCGGGAGTACACGGAGGTGTGGGCCGCGCGGCGGGTGGCGCGGGCCGCGATGCGCGCGGTGGCCGAGCGGCCGACCACGTTGATCTGGGAGCGGCACAGCCTGTTTTCGGACGCCGGGTGGAAAGTACACGCCGCCACGGGCGCGCCGTGGGTGCTCGAGGTGAACGCGCCGCCGGTGGCGGAGCGGCTCCGGTACGAGACGGTTCGGCGGCGGCGCTGGGCGGAGGACTGGGAACGCGACGTGCTCACCGCGGCGCCGCGGCTGATTGCGGTGAGCGCGTGGCTCGCGGCGTGGCTCCGGAGCCTCGGGTGCCGGGACGTGCGCCACGTGCCGAACGGCACGTCGAACGTGGTGGTGGATCGCGACGCGGTGCGCCGCGAGCTCGGTCTGGAAGGGAAGTTCGTGGTGGGCTTCCTCGGGTCGATGAAGCCGTGGCACGGCGTGGAGCGGCTCCCCGAGGTGCTCGACGCGCTCCCGCACGCCACGGGGCTCCTCGTGGGCGACGGGCCGGTGCGCGTGACACACCCGCGGCTCGTGCGCGCGGGCCAGGTGTCCGAGGCGCGCGCGGCCGCGCTCGTCGCCGCGATGGACGTGGGCCTCGCGCCCTACGGGGCGGACGCCCCGCCGTGGTTCTGCCCGCTCAAGATCCTCGCGTACCGCGCGCAGGGCACGCCCACCGTGGCCACGGACGTGGGGGACTGCCGCGCGCTCGTGGGCGACGACGGAGCCGTGCTCCCCGCCGCGGCCAGCTCGGCCGACCTCGTGGACGCGGTGCGCGCGTGGGAAGGGCGCCGCATCGCGATGCGCCCGCGCACCTGGGACGACGTGGTCGCCGAGGCCCTCGCCGATCCGGTAGCCAGCGCCGCGCCCGCGCGCGGGAGCGCGGGTTAGCAGTCCCGGATGCTCCTGGTCCTCCTGCTGGGCTGCTCCGTGTACGAAGAGCTCTTCGAGCTCCTCGAGGAGGATCCCGTTCCCCCGTGCGATGCGCGCGGCGCGTGGTGGGAAGACGCCGACGGCGACGGCGTCGGGAGCGACGTCGAAGTGTGGGTGAGTTGCGACGCACCGGTGGGCTGGGTGGAGATCGGCGGGGACTGCGACGACGCCGACCCGGCGGTGACCACCGGCTGCGGCGACACCGGCGACACGGGCGCGGACACCGGCCCCGACACGGGCGCGGACTCCGGCGACACCGGCGACGGCGGGTGACCCGAATGGACCCCGTGGCCGGGGCCCCGCGCCCCCCGTACGCCCTCGTCGAAGCCACGAGCCCGGACTCCTTCCGGTCGGGCATGTTGCCCTCGTTCGGGCTGGCCTTCTACCTGCTCGGCCTGCCGGCGTTCTTCCGCACCCTCCGCATGGAAGAGCACTCCGCCGAGCGCATCCGCCGCGCCGCCGAGCGCGGGCCGGTCGTGTACGTGCTCTACACGCGGTCGGCGGTGGACTGGCTCGCGCTCAACCGCGTGCTCGTGGGCGCGGGCCTGCCGCTCCCCGTGTTCACCAACGGCGTCGACGCCACGTTCTGGATGCCCATCGCCGACCAGTGGCGCTCGCTCGTGCGGCGCTTCCGCGGCGAAACCCCGGCGTTCGACCCCGTGGAGAACGGCTGGCTCGCCGACTGTATCGCCAGCGGCCGGCCCACGTGCGTGTTCCTCGCGCCCCAGCGCGATCTGCGCGACCTCGTGGTGCGCCGCGACGAGCCGGACCCCATCCCCGCGCTGCTCGACGCCCAGGCCCGCACCGAGCGCCCCGTGCAGGTGGTGCCGATCGTCGTTATCGCCAACCGTTCGCCCGAGCCCGCGCACAGCAACGTCGGAACCTTCCTCCTGGGCCTCGAGGACATCCCGTTCGGCTTCGGCAAGCTCGCCATGATCGCGAGCCAGGGCGACGCCCTGGTGCAGGCCGGCGAGCCCATCCCGCTCACCGACTTCGTCGCCCGCTACCAGGCCGAGCCGCGCGCCCGCCAAATCAAGGTGCTCCGCCTCACGTTGCGGCGGTACCTCTACCGCGAGATGCGCGTCGTGCGCGGCCCGCGGGCCCGGCCGCACGCGTGGGTGCGGCGCCAGGTGCTCGACAGCAAGCCCATCACCGAGCTCATCCAGCGCGAGAGCGCGGTCACCGGCAAGCCGCCGGAGAAGATGCGCGCCGAAGTGGCGCGGGTGTACGACCGCATCGCCGCGCGGTCGAGCTTCCCGGTGGTGCGGATGTTCGCGGCCATGTGTCGGCTCATCTGGCACCGCATCTACTCGGGCATCGACGTGCGCCCCGAGGACATCGACCGCATCCGCGAGGCCCTGCGCGCCGGCACCCCCGTGCTCGTCCCGTGCCACCGCTCGCACCTCGACTACCTCCTCATCTCCAGCCTCCTGTACGAGCGCGACGTGGTCATCCCCCACATCGTCGCCGGGGACAACCTCGCGTTCTTCCCGCTCGGCAACGCGTTCCGCCACGCCGGGGCGTTCTTCATCCGGCGCTCCTTCGCCGGCGACCGCGTCTTCCCCGTCGTCTTCGGCCGCTACCTCCACGAGCTCGTGCACCTCGAGGTGCCCATCGAGTTCTTCCTCGAAGGCGGCCGCTCCCGCACCGGCAAGCTCCTCCCGCCCAAGCTCGGCGTGCTCGGCATGGTGCTCGACGCCGCGGCCTCGGCCACGCGCGCCGACCGCGAAGTCTCCTTCCTCCCCATCTACATCGGCTACGAGCAGATCGCGGAAGAGCGGGCGTACGCCCGCGAGCTCTCGGGCGCGCGCAAGGAGAAGGAGAGCGTTCAGCAGGTGGCCAAGGCGGCCGGCGTGCTCAACAACCGGTACGGCAAGGTGTACCTCCGCGTGGGCCAGCCCATCACCGCGCGCGAGATCTTCGCCGGCGAAGACTGGACCGAGCTCTCCAAGGAGCGCCGCCACGAGCGCCTCCTCGCCACCGGCGAGCGCATCCTGCACCGCATCAACGCCGAGACCGTCGCGCTCCCCACCGCCATCGTCTCCCTCGCCGTGCTCGCCCACCCGCGGCGCGGCCTCCGCCACGGTGATTTGCGCGCCCGCGTCGAGCGCGTCCGCACCTTCCTCGCCGCGGCGGGCGTCGCCGAGGGCGGCGGCATGCGCCACGTCGACGGCATCCTCGAGGAGGCCCTCGCCCGGTTCGCCAAGAACAAGATGATCACGGCCCTGGAGGAAGAGCACGGGCGTGTCTACTCGATCGTCCCGGAACGCCGCGTGACCCTCGAGTACTACAAGAACACCATCCTCCACGCCTTCGCGCCCGCCGCGTTCTACGCCGGCGCCGTGCGGGCCCTCGGCGCGGACCAGGTCGACACCACCGCCGTCGCCCGCCTCTTCCGCCTCCAGCAGTTCCTGCTCCGCTACGAGTTCGTCCTCGACCCCGACGCCGACGAAGACACCCTCGAGGCCCGCGCCGTCGCCGGCCTCGAAGCCTACGGCGCCCTCGCCCGCGACGGCACCGCGTTGCGCGTCGTCGACAAGGCCCGCGTCGGCGAAATGGCGAACCTCGTGGCCAACTTCCTCGAGTCGTACCTCCTCGTGCTCCGCACCGCGAAGAACGCGAAGACCCCGCTCGTCGCCAAGGACCTCGCCCGCGAGGCCCTCACCTTCGGCAAGACCCTGCTCGCCGTCGACGAGCTCACGCGGCCCGAAGCGCTCAACCTCGTCAACATCGAGAACGCCGTGCGCTCCTTCGCGGAAGACGGCGTCCTCCGCCGCCTCGCCGACGGTCGCCTCGAGCTCACCGCCGCCGCCGAATCGTACGTCGAGGCCCTCTCCACGCTGCTGCTCGTCGACAGGCCCGCGTGAGCGGCGTCGACGACGTCTTCTCCGCCGAGCGCCCCCCGGCGCCCGTTCGCGACCGCCTCGACCGCGCCGCCCGGCTCCTCGCCGTCGCCTTGCCGCTCAACGTGCTCGGCGTCACCTGCTTCACCGGCGTCCCCGGCGCCGTCCTCGCCCTCGTCGCCTGGCACATCGCCGACGAAGAAGTGCTCCGCGTCGAGAGCGGCGCCCTCCCCGCCGAGCGCGGCGTGCGGGCGCGGCGGGTGCGCGGCCTCGGCTTCGCGATGCTCGTGTTCGCGATCGGCTCCTTGATCCTCCAGATTATCCTCTTCGGCGCCGGCTTCTACCAGGCCTTGCTCACCGCGGCCGCGGGGCTCTTCGGGGTGGAGGTCGCGGAGTGAACGGCGGGCCGGACGCACGCCTCCTCGCGCTCCTCGCCGCTTCGGGCCGGCCGCACACCGTCCTCGACCACCCCGACGCCGGCACGGCCCAGGAGGCCGCCGCCGCCCGCGGCACCCCGCTCGCCATCGGCGGAAAGTCGCTCGTGATGAAGGCGGACAAGCGGGGCTTCGTCGTCCTCGTCGTCGGGAGCGACCGAAGAATCGACGGCCGCCTCCTCCGCCACGCCCTGCGTGTCCAACGCTACCGCTTCGCGACGGCAGACGAGCTCCTCGCCCTCACCGGCCTCCCGCCGGGCGCTGTCCCCCCGTTCGGCCGCCCCCTCTTCGACGCCGCGCTCGTCGTCGGCGAGGACATCGCCGCGCGCCCCGAGATCGCCTTCGCGGCCGCGTCCCGCACGCGGTCCGTGCGCATGGCCACCGCGGACTGGCGCGCCGTGGCCGAGCCGAGGGTGGTGTCCGCGTTCACGGTTGCGGAGGTAGAAGGCGAGTAGTTCGGGCGCGGGCCTCCCGGTGGCGGGGGCCAGGTCGCGAGCCGCGGGGGGCGGGGGCGCGCCGTCGCGTGCTTGCCCGCGAAGGTGTGGCGGGTGGACTGCGAGCGGGTGGGGAGGCCGAGGGGGGCGGACACGACTCCCCGCGGCCCTTGCGCCCGTGAACCGGTGCGAACAGAATCCATTCGTCGAAGAGCCGTCCATGGCCAGCACGAGCGTCCACCTCCCCGCGGCGATCGTGGAGCAGCTCGACCGGGTCGCCGCCGCACGCGGCACCAGCAGGAACCGCGTCATCCTCCAGGCCTCCGAGGATCTGCTAGCCGAGCACCGGGGTGATTGGCCGACAGGCTTCTTCGAGTCGTCGCTCCGTCCGGAGGAGCTCGAGGAGCTTCGAGCCGGCAGTCAGGAGCTGGAGGGGGCGCTCCTCGCTGCCCGCCGCGACCGTGAGGTCCCGCCCCGATGAGGCTCGTGCTCGATACGAGCGTGATTTCGGCCATCATGCGCCGGGAGGAGCCTGCACTCGACCGCCTGAAGGCTCTTCATCCAGGAGACCTGGTGATCTGCTCGCCGGTGGCGGCCGAGATCGCGTTCGGGCTCCGACGCCTTCCGGAGGGCTCCCGGCGACATGGACGGCATCCTTGGCTCCGTGGCAATCGCCCTGGGCGGAGTGGCGACGGCGAACGCCCGCGACTTCCAACGGATGCTCGGGTTGCGCGTCGACGCATGGCTGCGCAGGTGGTGGGCATGGTGCGCATCGGGTTCACCCCCCAAAATCCACCCGGCTGTCGTCCCCCAACAGCACGGTGAGGGGCCCGCCGGGGCCGCGCACGGCGGCGCGTCGGCCGAGCACGGCGTCGCGCAGGTGCGCGTCGTGAACGGTGGCCTGTTCGTAGAGCACAGACCGGGTGACGACGGAGCGCTCGACAACGGCGCCGGGGCCGATGCTCACGGACGGGCCCACGGTGCTGTCCAGGACCTGCGCGCCGGCGCCGATGACGACCGGCCCCACGAGGTGTGACCCGCGCACGACGGCCCCTGCCTCCACGCGTACGGCGCCGGATACGGTGCATTTCTCCAGGGCCCCGGTGATACACGGGGTGAGATGTGTCGCGAGCACGGCCTCGTTGGCGCGCAGCAGGTCGTCCTTCTTGCCGGTGTCGAGCCACCAGGCGGTGAGGCGGGCGAAGCGCACGTCGTGGCCCGTGGCGAGCAGCGTGGTGAGGGCGTCGGTGATCTCGAGCTCGCCGCGGGCGGAGGGCGTGAGCGTCGTGATGGCGGCGTGTACGGCAGCGCGGAAGAAGTAGATGCCGACCAGGGCGAGGTTGCTCGCCGGCACGGCGGGCTTCTCCACGAGGCGCACGACGCGGCCGGTGGTGTCCACCTCGGCGACGCCGAACTGACGGGGGTCGTCCACCTCGGTGAGCAGGACGGATGCGGCGAGGCCCGGGGCGTCGCGGAACGCGGCCACGTGGGGGCCGATGTCTTCACCGATGAGGTTGTCGCCGAGGAACATGCAGAACGGCGCGTCGCCCAGGAGCGGCCGCGCGGTGGCGACGGCGTGCGCGAGGCCGAGCGGCGCGGGCTGCGTGACGTAGGTGATCACGGCGTCCCAGGTGGGGGCGGCGGCGTCGACGGCGGCGCGGATCTCGTCGCCGGTGTCGGGCGCGAGCAGCACGACGATGTCCCGCACGCCGGCGGCCACGAGGGTGTCGAGCACGTAGAAGAGGATGGGCCGGTTGGCCACCGGCAACAGCTGCTTGGGCCCCGTGTGGGTGAGCGGCCGGAGCCGGCTGCCGCGGCCGCCCGCGAGGACGAGGCCCTTCATGGCGCGAAGATAGCACCCCGGCGCACGCCGGGAGCCGCCGCCGCCCCGCCCGGGCACGCCGTCGCCGCGGCGGCGGAGCCGGCCGCCCCGAACACGCCGCGAACAACGCCCCGGTTCACGCGCACGCCGCCGCCGGCCTCGTCGCTACGAACGCCCGCCGCCGTTCGCCTACCGCGACCGCCCGCCCTTGCCGCGCCCTTCGCCGCCGGCCCCGCCGCCGCCGCCCTTGTGCTTGGGGCTGGTGGCGCGTGTGTCGCCGGAGCCGCCCCCGCCGGCGCGGGTGGTGGCGCCGCGTTTGGGGCCGCGCCTGGGGCCGCCGGGGCGGTTGTCGCCGCCGCCGCGCTTCTCGCCACCGCGTTTTGCGATGGACGGACCACGCTTCTCGACGAGCGCGTGCTTGTCCACCTGCGGCTTGCGGTCGCGGGCGGCGCGGAGCTTCTCGCCGGTGTCGAGGCGGCCGCCGCCGTCGAGGCGCCCGATCTCGCCGAGCAGGGCGGAATCGTCGGCGGTGACGAGGTTGATCACCTTGCCCGACGCGCCCTGGCGCCCGACGCGGCCGATGCGGTGCAGGTATTCGCTGGCCCGTTCGGGGAGCTCGTAGTTGAGGACGAACGCGAGGCCGTCGATGTGGAGGCCGCGCCCGCCGAGCTCGGTCGTGACGAGGATTCGGCCTTCGCCCGACCGGAACGCCTTGATGGCGCGGCGGCGCTCGTCGGGCTCGAGCGCGCCGTGAATGACGACGACGGCGTGCCCGCGGTCGCGCAGGGTGGCGCCCACGGAATCGGCGGTTTCGCGGCGATTGCAGAAGAGAACGCCGCGGGAGGACTCCGGGAGGGCCACGAGCGCGTCGTGCGTGGCGTCCATCCGCTCGACCGGCTTGACCTTGACGTTCTGGATGCTCACGGCATCGGGGGCCTTGTGGGCGTCCTTCGAGAGCAACAAGGTGGGCTTCTCGGGGCGGGCCAGGAGCCACGCGCGGATGGGCTCGGGCAAGGTGGCCGAGATGTACGCGACGGACGCGGCGCGCGGCACGGCGTCGAGGAGCCGCTCGACGTCGCCGCGCTGGCCGGGCGAGAGCAGGGTGTCGGCCTCGTCGACCACGAGCATGCGCACGTCGTCGAGCTTGACGCGGCCGGCCTGAACGAGGGTGTGGAGGCGCGGCGGGTTGGCCACGAGCACGTCGCTCGCGGCGGTGAGCTGGATGCGCTGCTCGCGGTCGGTGAGGCCGCCCGACGCGGCGCGGACGCGGGCCTTGAGCGCGTGGGCCACGCCCTTGACGGCGCGCACCGTTTGGTCGACCAGCTCGCGGGTGCCGGTGAGGATGATGGCGCGGGGCCGCGCCGGGACGGCCACCATGCCCTCGGCCTGCTCGATGGCGTGCAGGCGTTGAAGCAGGGGAAGCGCGTAGGCGAGCGTCTTGCCCGAGCCCGTGCGGGCCACGATGACGGCGCTCGTGCCGCCGAGGAGCGCGGGCACGGCGATGCGCTGCACGGGGGTGGGGTCGGTGATGCCGGCCGCGGCGAGCGTCTCGGCGAGGGGCGGCAGAAGCCCCAGTTCGTAGAAGGACATGGTGACCTCTATCGCGCCCGGCTGACAGTCGCGGAAAGGTGTGGTATGACCAAGAAGCGCGGGGTGTTGCAGCGGCACCACCCCCCCCACCCCCCCACGGTGTTGCTCCGCCCCGCGCATTTCCCTCTTCGACCCTCCCGGGGGTCGCTGGGGAAACACATGCGCGGTGCGTACGATTCGACGGTCGTTGTCACGTATGCGTCACGATGACCTGCGCCCGCCGGCCTCCCGAGCGCGCACGGGGCCCGCGTCCCGGGGCGCCGCGTGGTCGGAGCGTCCGGGCCCGGCAAGCAGTGGGGTGTCCGACCCTGTAGACGCGCATACGGAGGCGCGGTGACGACACCGGCGTGGCGTTCGGCTGGCGCGCCGAGCGCCGCGCGCGGATGCACGGCGCCTTCGGGGTGGACGGCGCCGCCCGCACCCTCGCGCGCACGGACACGGGCCAGATCTGGACGTTCGCGGACGTACGGAGCGTGCTCCTCGTGGTCGACGTCGTGAACCGCGCCCGCCTGGACGTGCGGCCGGGGTTGCCGCACTGGCTCGTGGTCCGCACGCGCGGCGGCGAGCGGCTCCAGCTCGCGAAGGGCGGGCGCACGGAGCTCGCACCGGTGATGGAGCGGCTCGCCGCCCTCGGTCTGCCCGCGTACATGGCGTGAAGTGGCGGTCGAAGCACGGGAATCGATAGTCGCGGGGCTCGCGGGAGTCGCGCCGCGGAGCGAAGCGGGCGCGCGCGGGGTCGGGTGCGCCGGGCGACGCGCTGCCGGGCCGTCCGAGCGGGAAGGTTCGGGCGCGGACCTCCCGGCGGGCGTGGCGCGTCGCGAGCCGCGGGTGGCGGCGGCGCGCGCGCGGTGCGGCGGGCTTTCGGCGAGCGTTCAGCCCGTGATCGGCGCCACCCACGCGAGCCGCGCGGCGCCGCGTTTGGCCTTCACCGCGCGCTCGGCCTTCGTAGCGGCGCTCCGGTCCGGAAAAGGGCCGTAGCAGGCGGCGAGTCGCCAGGGCCGGCCGGCGCGGGTGGTGCGCGCGCCGCCCACGAGCTCGCCACCGTGTTGGCGCACGCGCCGCGCGACGTCGACCGCGATGCCGACGTAGCTGCGGTCGAGCGCCGACGACCACAACACGTACACGAACCACGCGCCCGGGGCGGGCGGCGGCGGGAGCAGCGGCGGCGGGTCGAGCGGCACGGGGCGCGAGGGTATCCGAGCGGGGGCGCGGCGGGGGCCGGCGCGGCATGTGCGGCGGATCCGAGGTTAGTGCCCGTCCGCCACCAACGTCCGCATTCGGCCGCCCCGCGCGCGTTCGCGCGATCGGGGGCGGGCTCGGTGCTGGACGTTGTTTCCGGACGGGCCCTCCCGCACCGCATGTTCTCGCGTGCAATCGTGCGTGAAGTCGGGCCCGACCGGTTCGCATTCGACACCCGCTCCCCCGTCGTCGTGCCGGTCCTGCGCGTGAACGCGGCCGTGGCGATGGTCCTCGGGCGCGCGGCCGGGGTCCTCGCGTTGAGGGAGGGCGGCGCCGCGTCGCTCCTCGGCGGCGCCGGTGCCGCGATCGGGGGAGGGCTCGGGCTCGGCTGGGTCGCTCCTTCGCGCGCGCATGCAGGGCGCATTCGTGGGGGCCGGCGCCACGCGCACCGTCGAGCGCATTGGCACCGTCGAGAAGTGGGGGTTCGATTCGATCGGCGCCATCACGCTCGTCGTCGACCCCACCGACGGCATGCGCCCCGCCCCGCTCTCCGGGCTCCCGCACGGGCTCGTGGCCCGAACGCGCCGGGGCGCACGCCCGCGGCTCGCGAAGGGCGGGCGAGGCTCGCTCGGCACCGTGGTGACGCGGCTCGGGTAGCTCGGCCTACCCATCGCGTGAGGGCGGGGTGCGAGGGCCCGTCCGGAAACAACGTTTCCGGACGGGCCCTGAGGAACGGGCGCGGATCTCGGGCAGGCGGGGGCCACGCGGGTGCGGGTCCGGCGTGGTCGCCGGGCGCGCGCCGCAGCGGCGTTCCTTGCTCTCGGGCCGGACCTCCTCTCCTTTTGAGGTGCATGGTGCCCCCCTATGCCCCTCAAAAGGAGAACCGGCCCGCACTATGCCCCTTCAAAGGAGAATCCGGAGCGAGCGTATACGCGTCGCGACGATGCGTGGAAAGGGCAAACGCCGGGTATTCCTGGACGTCGCCGCTCCACGGGGCCGCCGGGCCCCCCCGGCGGGCCACCAGGGGCCTCCGGGGAGCGCTTTGGTCTCCTTTTGGGGGGCATAGCGTGCGGCCATTCTCCTCTGGGGGTGCTTGGTGCCCCCCTATGCCCCTCGAAAGGAGAACTCGCCTCCGCGGCCCCCGCCGCCGCGGCTCCCGCCGCCCGCGGCTGCCGCCGCCCGCGGCTCCCGCCGCCCGCGGCTCCCGCCGCCCGCGGCTCCGTGGTACCGCCCCTCGCATGACCACCGATCTCCTCGTCCTCGTCGCCCTCGGCGCGCTCGCGTTCTTCCTCCAGAACGTGGGCGCGTTCAGCCACATCGCCGCGCAGCCCGCCGCGGGCTTGATGTGGGGCGTGGGCAACCGCGACGAGGGGCCGACGCTCGCCCCGTGGGCCGCCCGCGCCGGCCGCGCGCACCGCAACCTGCTGGAGAACCTGCCCCACTACACGATCATCGTGCTGGTGCTCGCCGTGGCCGGGCGCGCCGACGCCTTCACCGCAACCGCCAGCCTCGTCTACCTCGGCGCCCGAGCCGCCCACGCGGCGGTGTACGCGGCGGGCATCCCGTACGTGCGCACCCTCGCCTACTACACCGGCGTCGCGGCCGAGATCGCGCTGTTGACACGGGTGTTCTGACCCCCGACGGCCCTGGCTCGCCGAGGCGCCCGCCGCCTTCGGGAGGGCGGCGCCCGCTGCCTCCGGCCCGCGCTCGGTGGAATCCAGGTGTAGATCCCGGACTGCGGCCCG
>CAXNIN010000028.1:0-22038 GCA_964202365.1 Myxococcota bacterium | reverse complement strand
GCATCGACGACAACCTCGCGCTCTGGGAAGTGTACGAGGTGCGCTACTACACCTCCGGCGGCGTCGCGATGGAAGCCGCGCTCCCGCTGCAATCGTGGCTTCGCCCGGCGCTCGTGAAGCTCGCGCAGGGCAAGGACCGCACGGCGCCGCCCACCGCGCCCACCACCGGGCTCATCGTGGACGCCCGCGGGCTCGCCCTCTCCCCGGCGCTGGCGCCGCGGCTGCTGGACGCCGCGGGGGCCGAACTCTACGGCATCTCCTCGGTCACCGCGCTCGCCGCGTCGCAACGCGCGCCCGCCGTGTTCGTCACCGACCCCGCAGATCTCGCGGCGGCGCGGCGGGCGGGCGCGCAGCCGCTCTTCGTGCGCGCGGTGTCGGTCTCCGACGAGGCCGATCTCGTGCTCGCGGAAGGCGACGCCGCGCGGCTCCGCGAGGCCGCGGCGGAAGCGCCGTTCCTTCTTCAAGGCAACGTGGTCGTGGTGGTGGGGCCGTGATGCGCCGCGCGGCCCACAGCTCGGCGGGCACGGCCTCGCTCCCCGGGCGTCGGGCGGCCCCGCCTCCGCCGCCCGGCTTCGTGAGCCGCTTCCGGTGGGGCGTCGCGTTCGCCGTCGTGTTCGCCGTGCTCGTGTGGTTGACGGGCTCGCTCGTGTCGGTGCTCGTCGCTTCGGCGGTGATCGCCTACCTCGCCGACCCCGTCGTCTCCCGCCTCCAGGCGCGCGGCTTCTCCCGCGAAGGCGCCATCGCCGCGATCGGCGCAGGCACGTTCGTGGCGTTGCTCCTCGCGTTGGGCGTCGTCGTGCCGAGCCTCGCGTCGAAGGTCGCGCAGGTGGGCGGCCAGGTGACTCCGTACCTCTCGGGCATGGAAGGGCGCATCGAGCCGCTCCTGCGGGAAGTGGAGACGCGGTTCGGCGTCGTCGTCCCCACCGATCTGCGCGCGCTCGCCCGGGAAATCCCGGGCTACCTGCAGAAGCTCTCCCCCGACGCCCGGAAGTCGCTCCAGGAGTGGGCGACCGGCGTGGCGAACGGCGGCATGGACGTGCTGCTCTCGGCGCTCACCGTCACGCTCCTGCCGGTGTTCACGTTCTACCTGTTGCGCGACTGGCCGCTGCTGGTGCGCTGGGTCGACGAGCTGGTGCCGCCGCGCCACCGGCCAATCGTGCGCTCGCTCGCGACGGAGATCGACGGCCGCATCGGCTCCTTCGTGAAGGGGCAGCTCACGGTCGCCGCGTTGCTCGCGGTGTTCTACACCATCGGCCTGCTCGTGGCCGGCCTCGATCTCGCGGTCACCCTCGGCGTGCTCGCGGGCGCGCTGTTCTTGTTGCCGTACGTGGGGCCGCTGGTCGCGGGCACGCTGGCGGTGGGGCTCGCGCTCTTCCAGTTCGGCTTCGACTGGCACGTGCTCGTGGTGGTCGGCACGTTCTTGTTGGCCCAGTTCCTCGAGAACACGTTCCTCACCCCGATGCTCGTGGGCGACCGCGTGGGGCTCCACCCGATGGTGGTGATGATCGCGCTCATCGTTGCGGGAAACCTGCTCGGAATCTGGGGGCTCGTGGTCGCGCTCCCGGTCACGGCGGCGATCGCCGTGGTCGGCAGCCACATCCTCGACCGCTACCGCGCCAGCCGGGTCTTCCTCGGGTGAATTGGCGCTGGCTGGGCCGGGTCCCGTACGAAGATGCGCTCGCCGCCCAGCGGGCGCACCGCGACGCGCTCGTCGACGGCCGCGCGGCCGAAGAGGTGTGGTGCCTCGAACACCCGCCGGTGATCACCACGGGGCGCCGCGCCGTGGCCGACCTCGACCCCGCGGGCATCGCGGCCGCGGGCTTCGCCCTCCACGCCTCGGAGCGCGGCGGGCTCGCCACGTGCCACGAACCCGGCCAGCTCGTGGCCTACGTGCTCATCGACGCGCGCCCGGTTGGCGTGTGGCGCACCGTCGCCGCGATCGAGGGCGCGGTGATCGGCTGGCTGGGGGATCACGGGGTGCAGGCCGGGCTCCGCGACGGGTACCCGGGCGTGTGGGTGGGAAACGAGAAGATCTGCGCCATTGGGCTACACTTTCGGGCGGGCCGCACGATGCACGGCCTCGCGCTCAACCTCACGAACGACCTCCGCGGGTTCGGGCTCGTCACCCCGTGCGGCATCGTCGACGGGGGAGTGACGAGCCTCGAACGGGTGCTTCGCGCGCCCGCGCCCGCGCCCGTCGAGGCCGCGGTTACGATCGCGCCACGGATCATCGCTGCGCTCCTTGACGCTTCTCGGGGTCCGGTTAATAGGGATGCGTTCGCAGGCACATAGCTCAGTGGTAGAGCACCGCTCTGACACGGCGGGGGTCGGCGGTTCAAGCCCGCCTGTGCCTACCATCCCCCCGGAAGGCGGCCTCGTCCTCGTTGACGTGGCCGCCTTTCGCAATTACCATCGCTCGCTCCGCGGCAAGGGCTCGGCCCGCTGCCGCTCGTCCCCCCGGAACCGGAGAATTTTTGCGGAGTCCCCCTCGTCGCGATCCGAACTTGGTCCCCGAACGGAACGAGCCCCGCGTCAACGAACGCATCCGCGTTCCGCGCGTGCTTGTTGTCGACGAGGAAGGCCAGAAGCTCGGTGAGTTCCTCACCGAAGACGCCCTCGCGCTCGCGCGGGAGCGCGGGCTCGACCTCGTCGAGGTCGCTCCCATGGCCCGGCCGCCGGTCTGCCGCATCACCGACTTCGGAAAGCTCAAGTACGAGAAGAAGAAGCGGGACGCCCAGACGCGCAAGAACCAGGTCATCGTCGAGATCAAGGAGATCAAGCTCCGCCCCAAGACGGACGACCACGACTTCGACGTGAAGGAGCGCGCCGTACGCCGCTTCCTCGAAGAAGGCGACAAGGTCAAGGTGACGGTGCGCTTCCGCGGTCGCGAGATCGCCCACCGAGACATCGGTGAGGATCAGTGCCGCAAGTTGGCTGAGATGCTCGCGGACGCCGCGGTCGTCGAGCAGCCCCCCCGTATGGATGGTCGCCAGATGGTCATGATGCTGGCGCCCGGCAAGAAGAAAACCTAGCTCTCGGAGTTCAGACCATGCCCAAGATGAAGACCAACCGTTCGGCGGCGAAGCGTTTCTCCGTCACCGGTACCGGCAAGATCAAGTACAAGAAGCGCGGCCTTCGGCACTGCCTCGAGCACAAGTCGAAGGACTCCAAGCGCCAGCTCGGCAAGGTCGGGTACATCAGCGACGTTGACCACGCCAACGTCCGCCGCCTCATCCCGTACAAGTAGCCTCTCCGCCTCTCGACCCTCGGCCGCTACCGTCTCGCTTCGCCCCTCGGCGCGGTGACCCTGGGAACCGGCATTCAACCAAGGAGTAATCATGGCACGTATCAAGCGCGCACAAATTTCGCGCGTCCGCAAGAACCGTCTCTACAAGCGCGTCAAGGGCTTCTTCCTCGGCCGCCAGCGCCTCCGCCAGGCGATGGAGCACAGCGACCGCGCGAAGCGGTTCGCGTTCCGCGGCCGCAAGGAAAAGAAGCGCCAGTACCGCGCCCTCTGGATCGTGCGTATCAACGCGTCGCTCCGCAGCCTCGGCGTGTCGTACAGCCGCTTCGTCCACCAGATGAAGCTCGCGAACATCGTCATCGACCGCAAGATCCTCGCTGATCTCGCCCTCAACGACCCCGCGGCGTTCGCCGCCGTCGTGAAGGCCGCGCAGGCGGGTCAGGCTTCCTGACCTGATGCACGTCGCCGCCCTCGCGCTGCTGATGGCCTGCACGGAGGAAGTCAAAACTTCCTACGTGCAGTTCAACGGCGACGACGACACGGTCGAGGTCCAGGTGGGCGTCGACACCGTGTACGTCACCGATGAGGACGGCAACGAAGTCGCCGAGACGGCCACCACCGTGCTCACGAGCAGCACGGGGGCCGTCGAAATCGGCGTGGGCTGGGTGGACCCCTCTGCCGGCCCCGTCGGGAGCCTCCACCGCATCCTCGTCCAGGTGAGCGACGAATACGCGGCCGAGATTGACCGCGCCGCCATCCGCACCGACAGCGGCGAGCGCGGCGTTGACGAATACGACCTCGAGCGGGACAGCGCCGGCGAAGGCTGGTGGGTGTTCGAGCTCGAGTCGGTAGGGGACGCCGACGAGGTGCGCACCGACACCATCACGTTCGTCCTGTACCAGGAAGAAGCAGAGACCGAGGAGTAGCGATGCCGACCACCGAGAAGAAGCCCCGTACGCAGACCGTTACGAAGGCCCAGGTGGTGGAGCGCGTTCGCCAAGCGACCGGCCTCGGCTGGAACGAGAGCGGCGACCTCCTCGAGGCCGTGCTCGACGCCATGAAGGAGACGCTCGAGGCCGGCGAGAACATCAAAATCAGCGGCTTCGGCAGCTTCATCGTGCGCAGCAAGGCGCCGCGCCGCGGCCGCAACCCGCAGACCACGGCGTCAATCGTGATCCCGAAGCGCCGCGTGCTGACCTTCAAGCCGTCGCAAGTGCTGCGCCAGTCCCTCAACGACGGCCGGGCGGACTAGCCCGTGTCCGAGCTGCCGGACAAGCTGTATTTCCGCATCGGGGAGGTCGCCGAGCTCGTCGGGGTGGAAGCCCACGTGCTCCGCTACTGGGAAACGGAGTTCAAGCTCCGCCCCCACCGGTCCAGCTCCGGTCAGCGCCTGTACCGCAAGAGCGACCTCGCGCGCTTCCTGCGCGTGCGCCAGCTCCTGCACGAAGAAGGCTTCACGATCGCCGGCGCGCGCAAGGTGCTGCTCGAGAGCGCCGAAGGCGGCGGGGCCGGGAAGACCGCGGCCCTCGGCGTGGAGAAGGAAGCGCTCCGCGACGCCCTCCGTCGCGTGCGCGAGCTCCGCTCCGGCCTCGCCGCGCTGATCACCGAGCTCGGCGAGAATTGACCCCCCGGTCTTGACACCACCCCTCTGTCGGATAGAAGGGGCGGGTCCGGGGTGTAGCGCAGCCTGGTAGCGCACCTGAATGGGGTTCAGGTGGTCGCTGGTTCGAATCCAGTCACCCCGACCACTGAAGTGAAGGCCCGTTAGAATCGCAAGACTCTACGGGCCTTCCTCGTTTCTCGGGGTTCGACGCCGCCGTGGTTCTCAGGCCTCCGCAGCCGAGCCACGCCTTCAGTCCCCCCCGACCTCCACCTTCACCTGCGACAGCGCGACCTCCTTGCCGCCCCGCGGCAGCCACAGGGCGATCACCGCGGAGGCCAGGGCGAACGCCATGGAAGTCCAAAGGCACCCGGGCAAGCCGGCCATCTGGTACATCACGCCGGACAAGAGCGTGCCGATTAGCCGGCCGCTCGCGTTGGCCATGTAGTAGAAGCCAACGTTCAACGCTACCTTGTCGCCGTCGGAGTAGGCGAGGATGAGGTAGGAGTGCACCGACGAGTTGAGCGCGAAGACGACGCCGAACGCCGCGAGCCCCCCGAGAACTACGGCGGCCGGCGGGAGAGGCGTGAAGAGCAGCGCGAGCGGGATCAGCGCCATCACCGCGGCGAGGCCGAAGGCGAGCACCTGGGCCGCCCCTCCGCGCGGCGCCCGCCCGCCCGTGAAACGACCGAGGAGCGCCGGCGCGCAGGACTGGATGAAGCCGTACCCGATCACCCAGAGCGCGAGGGAGGAGCCCACCTCGGTGAACGTCCACCCCATTTGCGACGACAAGAACACCGGGACGCCGACGACGAACCAGATGTCCCGCGCGCCGAACAGGAAGAAGCGCGCCGCGGAGAGCAGGTTGATCTCCCGACTCTTCGACAGGAGCGTGCTGAACGCGGCCTTCCCCTTGGCCTTGCCCATCGCGACGGGGAGCTGGACGAGGGCGCCGAGGAGGATGAACACCAACCCCGCCGCCATGCCCCACAGGGAATAGCGGAAGCCGAACAAGGAGAGCAGCAGGCCGCCGAGGAAGAAGCCGGCTCCTTTGAGCGCGTTCTTCGACCCGGTGAGCAGCGCGACCCAGCGGAACAACGCGGAGTCGTCCTGCGGGACGAGCGCCTTGATGGCGCTCTTGGAGCTCATCTTGGTGAGGTCCTTCGCGATGCCCGAGAGGGCCTGAACCCCCGTCACGTAGGCGACGGAGACCGCGCGGCCCCAAGTGGGGTCCAACAGCGAGAGCGCGCCCAGGGCGACCACCTGGAGGGCGAGGCCGCCGAGGAGCGTGGACCGCAGGCCCGTCGTTGCGGCGATCCAGCCGCCGAGGAGGTTGGTGACGACGCCGAAGAACTCGTAGAGGACGAAGAGGAAGGCGAGCTCGACCGGCGTGTAGCCGAGCGCGTGGAAGTGCAGGAGCACGAGGAGGCGCAACGCGCCGTCCGAGAGCGTGAACGCCCAATACGCGGCGGTCACCAGCGCGTAGCTCCGGATTCCGCTCACGGGAGCGACGCGCCGACCTTGCGGGCGAGCTCGGCCATGCGGTGGACGTACCCGATCTCGTTGTCGTACCAGGCGAGGATCTTCACGCAGGTGCCGTCGATCACCAGGGTGGACTGGGCGTCGATGATGGACGAGCGGGGGTCGCCCTTGAAGTCGACGGAGACGAGCGGGCGCGTCTCGAAGCCGAGGATGCCGGCGAGGGGGCCGCTGGCCGCTGCTTCGAGGAGGCCGTTGACCTCTTCCACGGTGGTGGGCCGCGCGACCTCGAAGACGCAGTCGGTGAGCGAGGCGTTGAGCAGGGGGACGCGAACGGCGAGGCCGTTGAGCTTGCCCGCGAGCTCCGGGTAGATCATCGTGATGGCCGTCGCCGAGCCGGTGGACGTCGGGATCAGCGAGAGGCTGCTGGCGCGGGCGCGGCGGAGATCCTTGTGGGGTTGGTCGAGCACCACCTGGGTGTTGGTGATGTCGTGGATGGTGGTGATGACGCCGTGGCGAATGCCGAGGCCCTCCTGAATCACCTTCACGACCGGCGCGAGGCAGTTCGTCGTGCACGAGGCTGCCGTGAGGAGGTGGTGCTCTTCCGGGCGGTAGAGGTGGTCGTTCACGCCCATCACCACGTTGAGCGCCTTGTCCTTCACCGGCGCCGCCACGATGACCTTCCGCACGCCGCCCGCGAAGTAGGGCGCCAGCGCCTCGGGCGTCTTGAACTTGCCCGTGCACTCCAGGACGATGTCGACGCCGGCTTCCTTCCAGGGGACGTCGCCCGGCTTGGGGTGCGCGGTGTACCCCAGCCGCGTGCCGTCGATGGAGAAGGCGGCGTCTCCCTCGGCGCGAACATCGTGCGGCCAGCGGCCGTGCACGGAGTCGAAGGTGAGGAGGTGGGCCGCGGCCTCGCTGCCGCCCTGAGTCTCGTTGACGTGGACGAATTCCAACTCCGGCCACTGCCACGCCGCGCGGAGCACCAGCCGTCCCATCCGCCCGAAGCCGTTGATGCCGATACGAATCGCCATTTGGTGTTCTCCTGGCCGCCCGGGGAGCGCAGCCGTGTTCCGGTGGTTCGCGTCGAAGACGTGACGTCAGATCCCCGCCACGAGCGCCTTGAGCCGCCGCAACGCCCCGGGCTCGATGCAGTAACATACGCGCGGGCCGTCCACCTCGCCGCGGATGAGCCCGGCTTCCTTGAGCACCTTGAGGTGTTGGGAGACCGTCGACTGGGCGAGCGGGAGCTCGCCGACGATGTCGCCGCACACGCAGGCGGTCTTCTTCACGAGGAGCCGGATGATCTGCACCCGCGCGGGGTGGCCGAGCGCCTTGGCGAAGGTGGCGAGGTCCTCGTCGGCTTCGGGGCCTTCCACCTGTCGAAGATCGGCCTCAGGGGAGGGGGGAGGGCAGCAGGTGGCGGGCGGCGTTTCGTTCATCGTCGATAGGCGATAACTGTCCCCCGGCGGCCGCGCGAGCGCCCGCGCGCCGACCGGCGGAAAGTTCACGTCTCCGTCGCAAAGCTGGCACCGGCGCCCCGCGGAGCGACGAGCGCCCCGAGCGCCTCCACGCCCACGGGCGGCTCCGGTAGCCACGGGAGCACGAAGGTGCGCCGGGCCAACCCACCGGCGATGCGGGCAATCTGGCGCCGTTCGCCGGCAAGCCGGACGCGGAGGAGGGGGTCCGTGGTACCGGACGCGGCGAGGCTCTTGTTGACGATCCACGCCCAGGGCTCAATATGCGCGCGGCGCAGGTCGTCCTGGAGCGCCGCCGCCTGGCTCACGGGGGTGGTCTCGGGGAGCGTGACGAGGAGCACGCGGGTGAGCGTTGGGTCTTGCAGGCGCATGAGCGGGGTTGTGACCTTGCCCGACGCGGCGCCGGGGCGTGTCATTTGGCGGTGGTACGCGCCCGTGGCGTCCATGAGCAGGAGCGAGTGGCCGGTGGGGGCGGTGTCGAGCACGACGAACGCGCTCCGCGACTTGCTCACGACGCGGCTGAACGCGTGGAAGACCGCCACTTCTTCGGTACACGGGGACCGGAGGTCTTCGAGGAGCAGCGCCCGGCCGGCGTCGTCGAGGTGCGCGCCGCGTGTCGCCATCTGCCGGTCGATGTAGGCTTGGGTCTCCACCTTGGGGTCGATGCGCCCCACGGTGAGGCCGGGGAGCGTGCCGCTCAGCGTGCCGGCGACGTGCGCGGCGCGGTCGGTCGTCGTGAGGTGCACGGCGTGGCCGCGCTGGACGAGCCCCACGGCGAGCGCGGCGGCGATTGTCGTCTTGCCGACGCCCCCTTTGCCCATCACCATGATGAGCCCGCGGCCCCCCTCGGCGAGCGCGTCGACGAGCTGATCCAGTGTTTCAGCGTGCAGGGCGACGGGCGGGGCGTTCGTTTGGGAGGGGGGCTCGGCGCCGTCGCCGAGGAGCGCGCGCAGCGCGGGGAGGCCCACGGTGTCGAAGGATCGGAGCGGCACCTCGTCCCGCGGGAGGGCCGCCAGCACATCCGGAATCGCGACGATGGCGTCGCGGCCGAGCCGGTCCAACCGGGTGGCCGCAGGGTCGTCGAGGCCGACGGCCGCGTGAAACACACCGTTGATGGCGAGCCGTTGGTTGGTGAGGCCGAGGGCGCGCAGCTCGCCCGACGTGCGCGTGGCTTCCCGAATGGCGGCACCTTCCGGGCGCGTCACCAACACGACGGTGGTGAGCGCCGCGTTCGACAACGCCGCGAGCGCCGCGTTGAACCGCGACTCCTGCATCTTGAGCCCGGAGTGCGGCCCGAGGCACGACGCCCCGCGGTCGTTGTCGGCGAGAAAGCCGCTCCAGAGCTTCGGGAGGCTCAACAGGCGCAACGTGTGGCCGGTGGGCGCGGTGTCGAACACCACGTGGTCCCACGCATGGCCGTCGGCGAGCCCGTCGTTCGCGAGGAGCGCGGCGAACTCGTCGAAGGCGGCGATCTCCGTGGTGCACGCGCCCGAGAGCTCCTCGCGCACCTTCGCTCGCTCTTCGTCCGTTGCGCCGTCGAGCTGCCCGAGCACACGTTGGCGGTACGCCTCGGCGGCGGCGTCCGGGTCGATGGTGGAGACGGAGAGCCCGGGCGCGCCGGGCACGGGGACAGGGGCGTTGGAGAGGGGGACGCCGAGCATCTCGTCGAGGTTGCTCGCGGCGTCCGTGCTCACGAGAAGCACCCGCCGGCCGGCGTCCGCGAGGGCGATGGCGGCGGCCGCGGAGAGCGAGGTCTTTCCCACCCCGCCCTTGCCGGTGAAGAACACGAAGCGAGTGGGGGAGGCGAGAAAGCCGGGGGTTTTTGAAAGAGCAAGGTTCATCCTTGTGCTCTATCCGGAACGCCGCCCCCCGTCCCGGCTCGCGACGGCCCCCTCGCGACGGGAGGCCGGCGCCCGAGACCCCAATGGCCGTCTTCACGAGCCCCGGGTTGAGCCCGTAGAAGCCGACGTGCGGCGCCCGGCGCGCCCAATCGAGCCCCAGCATCGCGTTTCCCGCGACGGCGCCCCCGCGCGCCTCCGGTGCACCGGGCGCGCCCGCGTCGCGACGTTCTCCGAGGCCGCCGATCTCGCCGTTGCCGCCTGTCTCCCCGTGGTGCTCCCGAGCACGTGCGCGGCGCCCTACCTCGCGAACGGCCGCCTCGCGCCGGTGCTCCCCGGCCTCACGCTCGTCTCGGCGGAAGTCACGCTGCTCCGCTCCCCTCGGCATCGGAACGCGCATGCGCTCGTAAACCTCGGAGAGCTTCTGTCCGACGTGCTTGCCGAGGTGGAGGGCGCGGTGCGGGCGCGCCGCGCCGCTGGGTAGGCCGAGGGCGGGCGCGGACCTCCCGGTGGGCCGGGGGCGCCGCGAGCCGGGACGGGCGTTGGCAGACCGCATTCTTCGAGCGCGCCGCCGGTTCACGCGTCGCCGGTTCACGCGTCGCCGACGCCGCATCCGGTGTATCGTTCGTGCATGTGGCTCCTCCCGTTCCTCCTCCCTGCGGCCGCCGCCGCCGACACCACCTGGTGGCTCGACGCCGACGGCGACGGGTGGGGCACGCCCTACGCCTACACCGTCGCGCCGGAGACGGCGCCGCCCGCCGGGTACGTCGCCAACGAAGCGGACTGTGACGACGATTCGGCGCGCGTCAACCCGGATGCCGCCGAGGTGTGCGACGGGGTGGACGAGGACTGTGACGGCGACGTCGACAGCGAAGCCGTGTGCGGCTACCCGATGTCACAACGAGACGGCCACGGCTACCTGTTCGTGACCACGATGGCCAACTGGGAAGACGCCCGCGCGAGCTGCTACGCGCTCGGCGAGTACCACCTCGTGACCCTCGCCACGGACGCCGAAGATCTCTGGGTGGACACGGAAGCCGACGCCATCTCCACGGCCAAGTGGTGGTTGGGGTACAACGACATCCCCACGGAGGGCGACTGGGCGTGGGAGGATGGTTCCACGCACCTCTACACCAACTGGTACCCCGGCGAACCAAACGACGGCCTGGGCGGTGGCACCGAGGATTGCGCGCTGTTCAACCGCTTTCACCCGGCGCAGGGGTGGAACGACGAGCCGTGCACCGACGTGATTCGCTACATCTGCGAATCCGGGCGTACGCGAGAGATCTTCCCCGATGCCGACGGCGACGGGTTCGGCGACCCCGACGGCATCTCGCGGTACAGCTCCGACGAAATCGCGGGTTACGCGTCCGACGCCACCGACTGTGACGACACCGACGCCGCCATTCACCCGGGCGCGGACGAGGCCTGGTACGACGGTATCGACGCCGACTGCGACGGCCATGACGACGACGACGCCGACTTCGACGGCTCGCCGGTGGGGGTGGACTGCGACGACGCCGACAGCACCGTGAATCCGGACGCCACCGAGATAGACGGCGACGGCGTGGATCAGGATTGTGACGGCGCGGACGGGGGTGACACCGGCGGCGACGACTCGGGCGGCGAGCCCGACACCGCCGCGGACTCCGCGCCCCCGGCGGACACCGCGCCCGACACCGAGCCCGACGAAGACTCCGGCGATTCGGCGCCCGAAGACACGGCTTCCACCCCCGCCAAGGACGCGGGCTGCGGCTGTGGGACGAACGGCGGCGGGGCCGTCGGCGGCGCGGCGCTCGTGGCCGGGGCGCTCGCGCTCGGGAGGCGGCGTCGGCCTGGTGGCGTGCGCGGGCGCGCCGCGAACGGCCCCAGGTCGTCGCGATGAACGAGACGCTCGGACGGCCAGCTCGTGGTCGAAGGCGGCGGGCCGCTCGGCACCTACCCGGCGGGGTGGCGCGCCGCGCCCGAGACTGGCTCGCCGCCGTCGGGCTCGCACGCCCGGCGCTCGGGGCGCCGCGGCGCGCCCTGGCGGGGGCGCTCCGCGGCCCCTTTGTCGCCCGCGTGGTCCTCGCCGACGTGGCCGCCCTCGCCCTCACCGGCTTCCCGATGACCCTCCTCCCGAACGTGTCCGCGTGCGCGGGGTTGGAGGGGGCGGCGTCGGGCGGGCGCTTCGACGCGGCGGGTCGCCTCGGCGACGGGCGGCGCTCCCTCGGCTGGCGCACGGTCTCCGGCGACGCGCGATGACCAGCGCGATGTTGTTCCTCCTCCTCTCCGCTCACGCGGCCGAGCCCGAAGAAGAGCTGACCGTCGAGGTCATCAACGACCGCGCCAGCCGCTACGCCGGCTCCATCACCGTCCTGGACGAAGACGACTTCACCGCCGACGCGCCCATCTCGCTGGGCGATGTGCTCCGCGAGGCGCCCGGCGTACACGTGCTCGACGAAGACGGCGCCGGCCTCCGGGCCAACATCGGCATGCGCGGCCTGCCGCCGGCCCGATCCAGCAAGGTGCTCGTGCTCGAGGACGGCCTGCCGGTCTCTCCGGGCCCGTACGGCCACCCGGAGTTGTACTATTCGCCCGCCGTGGAGCGCGCGGCGGCGGTCGAGATCCTGCGGGGCAGCGGCAGCATCCGCTTCGGGCCACAAACGCTCGCCGGGGTCGTGAACGTGGTGGGGCGGTCCGCGCCGACGGACGGGCCCGTCGCCGAGGCGGAGGCGCGGGCCGGCACGCTCGGGCTCTGGTACGGACGCGCCGCCGTTGGGGCGGGCACGCCCGACATCGGCTGGCGGCTCGACGCCTTTCACAAGCGGTACGACGGCCCGCGCGGGGTTGCCCTCGTCGGCACCGACCTCGCCGGCCGCCTGGACGCCAACGTCGGAGCCGGTCGGCTCTGGGTCAAGGCGGGCGCGTGGCTCGAGACCTCCCGGCCCAGCTACCTCGGCCTCACCACGCCCCAATTCGCGTCCGACCCCACCGGCAGCCACGCGATCAACGACCACTACGACATGGACAGGTACGCCCTCTCGGCGAGCTACCGGGTGCGGCTCGGGCCGCGGCTCGTCCAACGCACCAGCGCCTACGCCTACACCATCGGGCGCGCGTGGGGGCGGCAGTCCTACGACCGCAGCGACGCGGGCGAAGCCTACGAGCGCGTGGTCCCCGGGGCGCCCGGCGCCGCCCCCGACGACGAAGGCGGCACCCTCTACTTCCTCGACGCCAACACCATCCGCGACCGCCGCTACGACGTGGCCGGCGTGCAGGACGAGCTCGTGTGGGACGGCGGCACGGGGGGTGTGCAGGCAACCGTGCGCGCGGGGGCGCGGCTCCATCACGAGGCCGAGCTCGAGCGCCAGTACGCCGGGCAGCGCGCGGACGCCGAGGTGGGCGTGTTGACCTCCGACCAGCTCCGCTCCGGGGAAGCCGTTGCCGCCTGGGTCCTCGCGGATCTCTGGTTCGCCGATCGCGTTCGCCTCGACGCCGGAGTGCGCACCGAGTCCTTCTGGAGCACGCGCGCCGTGCGGTGGGCCGAGACGGAGGCCGGCTACGGCGACCCCGCGATGGAGGCCAACGCGTGGCACGGCGGCCTGCTCCCCGGCGTCGGGCTCGGCGTCCGCGCCACCCCCGGCCTGTTCGTGTACACCGGGCTTCACCGCGGCTGGTCGCCACCGCAGACGGCCGACGCAATCACCGACGAAGGCACGGTCCTCGAGCTCCAGGCCGAGTCGTCCTGGAACGCGGAGATCGGGGCGCACGTCCGGCACAGCCGCGGCGCCGGGGTCGATCTCACCACGTTCTACCTGCTCTTCGAGAACCAGGTGAGCGCGCCCTCGGAGGCGGGCGTCGCGAGCGCCGACGCCGTGGTCAACGGCAACCCCACCCGGCACCTCGGCGTGGAGCTGGCCCCGTGGGTGGACATCGGCGCGCTGCTCGGCTCCGACACATCCGTGAAGCTCCAGGCCGCCTGGACCTTCACCGACGCCCGGTTCACCGCCGGCGAGCTCGCCGGCAACACGCTCCCGTACGCCCCCGCGCACCTCGTCCACGCCGAAGCCACGCTCCGCACCCCCGTCGGCTTCGGCGCCGGGCTCGGGTTCGACGCCGTGTCGAGCCAGTACGCCGACGCTGCCAACACCGTCGCCGCCACCGCGGACGGCACCAACGGCCGCCTCCCCGGCTGGAACAGCCTCGGCGCGAACCTGTCGTGGACCCTCCGGGACAAGCGGGAGCGGAGCCTGCGGGCCTATGTCGTCGCGAAGAACCTGCTCGATCAGCCGTTCATCGTCAGTCGCGCTCCCGCGGGCATCCAGCCCGGCGGCTTCCGCACCGTGCAGGTGGGCCTCGAGGGAGAGCTGTAGGGCACGTCCGGAACCAACGCTCCGCACCGAGGGCGACCCCGGGGGAAGGGCTCTCTGGGCCGGTGGGCGTGCGAGGGCGGGGGGCGCCGGCCTCCCGGAGGCCGAGGGCCGTCGCGAGCCGGGACGGGCGTTGGCTGAGCGCCGCTGGCGGCCCCCCGCCCGGTTTCAGGCTACGAGCCGCCCGTGTTCCCCGACACTCGATGGACGCTCGTCTCCCGCGCCCGTGGCCCTGACGCGCGGGTCGCGCTGCACGAGCTGTTGGGCCAATACTGGGCGCCGGTGTGGCGCTTGTATCGGGCCCGCGGCCTGGCCCCGGAGGACGCCGAGGAGCTCGCTCAGGAGCTGTTCGTCGAGCTGATGGACGGCGAGAGCCTGGCCCGGGTCGACGCGAGTCGGGGGCGTTTCCGAACGTGGCTCCGGGCGTGCGCAACGAACCATCACTTGCGATGGTTGGAGAGCGGGCGGGCGCTGAAGCGGGGCGGGGCCGTTCGTCGCGTGGCGATGGACACGCAGGGGCTGCTCGAGGCCGAGGCGGCGAGCGCGGTGGCGCCGGATGCGGAGCGCGCCTTCGACCGCGCGTGGGCCGAGGGGGTCATGGCGCGGGCGATGGCGGCCCTCCGCGCGGAGTACGCGGACGGGACACGCGGCGGCGACTTTGCGCTGGTGGAGCGCGCGTTCGGGGGCACGTTGCCCGCCTACCGAGAGTTGGCCGCGGAGGCCGGGATGTCGGTGCCGCAGCTCAAGTCGTTCCTGCACCGGGCGCGGGGGCGTTTTCGGGAGCTGCTCACGCGGGAGGTGCGCGAGACGGTGGGCGAGGAGCAGGTCGAGGCCGAGCTCCAGGCGCTCTTCGTGGCGTTGGCACCGTCGTGAGCACGGTCTGCGCGCGCTGCGCCGCGCCGCTGGTGGCGGGGGTGTGCGCGGGGTGCTTCGCGGGGGCCGACGAGCCCTTCGAGCTGCTGGCCCGCATCGGGCAGGGCGGCATGGGCGAGGTGTGGCGGGCGCGGCACCGGGTGCTCGGGCGCGAGGTGGCGCTGAAGTTCCTCTCGGAGGAGCTCGCGGCGCGGCCCGGGTTCAAGGCGCGCTTCGAGAAAGAGGCCCGTTTGTTGGCCCGCGTGCGGCACCCGGGCGTGGTCGAGGTCTTCGAGGTCGGCGAGATGGAGGGCAGCCCCTACATCGCGATGGCGCTGGCCGAGGGGCGCCCGCTCAACGAGCTGTGCCCGATGCCGGCGGCGCGCGCCGTGACGGTGGCGCGCGAGCTCGCCGAGGCCCTCGGCGCCTGCCACGCGGCGGGGGTGGTCCACCGCGATGTGAAGCCCGCCAACGTGATCGTAGGGGCGCGGGCCGTGCTGGTCGACTTCGGGATCGCCTGGGGCGAGGGGGAGGCCGCGGGGACGCTCACGCGGGCCGGGATGGTGATGGGCACGCCGGCCTACGTCGCGCCCGAGGTGCTCGACGGCCGGCCGCCCGACGCCCGCGCCGATGTGTACGCCCTCGGCGCCCTCCTCCACCAGCTCCTCACCGGGCAGGTCCCCGTGGGCGCGCTCGCCCCCACGCCGCACGCCGCCCTCATCCGCCGCGCGATGGCGCCCTGGGAGGCCCGGATCCCCGACATGGCCACCTTCGCCGCCGAGCTGCGCGCGATCGAGGCCGCCGAGGTCTCGGGCGAGCTGCCGCCGGAGGAGCTGACCCTGCAACGGGCGGGCGCGGCGGTGTTGACCGTCGCGAGCGCGCTGATGTTCCTCGCCGCGTTGGAGTGTGTCACGCCCAAGGTCGTCAGCGAGCGGCAGCCCTTGGTGATGCAGCGGCTCGAGGCGCTCGCGGACGGCCGCCTCGTGTCGTACGCGCGGTTCGAGGTGGGTGCGGTGCTCGGGGCCGTCGGCGGGCTGGCGCTCGGGGCGGTGGTGTGGGCCCTGCTCCTCGGGCACTGGCGGCGGTCGGGGCTGCTTGTGCGGGGCGGGCGGGTCCCGCAGGTGCGGCTCCTGGCGGGGCTGGTGCTCGGCACAGTGGGCTGGGCGGCGCTGCGGTGGGGGTTGGCGTCCGATGTGTTGCTCCTCGGGCCGTTCGGGCCGGTGCTCGGTGGGTTGCTCGAGACCGCCTGCCTCGCCGTGTTCTGGATGGGGCAGCTCGAGCGCGCCCGGCGCGGGCTCACCATCCCCCAGGCGTGGCCGCTCACCGCGTGGATGGCGCTCGCGCTGGTGCCTCCCATCGTGACGCTGGCGTCCTACCTACAGAATTGGCGCCCCTGAGCGCGCTCGGGACGGGAATTCCGAGAAAGATCGAGCCGTGGCGCAACCGCCGCCGCGCGTTCCGGATGGGGCAGGTGCAGGGCAATCCAGCCCCTCACCGGAGCACACACCATGGACCCGATCCTCGTCGACTACACCACCTACGCCTACGCCGCCTACCTCGGGACCGCCGTCCCCCTGACCCTCTGGGTCGGCCGCACGCTGGTGAAGCACGGCCGCATCTTCCTGCTCGACGCCTTCGCGGGCAACGACTCCCTGGCCGACGCCGTGAACCGCCTGCTCGCCGTCGGCTTCTACCTCGTGAACATCGGCCTCATCACCAAGTCGATCGAGGCCAGCGGGCCCATCGTCACGATCCCCGAGGTCATCCGCTACGGCAGCCAGAACCTCGGCCACGCCATGCTCGTACTCGGCGCGATGCACTTCTTCAACCTCTTCGTCCTAAGCCGCATGCGGCGCCGAGGCCTCGCCCAGGCCGCCCCGCCCCCCGTGCTCCCCAACGCGTACCTCCCCCAGCGCGTGGGTGCCGCGTGATCAGCGTCCTGTACGTGCTCTACGACGACAACTGCGGCTTCTGCTCGCAGTGCGCGGCGTGGCTCCGCCGGCAGCCGCAGGCGGTCACGATCGAGACGGTGCCACACTCCCAGGCGTTCGCGGTCGGGCTCTTTCCCGGCCTCCAGAAGCTCCCGGCCGCCGAGCTCGTGGTCATCGACGACCGCGGCGGCATCTACATCGGCGACAATGCGTGGCTCATGACCATCTGGGCCCTGCGCGCCTGGCGGCCGTGGGCGGCGCGCTTCGCCACCCCCGAGCTCAAGCCGATGGCGCGGAGCCTGTTCGAGCTGCTCTCGACGAGCCGCCACGGCCTCTCCTTCCTGCTCGGCCTCAAGGGAGACGCCGAGATCGCCCAGGCGGTGCGCCGCGCCGCGCCGCCGGACGAGGTGAAGCGGTGTGGCGACGGGGCGTGCGGCTTGGACCACGCCCACGCGTGAGTCCGTCGGGCCTTGCGCTGCATCGAACGGGTCGCCCGGAGCCTCCTCGGGCACGCTCAACTTCACCCAAGCCGGTGCGACCCAGAGGCGGACATCCCATGCGAAAGGAGGTCGCCCACCCTCGGTGAGGGCGGCGTCGGGCGGGGCTTCGCGGCCGCGCGCGACCACCACCACGAGCGCCTCGGTGCTCGCGTCGGGCAGGGAGAACCACGCCGCCGACCGCTTCGGTTCCACCTCCCGGTGGCGGTGGGGCGTGGGCGAGCCAGGGCGGGGCGCGGGGATGCTGGGGCAGGGGCACCGTCGCGCGTTGGTCCCGGGGCGGCGTCCAAGCTCGGGGGATGCGCCGTCATCGGTCGATCTTGGACGGTCCTGGCGTCCAAGCTCGGGGGATGCACCCTCATCGGCCGACCTTGGACGGTCCTGGCGTCCGAGGTCGGGGGATGCGCCGTCATCGGCCGACCTTGGACGGTCCCGTACTCCTCCGGCGGCGCGTCCACCGCGCCCGCGTTCGTCGTGTGCGAGGTGCGCACGACACTCGAGAACCGAGAGCGGTTCGTCAGGTACGAACTCCAGGTCGACCGTACGTTCGGAGGTGGCGTCACGTTCGAGGTCCGCCCGCTCGAGCTACGGGCCCGTCCGGAAACAACATTTGCATTCGGCCGCCCCTGGACTCCCGTCCGCGGCGTCGCTCGTCGGTCACATGCCTACGGGCATGCTCCCTCCTCGCTCCTTGCGGCCGCGGCCCAGGGTCGCCCTCGGTGCACCCGTTTATTCTGCGGCGGGCCCTTGTTTCCGGACGGACCCTACCGCCGGCGCTCGCGAGCCAGTCCCGCGAGACGTATCAGGCCGCGGTGGCGAAGATCACGCCGCTGCGTGGCACCGCGCGGCATGCGCCCGGCGCGCACGGCTCGTTGGACAACGGCCCCCGCGGCGGGAGCGCCCGCGAACGGCGCCCGGCCCCACCGCTGGACCCTCACCGCGCCGCCCGGCCGCGATGGGTGCTCACGCGCCCTCGTCCACCATTGCCACGTTCACCTGCGCGACGTACCAATCCGGACACACCGCGCCCTGATTGTCGGCCTGCCGCTCGTAGCCGCCGTGTACGAACCGCACCCCGCCGAGCGCGGCCGACGTGCCGTACGGAATCGCGAGCGTCTCTCCATCGTGCGTGAAGTCGAGGTCGTACTTGGAGTAGACGCCGCATCCATCGTCTTCTGTGCAGCGCTTGGCGCCCTCGGCGAGGGCGAACGCCGCGCTCGGGAGGTCCTCGATGCGGCCCGCCTCGGCGAGCGCGAAGACCACGGCGCCCGTGTCGCGCGCGAGCTGAACCGCCCCGGTGTCGGGCCCGAACTCGCCGAACGTGTACCTGCCGCTCACCGCGATCCGGTCGCCCGCGGCAAACAACGTGCCATCCAAATCGGGGACCGTGAGCCCCACGGTGTACCGCGCGCCGTCGTCTCCTTCGATGTCCAACACCACACCCGAGACGAACGTGTCGTTCCCCACGTCCACGAGGCACGCCTCGGGCCGCGCCCCGGCGGCAACCGCGACGACGGCGCCCTGGACCGCGACATCCAACGTGCCGTAGCCGGGCCACGCGAGGGAGTCCCCGCCGAAGCAGGCAACCAGCGGAGGAGGCGCGAGATCGGCGCACGCCTCGGGGAGGGGAACGGCTTCGCAGCCGGCGAGGAGGGCGAGGAGAAAGTACATGCCAGGCCCATTAGCAAGGTTCGGGCCAGGGGCGGGCGGCGGCCTCTCGAAGGTGCAGGGGCGTCGCGAGCCAGCTACGAGGCGCGGCGAGGCCCCCCGATGACCCTGCTCCCCTGTGTCGAAGTCGAGCCCCGCGTCCCCGTCACCGCGAGCGTCGTCTGGCTGCACGGCCTCGGCGCGTCCGGCGACGACTTCCCGCCCATCGTCCCCCACCTTCGGCTCCCCCACGTGCGGTTCGTGTTTCCCCACGCCCCCGCGCGGCCGGTCACCATCAACGGCGGGTACGTCATGCCGTCGTGGTACGACATCCGAAACCTGGATTTCCACGCCCGCGACCGCGAGGACATCGCGCAGATCCGCGCCTCCGCCGTCGCCATCGAAGCGCTGTTGGCGCGCGAGGTCGCGCGCGGCGTGCCGCCCGAACGAACCGTGCTCGCCGGGTTCAGCCAGGGTGGCGCGCTCGCCCTGTACGTCGCCCACCGCCACGCGTCGCGCCTCGCCGGCGCGATGGTGCTCTCGGCGTACCTCCTCGCGCCCGACGCGCTCGCCGAGGGCAGCCCCGCCAACGCCGACACGCCGCTGCTCTTCCAGCACGGCCGCCACGACGATGTCGTACCCGACTTCGCGGGCCGCGCCGCCTACGACGCCTTCGCGCGCCCCGGTCGCGACGTGCTCCGGAAGACGTACACCATGGGACACGAGGTTTGCCCCCAGCAGATCGCTGACATCGGCGCGTGGCTGCGGGCGCGCATCGGGTAGGGCGGGGGTGGGCTCCCGGCCGCCCGCGGAGCGCGCGATGGTGTTCGCTGCGCGCGTCACGCCTCGCGGCGAACCTCCCGCCGCCGGCGTCCGCGCGACGTTTCCGGCGGCGTGCGGCCCCCCCCGCCGGCGCGCTGCCCGAACGTTGCATCGCAACGCCGCACGCGTTTGTTTCGCATTTTGGACCACATGGTACCTCCCCATGCCGGTGAGAATGCGACTGAGCACAGACCATGCCCCCGAAAATGCGACAGCTCGCGCCCTGGACCACCTCCAAGCGCCCCCAGCACCCGCACGAGGCCCCCCCGCCATCGTCGGGCCCGACGCCCGTCGCCGGCTCGAGGAGGGGCGCGGGCCTCCCATCACGGCACACCCACCGCGCGACCCGGCGCGCGAGGTAGGTGTGCCGGATGCACATCGAAGGGAAGCCGGCGCGCGAGGTCTACACCTCTCTCGATTGGATGTCCGCCTACTTCGAGGCGGACAGCCAGCTCTTCTTGCTCTCCGTCTGGAACGTGTCGGCCGCGCACTACGAGGTCCTCCTCCGGCTCACGCCGGAGGAGGCCGCGCGCTGCCGCGAGGGCGGCGCGGCCTACATGACCACGTTCGCCCGCGCGGCGATCAACAACGCCAGGCTCCTGGACCGGCGGGTCCGCGACTACGCGCTCCCCCCCGGCTGACGCCACGCGGGCCGTGATTCCAGACGCCCCCGGACCGGAGCTCCGCCGTCAACGGCAGGTGGTATCGCACGTCCACCAGGAGAGGCTCATCGTGTCGGCCTCGACGGCGACGAGCGCGGCGGTCGGCCCGGCGCCGAGGCCGGCACGCTCGCCGCGGACCACATCCTCCGGCGCGCGGGTCGCCTCGCCGACGGCCGCGTCTGGGCCCTCTCGTACGCCGCGGTGGGCCTGCTCATCGACCCCGAAACGGGCGATGTCCGAAGACAGACCATCGGCCCTGGCCCCTTCGACGGCTCCAGCAGTCCGGATGGCGGCACCGCCGCGCTCCTCGACACGCTCGGAGGAATCTGACTGCTCGAAGGCGACACGTGGCGCGAGGTTCGTCGTGTCGCAGACGCCTCCACCATCGACGTGGGAAACGACGGTGCGCCGAACGTGGTGGCGCGGCGGCGCGAGCTGTGTACCGAGGCCCGGTGTTTCGACGTGGGCGACGACATCACCGATGTCGCGCTCCACGGCGAACGGATCGCGGTAGCGACGCTGACGGGCGGCATCCGGCTCCTGGATCTGTCCACGGGCGCCACGCTCGCGGTGCTCCGCGGCCACACCGGGCGCGTCAGCTCGGTTGAATTCGGCCCCGAAGGCGGGTGGCTCGTGAGCGGGAGCTGGGACGGCACCGCCCGCGTCTGGGACCTCACGGGCCTCGACACCCCCGCCGCCGCGCTCCTCGCCGCCGCCGCCGACCGGTGGGGGCTCGGGCTCGCCGAGGCGCTCGGGGGCGGGTGAGGGGAGGGCGGGCGTCGGCCTCCCGGCGAGCGGGGAGCGTCGCGAGCCAGCGCGAACCGGCGCGCGTTCGGCGCGCACCAATGCGGCGGCTGGCGGAGGGCTCGATGCATGTGTCGAGTCAACTGTCGCGCGATGCACCCACAAATGTTTCGCCAACGGGTGTATCGCCTACACATCCGTGGCGACATCGGCGCATGTGTCGTCGACACAGGGGTGTGTCAGCGCGCGCAGATGCGGCCCTCCGGCGCACACCGACGCGCGTCCCGGCTCGCGACGCTCCGCCGCCACCGGGAGGGGGAACGCCGTGTCGTCTGCAGCGCCCCCCTTCAGGTCGCCACCGCCCGTGCCGATGGGGCCGGCATGCTCACCCTCCTCGCCGCCCTCTCCTTCGCCGCTCCCCTCTCCACCGTGGCCGGTGCGCCCGCGTTGGCCGCCGCCTCGACCGATACGCCCGCGACCGGCGCGTCGGTGTCGGAGGCCGCGGTCCCGCGCGCCGCGACGCCGGTGCAACGCGTGCGCAACCAGACGGACTACACCGCGTACACGCTCGGGCTCGGGGAGGTGCGGGTCGGCCTCGGGTCGGTGGGGATCGGCGTATTGCCCCGTACGCATGTGCAGACCGCGGCGCTCCTCGACGCGGCGGGCATCGCGAACGCCGAGGTGAAGGTGAACCCCATCCGCGCCGGCGGCTTCGACCTCGCGGTGGTGGGCGGGATTGGGGGGACGTCAGAAGGTTCGCTGGATGCGACGTACCTTTCGGCGGGTACGAGCCTGTCGATGCGGGTGACGCCGGCGTGGGGTGTGCACGCCCAGGGCCGCTGGACGAAGGTGTCGGCGTCGGGGACGCCCGACCTGGGCGGCGTGGCGTCGT
>CAXNIN010000027.1:0-22105 GCA_964202365.1 Myxococcota bacterium | reverse complement strand
GCTCGTGGGCGGCGACTGCGACGATACATCGGCGGATGTATCACCCGACGGCACCGAAGCGTGCGACGCCGCGAACGCGGACGAGGACTGCGACGGGCGCGCCGATGACGCCGACACATCGGCCACCGGCCGCACCACCTGGTACCGCGACGCCGACGGCGACGGGTACGGCTCTACGGGCACCACGCGCACCGCGTGTGACGCGACCTCCGGGTACGTCGCCTCCGCCACGGACTGCGACGACACGGAAGCCGAGGCGTACCCGGGCGGCGCGGAGGTGTGCGAAGACGACGTGGACGGCGACTGTGACGGGGAGGACCCCGCGTGTACCCTCGCAGGCTCGGCGAGCCTCTCGGACGCCGATGCGCGGTGGACAGGCGTGACCGCGGGCGACATCGCAGGGCAGGCCGACGCCGTCGGCGATCAGGACGGCGACGGCCTCCCCGACCTCGTGATCGGCGCGTGGGGGCGCACCGGCGGCGCTTCGGCGTCGGGTGTCGTGTACGTGGTGTCGGGCGCGGGCGGCGGCGGGGCGCTCTCCGGGGCGCTCGGGACGCGCACCGGCGTCGCGGCCTCCGACGGCGCCGGGTACGACGTGGCGGGCGTCGGCGACCTCGACGGGGACGGGTGGGACGACGTTGTGGTGGGGGCCTACGGCGCGGACGCCGGGGGCTCCGGTGCCGGCGGCGCGTACCTCGTGCTCGGGCCCGTCACCGGGAGCGCGAGCTTCTCCGCGTCGGACGGCATCTACGTCGGCGAGGACGCCGGCGACGCGGCGGGCTGGGCCGTGGGCGCGGCGGGGGACATCGACGGCGACGGTACGCCGGAGCTGCTCGTCGGCGCGACGGGGGCGGACGACGGCGGCTCGGCGGCCGGCCGCGTATACCTCTTCGAGGGCGCGGCGTCGGGGACGGTCGACCTCTCCACGGCGCGCGCGACGCTCACCGGCGAGGACGCGAGCGACGCCGCCGGGTACGCCGTGGCCACCGCCGGCGACACCGACGGCGACGGGCTCGCGGACGTGCTCGTGGGCGGCCCCAGCGCGTCGACGGGGCCCGGGAAGGTGTGGGTGCTCCTCGGGAGCTTCTCGGGGAGCATCGACCTCTCCGCGGCGGACGCGACGCTCACCGGCGCGGCGACCGGCGACGCCGCGGGCACGTCGGTGTCCACCGCGGGCGACACCGACGGGGACGGCTACGACGATGTGGTGGTCGGCGCACCCCAGGCCGATGGCGTGGGGGCGGAGGCCGGCGCCGCCTACCTCGTGCGCGGACCGCTCACCGACGGCGCGCTCTCGGCCGCAGACGCCACGTTCACGGGCGTGACATCCCAGGATCGCGCCGGGACCACGGTGGGCGGCGGCGGGGACGTGGACGGCGACGGGCGCGCCGACGTGCTCGTGGGCGCCTACTACGACCACACGGCCGGGACCGGCGCCGGCGCTACCTACCTGCTCTACGGCGCGCTCTCGGGCACCACCTCGCTCGACGCCGCCGACGCGCTCTTCTTTGGCGAGACGGCGCGCGACGCGTCGGGGCGGAACGTCGGGAACGCGGGCGACCTCGACGCCGACGGGTTCGACGATCTCTGGATCGGCGCGACCGCATGGTCGTCGGGCGCGGGGGCGGTCTACGTGGTGCTCGGCGGGGGCGGGTAGCGGGCGTCAGCGCGCGGCGGCGTCGCCCGCCGATGTGTCATTCCCTGTGTCGGATGTGTCACCGGTGTCCGCGGGCGGCGCTTCGTAGACGAACGCCGAGGTTGCCTCGAACTCCAGGACCACGGAGAGGTCCGGGCAGGCGCCCGTGGTCGCGTCCGGGTTGAGGTCCGCGGAGGTGCGGAGCAGGTCGATCGCGAGGTCCTTGATGTCGATGTCGTCGCGCGGCTCGAGGATCTCGATGATCTGCTCGACCGCGAAGCCGCCGCCCAGGTAGCCGGTGGCGTTGCCGAGGGCGTCGAGCTCGATGTGGACGGCCACGTCGTGGAGCGCGAGCCCGAAGGAGATCTCGAAGATCTGGATGGGGATGGTGAGCTCGAGGCCCTGCGCTTCGAGGACGCCGTCGGTGAGCGCGAGGCCGTCCGCGCGGCTCTCGGGCAGCGAGGTGTCGACGTCGAAGGTCTGGCCGGAGAGGAGCGTGCCGTCCGTGCCGAGGCGCGGCGTGCCGACACCGCCGAGGACGTCGAGGTTCACGCACGTGTCGTTGGCCGCGTCGTCGACGTCTTCGAGCTCGAAGAGCACGAGCACGCGGCCAGCGTCGATGGCGTCTTGCAGGAGCCCTTCCAGCGCGGCGCCCTCGGAGGCCTCGAGCACGGGGAGGAACGCCGAGAACGTGCTGTCGATGCCGGGCTTCCCGTTCGGGTCGACGAGGTCTTCCTGGAAGCACCCTTCGGCGTCGTTGGTGTCGCTAACGTGGTTGTCGAGGTCGAACCCCTTGGAGACGCCGTCCACGCGCCGCGTGAAGGTCATCTTGCTCACCACGACCACCTGCGTTTGGGTGGGGGTGTCGCACGGTGTGTCGGCCGCGGCGGAAGGCTTCGGCGCGACGCAGGCGAGAGCGGAGAGGAGCGCGAGCATCACGCCTCGATGTCGGTGAGGCTGTCGTCCACCTCGCCGTCGCCTTCGCCGTAGGTGGCGGCATCGATGTCCATCGCGCGCACCACCGAGAGCATCACCTTGCTGACGTTCTCGGCGGTGTACGACCGGTAGTGGTAGTCGGTGCGCAGCCGGCCGCAGGCGCCGCCGGCGAGCACCACGGGCATGTCCTCGACCGAGTGGGTGCGGCCCTCGGAGACCTCGGAGGTGGCGAGGACGACGCAGTTGTCGAGCAACGAGCCGTCGCCCTCCGGGATGGAGTCGAGCTTCGCCACGAGGTACGCGAACTCTTCCATGATCTGCGCGGTGATGTCGTTGACCTCGGGCTGGTCCCCCCCTTCGTTGTGGGTGAGGGCGTGGTGGCCCTCGCTCGCGCCGTCGTAGAGGATGTCGCTCACGGGGTCGCTGAACCAGTGGCCGAACACGCGGGTCTGGTCGCAGGCGAGCGCCATCGCGAGGAGGTCGCACATGGCGCGGCTGCGGGCCGAGACCTGCGGGCGCCCGTCGAGGTCGGGGTAGTCGGGGAGCGGGGATTCGGGGAGCGAGCAGCTCTCCAGATCCGGTGGGTCTTCCTGGAGGCGCGCGAGGCGCTGCTCGAGCTCGCGGATGCCGTCGAGGTGTTGTTCGAGGCGGACGCGGTCCTCGGCGCCGACGCGGGCCTGGAGCCGCGCGACGTCGCCCATGACGGCGTCGAGCACGCTGCGCCGAAGCCCGAGGGAAGGGTCGACCACGCCCTCTTCGCCGGGGAGGCGGAAGCCCGCGCCGAACACGCGCTCGAAGAACGCGAAGGGGGAGCTCTCGGGCGGGTTTCGCGTGTTGGGGCCGATGTAGGAGAGGCCGCTCGCGCCGGTCGCGGAGGTGTGGAGCGAGCTGTAGATGGTCTCGCCGCCCACGGCGTCGGCCACCACCTGGTCGACCGAGGGGAGGCCCCAGGAACCGTCGTCGAGGGCGGCGGCGCCGGAGAGCAGCCCCACCGAGCCGGACGTGTGCGGGTAGACGTTGCCGGTCTTCACGGCCATGCCGCTTACGACGGTGATCTTGTGCTTCACCGCCGCGAGCGGCGCGAGCTGCTCGGAGAGCTCCCACGACTCGCCTTCGCCGACCGGGAGCCACTTGTCGGGGCGGTTGCCGTTGCCCCAGAAGAAGAGCCCGAAGCGGCGCGGAACCACCCCGCCGCACGTGGCGTTGGCCTTTCGGGTGAGGTCGAGAAACGCTTCGAGGGGCGGGAGGCCCACGGTGACGACGACGCCGCCGAGCAGACCGCGCAGGAGCGTGCGGCGCCCGATGGGCCGACCCTGGAGGTGGAAACGGTCGCGCCAGTTCATTCCACCGCTCCAACGGCGCGGAAGCCGGGGCTCGTGGCGATGTCCGCGAGCAGCGCGCGGACGCGGTAGCCGCTCTCTTCGAGGCCCGCGGCGTGCCACGCGACAATTGCCTTCTCGCCGTCTTCCACGGAGCGCGCGGTGGCGTAGCGATACATCGTGCGGCTCAAGCAGGGGCCGAGGCTCGGGTGTTCCGCGAGGGCCGAGCCGAGGCCGGCGGCGTCGTCGAACGCCGCGCCGTCGAGCACGCCGCTCGGATCGATAACGGCGCCGTTCTCGGTGACGCGCCACGCGCCAATCCCGTCGAAGTTCTCGAGGCCGAGGCCGATCGGGTCGGTGAGCTGGTGGCAGCCGGCGCAGGTGGGGTCGGTCAGGTGCGTCGCGAGGCGGTCGCGCAACGTCGGCGAGGTGGTGTCGGCCTCGGGAATCGAAGCGTCGACGTCGGCCGGCGGCGGGGGGATCTCCTGGCAGAGGAGCACGTCGCGGATGAAGGCCCCGCGCAGCGTCGCGGAGGACGACGTGGGGTGCGCCTGGAGCGCGAGGAAGCTCGCGTGTCCGAGGAAGCCGGCGCGGCCGCCCGCTGCGTCGAGCTCGGTGGCCGCGAAGCCTTCGCGGATGGGGGCGCGCACGTTGTAGAGAGCGGCGAGGACCGGATCGAGAAAGGTTTGCCGGGTGGTGAGAAAGGTGCGCCAGTCGGCGTCGGCTTGCACGATGGCGTCGAGCCCGAGCAGCGTTTCCTCGCGCGCCGAGACCGCGATCTCGGGGCTCATGTGCGTGAAGAGCGTGGGGTCCTTGCTCAGGTCCTCGAGGCCGTAGAGCTCGAGCATCTCGTCGAAGAACGCGCGGACTCCCTGACGGGCGCGCGGGTCGGCGAGCATGCGCTCGATCTCGGCGGCGAGACCCGCTTCCGTGACGAGGAGGCCGGACTCTGCCGCGGTGAGGAGGGCGTCGTCCGGCGTGGTGTTCCACAGGAAGAACGCGAGCCGTGTCGCCATCTCCTCGCTGGTGTAGCGGCGCTGCGTCGCGTCGTTCGGGTCGGGTTCGCCGAGCTCGATGCGGTAGAGGAAGGCGGGCGACTGGAGCAGCGCCGCAAGGGCGTACACCTGGCCCGCGCCGGCGTCCCCGAGCGCGGTGGAGGCGGCTTCCCCGAGGGAGACTACGGCCGCGACCTCCTCTTCCGAGAGCGGGCGGCGCCACGCGCGGCGCCCGAACGTCTCGACGAAGGCGCGCAGGCAGCCGGCCTCGGTGGGTTCGCACCCGTACACGGCGGCGGCGCGCGCGGGATCTGCGGCGACCTGCTCCGCGAGCGAGAACGCGGCTTCCTCGTAGAGCTCAACACCGACGGGCGAGATCGCGGTGGCGGCCGCGCCGACGGAGTACAGGCCTTCGAGTGCGGTGTCCGGCTCGAGGCTCGAGGGGAGGAGGAGGCCGGCGCCCAACAGGTCGGTGACCGCGTTGGCGTATTGGGCCTGCGTGAGCCGCCGGAGCGCCGGCGGGGCGGGTGTCACGGCGGGGGCGGCGCCGCGCGGCGTGACGACGGGCTCGTTCGTGGCGGGCGCCGTGTCGCACCCGAAGCCGCCGAGCCCCGTGAGGGCGGCGAGGAGGGCGAGACGGGCGGGGAGGCGGTGCACGTGTGCCGGAAACAATACCAGGGACGGGGGGCCGCGTACACGGCGCGCATCGAGAACTTGCGGCAGACGGCCCGCCGTTACACGTTGCGGCCATGTGGTCGTTCTTCACCCCTCGTCTCGTGGCCGCCGGATCAGCCCTCCCCGGGCGCGCCGAGCCCATCCCCGTGCCCGATCGCCACTTCGTCCTGGGCACGTCGCTCCTCCCGCCGTTCCCGGATGGCACGGAGGTCGCTTGCTTCGGGATGGGCTGCTTCTGGGGCGCCGAGCGCGTTTTCTGGACCATCCCCGGTGTGCACTCCACGTCGGTCGGGTACGCCGGCGGGCACACCCCGAACCCCACGTACAAGGAATGCTGCAGCGGGCAGACGGGGCACACCGAAGTGGTGCGCGTCGTGTTCGACCCGGCGGTGGTGCCCTACGTGGAGCTGCTCCGCGTGTTCTGGGAGGGGCACGACCCCACGCAGGGGATGCGGCAGGGCAACGACGTGGGCACGCAGTACCGCTCGGCGGTCTTCACGACGACCGATGCGCAGGCCGCCGCCGCGGACGCGTCTCGTGAGACGTATCAACGTGTGTTGAGTCAGGCCGGGCACGGCCGAATCACCACGGAGGTGGGCCCGGCGGGCCCGTTCTACTACGCCGAGGCGTACCACCAGCAGTACCTCGCGAAGAACCCGGGCGGATATTGCGGCATCGGGGGAACCGGCGTCGCGTGCCCCGTCGGCGTGCGGTAGAGGGGCCCCATGGGAATCCGCGACCGCATCAAGTCCGAGCTCAAGCGTGTGATCGGCCTCGTGCCGCCCGAGGCGTCCGCGCGCCCGGAGCTCGCCGTCACGCCGCGCGGCACGCCTCCGCCCCGCCCGGCTCTGCCGCTGGTGCCGGAGGTGCCTTACTCGCTCACGCCGCCGCATTCGGATAAGCCAACGCCGGCTGCATCACGTGTATCAGCGCCTTCGCCGGGGCTGGCCGCGCCGGTCGCACCGGCGGTCGAAGCAGTGGCGCCGGTCGTCGAGACGCCTCCCGCGGCGGAGCCACGCGTGGTGGCCGAAGCGGAGCCCCCCGTGCCCGTCGCGCCCGCCGAGCCCGCGCCGGCTACGCCCGCGCCGGTCGCGGTCGCTCCGGTCGCACCGGCGGTCGAGGCCCCTTTGCCCGCCGCGCCCGACTCCGTCGCTCCGGGAGCCCCTGCCGCCGAGGCTCCGGCCGGGTCGCCCGCCTCGCCGCTCCCGAAGGGCATCCTCTCCGACAACGACGCCCCGCTCCGCGACGCGCACCTTCGCGCCGCGTTCGCAACCACCGACGCCTCGTTCACTGTGCGCCTCGTCAATGAGGCCCTCGGGCTCGACCTCCGCGTGCCGTGCGAGCCCGGCGAGTTCGTGCTCGACGCGGCCGAACGCGCCGGCCACGAGCTCCCGAGCTCCTGCCGCAACGGCGGATGCCTCACGTGCGCGGGGAAGCTCCTCGCCGGCGAAACCGACATGGAGGAGCAGTACACCCTCGAGGACGAACACCTCGCCGTAGGCTTTCGTCTGCTGTGCTGCACCCGCGTGCACGGCGACGCCACCTTCGTCACCCATCAGCAAGACGAGATTCACGGATGATCCCGGGCTACGCCCTCGGCCTCACCGAGGTCTCCACCGACGATCTCAAGCGCGCGCTCTCCCTGCTCCACAAGGGCGATTTCGACGTGCCGGTTTCCCCGTGGGCGCTCGCGCGTGTGGGGCTCCAGCATCAGCAGAACCCGCTCCTCGCCCAGCTCAGGGGGCTCGACGCCGCCGGGGTTCGCGCGGTGCTCACCTGCATCCTCGCGGAGCGAAAGCGCGCCGAGTCGGCCGGGTAGCCTCCGCGCGGGGCCGCTCAGTAGTGCGGGGGCTTCTCGTAGCGGAGGCCGCCGTCATCGTCGCTCTCCTCGCCGCCTTCTTCGGCGCGGGCGGTGCGGAGCTCGGCAAGCTCTGCCCGGAGCTTCACCACCTCGTCCGCGAGGCCGCGCACGACGCCGTCGAGCTCGGAGACGTACTTCTCGAGCCACGCGAGCTTCTCCTCGATCTCCTCTCGCTCCTGCATCGAGCCTCCGGCGCCGGCCTATCCCGCCCGTGAGGCGCCCGCCGGTACACGCTCCCGCCCGAGGTGCCTACCCACGGGTGGGGTGGCAACATGAACGTGGGCATTGGAGCATGGCTCCTGTTGGTGGGGTGTGGGACGGGCGCGGGCGGAGGCGCCAAGGGGGACGGCCCCGCGCGGCCCGAGGAAGAGACGGGGGACGCGGCCGACACCGCCGTGGTGGTGGCGCCGGAAGTCGTCGTGCGGGCGTGCAGCGACGGGGAGTTCACGACCGTGCAGGCGGCCATCGACGCCGCGCCGGACGGGGCCACCGTGGAGGTGTGCGGAGAGACCTTCTCGGCACCCGTGGTGGTCGACGGTCGCGTTCTGACGCTCCGCGGCGAAGAAGGCGCGGTGCTCGACGGGGGAGGGGACGCGCGCCCGCTCACCGTAACGGCAAACAACGGACATACCCACGTGTCGCTCGACGGTGTGACGCTCACCAACGGCTCGGCCGACGCCGGAGGGGGGCTCGCGTGCACCGACGCGACGCTCGATCTCGTGGATGTCACGGTGACCGGAAACGCCGCGGAGACCGGCGGCGGCATCGCCACCACCAACTGTGTCGTGCGCCTCGTGCGCACCGAGGTGAGCGCCAACGAGGCGTGGAGCGAGGGCGGAGGAGGGCGCTTCGAAGGCGGGGAGCTCTGGATCGAGCAGAGCCGGATCGCCGCGAACAGGGGCGCGAACGGAGGCGGGCTCCTCGTCCGGGGCGCCGCGGGTGAGGTGTCCGACAGCGTGTTCGAGGACAACGCGGGCGATGTGGGGGGCGGCATCTGGTTCGACGCCGGCTTCGCGCTCACACACACTCTCTTCCGACGTAACGTCGCGGAGTTCACCGGCGGCGGCTTCGGCGGCGTGGACGGCTACGGCGCCATCTCGGGGAACGTCCTGTACGAGAACTCCTCGGGCTCCGACGGCGCCGGCGGCTTCACCCAGTCCCACGTTGGCCCGGTGACCGGCAACGACTTCCACGACAACGTCTCGTCCGACGACGCCGGCGCGTTGCGCATGCTCTACGGCGCGGCGTTGATCGAAGGAAACACGTTCACGGCCAACGTCGCGTCCGGCGGCTCGGGCGGGGCCATGAAGGTGTCGCACGCGGCGTGTGACATTCGGTCCAACACCTTCACCGACAACGTCGCCGTGGGCGACGGCGGCGGCGTGGAGGTGGACGACGACGTGTCGTACCTCACGTCCAACACCTTCGTGGGGAACCGCGCCGGCGGGCGCGGAGGCGGGCTCCACTTCAACGAGCCGTTTTGGAACATGAAGGTAGACAGCCTGCAGTTCCTCGACAACGTCGCCGACGACTGCGGCGGCGCCATCGCCATGGACGACGACGGACGGGCCGAGTCTCCCGAAGACCGCTACACCGTGACGGCCACCCACATCGACGCCCGCGGCAACCGCGCCCGGGACGGCGGTGCGGTGTGTGTGCTGCAGGGCGGGATCGTTGTGGAGAACAGCATCTTCGCCGACAACACGGCCACGGCGCAGGGCGGCGCCGTGTATGTCGCCGGCGCGGATCTCGCGCTCACCAACGTCACCCTCGTCGGAAACATCGGCTCCGCGGCGCTCGCGCTCCGGTCGGGGGCGCGTGCAACCATCACCAACTCCGTTGTGGCGTGGGGCGACGGCGGCGTGATCACCGCGAGCGGCGCCTTCCCCGTGTGGAGGTACAACCTCCACTACGGCAACGAGGGCGAGGCGTTCGCGGGCATGGCCGACCCCACCGGCGAGAACGGAAACATCGACGAAGACCCCACGTTCGTCGACAGGACCGCCGCCGACTACCACCTCGCGGCTGGAAGCCCCGGCATCGATGCCGGCGACCCGGCCACGCGCGACGCGGATGGGACGCGGGCGGATCTCGGGGCGTTTGGAGGTTCTGGCGGCGCTTGGTGAACAATCCGCCGGCGGGCTAGGAGGCCGGGATGTTCGTCCCGCTCGCCTTGCTCGCTCTCGGGTGCACGTCCCCGCCCGCGCAGGAGCTCGCCCCGAGCGGCGCCACCACCGGGAACGCCGCGGTGAACGCCGCGCCCGCCGCCGTCGCACCCCCCGTGTGGCCCGCTCCCGGCTCACCGCTCCGCGTGCTCCCGGCGCCGCCGGTGGTCGGCACGCTCCTGCTCGACGCGGGCCACGGCGCGGCCGGCAACAGCGGGAACACCAACTGGCGCTGCGAGGCCGAGGGCGACGCGATGCGACGGATAACCGACGGCGTGGCCGACGCCATGGGCAACACCGGGCTCGCCGTGCGGCGCACGCGTCCCGACGGCGCGCACGTAGCCTACCCGGATAGGCTCGCGGCTTCCCGCGGCGCGGACTGGCTCGTGAGCCTCCACTCCGACAGCCGCGCGGGCTCGGGCCCCTACGTCCACCCCACCACCGGCTGCACGGTGGCGGCCGACGCCGCGGGCTTCTCGGTGTTGTGGTCCGACGAGGGCGCCGCACCCCTCGTGGCGCGCCGTCGCGCGTTTGCGTACGCGGTGGCGCGGCGCATGATCGAGGCGGGGTTCCTGCCGTATCCAGGGCTTGACTACGGCGGGCTCTACGAGGGCGACGTTCTGGCGCCGGGTGTGTTCGTGGACCGCCACGCGCCCGCCAAACGAATCATGCTGCTGCGACGGCCGCCGGTGCCGTCTGTCATCGTGGAGACCCACCAGGCGTGGGACCCCGCCGACGCCGCGCATTGGGAGGAGCCCGCTACGTGGGCGGCGTTCGGGGCCGCCGTGCACGCTGCGATTACCGACGTTGTGGCGCTGACACCCAAGTAGGGTGCGCCGCCGTCTGTGTCACCGGGCGCGGGCCTCCCGGCGGCGGCAGGGGCGTCGCGAGCCAGGGCCGACCGGCCGTGCCCTCCGCGCCGCGTGCGCATCTTAGCGAGGGGGAACCTACAGATGCTCACGGGCTTTCGCGACTTCGCGCTCCGCGGCAACGTGATCGGGCTCGCGGTGGCCGTGGTTGTCGGCGCGGCGTTCAACGCCCTCATCGACTCGCTGGTGGTCGACATCCTCACGCCGACGGTCGGCCTCCTCGGCGGCGAGCCGGACTTCTCCGCGCTCGCGGTCGGCCCGGTTCGCGTCGGCTCGTTCCTCAACGCGCTCTTCGCCTTCCTCATCAAGGCGGCGGGGCTCTACTTCTTCGTGGTGCTCCCCGTCGCGCGGCTCACGGCCGCGAAGCTCCTGCCCGCGGTGCCGCCCCCGCCCCCCTCGCCGGAGGTCGCGGCGCTGCGCGAGATTCGGGACCTGCTCGCGCGGCAGGGACCGGGGCCGCGAGGCGAGCCGTAGGGCGCCGCGCGCGCGGGTAGCCCGCCCGCTCAGAACGACAGGAACACCCAAATCGCGTCGTTCCCGGCCACGGCGAGGTCCTCTGCGCCGTCGCCGTTCTGGTCGCCGATGAGCAGGAGCGGGCCGCCGTAGGTGTGGCCGGTCCCGGCGTCCGAGAGGCGGGTGTCCGCGTAGTGCCGATCGTACGTGCCCTCCGCGACGGGAGGTCGGCGTCCGCTCCGCTCGCGGGTGACTGTCCAACCTTGACATCCCCCTGACGTTCAGCGGGAACGCAGGAAGACGGCCGCGCCCTCCTCGGCCCACGGCGCGCCATTCCCGCCGCGGCCGAGTCAAGGGTGTGCGCGAGGGGTAGGGGATCGGCGAGCCTGGAGCCCTACTGAAGACTGTGCCCATCGGATTCGTACGCATGAACGAACACGCGCGTCTAACGACGGCCGCCCGGAGACACCGATGACCCGCTCCCTCTCCCTCTCCCTCCCCCTCTCCTCCCTCCTCGCGCTCGGCGCCTGTGGCGTCGCAACCGTGGCCCCGTCGTCGCCCGGCGGCACGCAGCGCGCGCCCGCGGCGCCCCTGGAGGCCCCGCCCGGACGGCCCGCGGCGCCCGACGGCGAGCCCGGCGGAGACACCGCCTCGGACGGAGACACCGCCCCAGACGGCGGTGACACCGGCGCGACGAGCCCGCCCGGCGCGCCGGTGCGCTTCGTCGCGCTCGGCGACGGAGGCCAGGGGAACGCCGGCCAATACGCGGTGGCGGCCGGGATGGAGGCGGTGTGCGCAGCGAAGGGCTGCGACTTCGCCATCTACCTCGGTGACAACATCTACAGCGACGGCGTGAGCAGCGTCGACGACGCGCAGTTCGAGGAGAAGTTCGAGGCGCCGTACGCCAACCTGGCGTTCCCGTTCTACATGGCGCTCGGCAACCACGATTGGGGCAACGGACGGGAGGGCACGGAGCACCAGATCGCCTACACCGACCGCTCCGAGAAGTGGACGATGCTCGACCACTACTACACGCACACCCAGGGCGACGTTGGTTTCTTCGTGCTCGACTCCCAAGCCATCAAGGACGGAGACATCGCACCGCAGGAGGCGTGGCTCGCGGGCGCGCTCGCGGCTTCCACGAGCGGCTGGAAGATCGCGTACGCTCACCACCCCTACGTCTCCAACGGCGACCACGGGAACACGGGCGGCGAGTTCGGCGACTTCTTCGACCGCAACCTGTGCGGCAAGGTCGACATCTACTTCGCCGGCCACGACCACGACCTCCAATGGCTCCAGCCGGTGTGCGAAACGGAGATGATTGTGTCGGGCGCGGCCGCCGGAACGCGCGACCTCGCCGGCTCGAACCCCACGCTCTTCGAGACAGCCACCAAGGGCTTCCTATGGGTGGAGATCGCGGGGGACACGATGACGGGTGTCTTCTACGACTCCGACGGCGCCGAGCTCTTCCGGCGCGTGGTTACCCGGTAGGGCGGGGGCGGCGCGCCCCCGACGTGAGGGCGCGGCGCCGCGCTCGGCTACGGGTCGGTCGGCGAAGGCTCGGGCTCCGTCACGATTCCGAGGGCGCGGTACTGCTCGAGGACGATGGCGGAGCGGTCGGGGAAGAAGTCGGTGAGCATGCGCTCGCGCGTGAGGACGAAGTCTTCCGGGGTGTACAGGGCGAGAATGCCGGGGTCGGCGTCGGGGCGCTGGTAGACGTCGCGCACGTAGTCGCCCCACCGCGCGGACTCGGCGGTGACGGCGAGCTCGAGGGTGTCGACCAACGCGACGAATCGCCGCGTGGCGCTCTCGGGCGCGAGCGCGCCGTCGCCGTAGAGGTGCGTGGCGAGCCTCTCGGCGTAGAGAGCGCGGAACGCCTCGTTCTCGCGCAGGGCGTGGAACAGGCGCTGGGGTGTGCCGTCGAAGTCCACGGCGAGGATGTTCCTGTCCGCCGAGGAGAGCGACGTGTCCGAGTCCCAGGCGATGAAGATGAACTTCTCGCCCGCCGCGCGCTTCCGCGCCGCGAACCAGTTCCGCTGCGGCCAGTCCGAGTTGGCCACCCAGTGGGTGACAATCAGGTAGTCGATGAGGATCTCGAGGTCCACCCGGGCGGCGAGCGCGTCGTACGCGTCGGCGTCCGCGACGCCCGCGTTGGCGAGCGCCATCATCTCGTCGTAGGCGAGCAGGTCCCCCTCGTCGGCGCCCAGCACGCCGTTCGTCATCGACACGAGGTCCCAGTCGTCCTCGGTGCCCCCAAGGTAGTCGGCGAGGAACTCGCCGTCGACGCGCTCGACGAGGTTGTAGATGCCCCAGTAGAGCCCGTTGAGGTAGGTGTGAACGAAGCGGCCGTGGGCGGTCACCCCGCCCATCTCGAGCTGCGTGCGCCGCGCAAACTCGTCGCGCATGTAGAGCGCGGCGCGGCGCTGGCTGTCGTCCCAACTCAGCCACGAGTAGTTCGGGATGCTGCGGAGCACGAGCTTGTCGAACGAGGTGACGGCGGCGGGGTCGTCGAACAGCGGCAGTTCCAGGCGCCCAACGCCGTACTCGGACCGCGCGTAGATGCGGAGCCCGCGTTTGGGCGTCCACGACGGCTTCCGGCTGGCCTGCCCGTGGATGCGGATGCCGACATTCTCGGCGAAGAGGCTGCCCTCCACGGGGTCGAACAGCTCCACCGAGGCGGGGCGCTCCCAGAGCTCGCCCTCCTGCATCGGGTTGTAGTAGATGCCCGTCTCCTCGTCGAACAGGTTGGCGATGTCGGTGACGACGGAGAGCGTCGGGAGGTCGAGCAGCGCGGCCGGGACGGCGTCGGCGTAGAGGGGGTCATCCACCACGTCCGAGTCCATCTCGTAGTCGGCCGGGTACGGCCCGAGCCCGTCGTAGTCGTAGGCGAAGCTCGACGGGTAGCCCGGCGGCTCTTCCGGCTGGCGCACGACGTCGTCGAGGAAGATGTAGGTGTGCGTGACAACAGGTGTTGTGAGCCCCATCGGGGACACCGCCAGCGCGCGCAGCGCCGTGGTCGTCTCGATTTGGAGGGGGCCCTCGTAGGGGAGGCCCGTTGTAGGGGTGGGCGTGCTCCCGTCGAGCGTGTAGAAGATGGCGGCGTCGCCGCTCGCCAGCGCCACCGAGGTGGGGGCGTCGAGAAAGCCCCGCGTGACGCTGAATGTCGGCGGTTCGAGCGTCACCCCCCGCGCGCGGTTCAGTTCGGGGCGGGGCGGGGCGTCTCGCGCCACGGGCCCGGGTGTGTGGACCTCGGGCGGCGGGTCGACCGTCTCCGTGCACGCGCCGGAAGCGAGAAGGCCGGCTAGGGCCGAGCAGAAGGGGACAGGGTGGCGCACGCGACCTCCGTTTGGACGGACAGGACCCCGGGGCGGAAAGCCTCGCCGAGGCCCTGGCCGGACATTGGAAGTGGTAGGCCCTGCCGCGCGTGGGGCGAGGGGATGTCCGGCTCGGCCGCGTGGTTATCGGCGCCGCTAACGCGGTCATCTTTCTTCGGCGGCCTACTCGTGCACGACCTCGAGCCCGCGGATCTGCACCTCCGCGTAGGCTTCGGGCGCGTCGCCGTAGTCGGTGTTGGACTGGGCGTACGCGCCGGCCTTGAAATAGCACCCCGACTTGTCGTACGGCAGGCTCACGGCGGGGGCGGAGAGGTCGTTGTAGTACACGTCCACCCAGCCGTCTTCCACCGCGATGCGGAGCGTGAATTCTTCGCCGAGCACGTAGCTCGCGTCGAGCTCCCCCACGTCTTCGCCGTCGCTCTTGACCCAGAGCCGCGTGCCGTCGAGCCGCACGAGCATCACGTAGGCGCTGCCGCCGTGCACCTGCCCCGCGACGAGGTGGGGCACCACGTCCGGCAGGTGTGTCACGGCCTGGGTGATGGTGAGGGTGTGAACCCCCGACGTGGTGGACCAGCTCGCCTTCTCGGCCCCGTCGGCCGTCATCTCGCGCAGCTCGGAGCGTGCGAAGTCCGAACCGCTGGTCGTCACGCCGCCCGCGTTCGCACGGAACGCCACACGATCCCCGTCGAGCCGGAAGTAGGGGTCGAGCGTGAACGTGTCGAGCTCGGGCTGCTCGATCTCCATGGGGTCGCCGGGGTCGCCGATGGGGAGGGTGAGCTTCCAGTTGGTGAGATCCAACAGCTCCCCGGGCACCGTGGCAATCGAGCCCGGCTCGCCGCTGGCGGTGTCACCGGCGGTGTCACCGGCGGTGCCACCGCCCGTGTCATCGTCGGTGTCATCGTCGGTGTCATCGTCGGTGTCACCCGAGGATGCGTCGTTACCGGTGTCGCCTTCGGTGGCGTCGGGGACGTCGACATCCTCGCACGGATCGGCGCGGCACGCGGTCGCACGCTCGGCGCAGGCGCACAGGAACAGAACCCAGGACAGTGAGACGAGCGGCAGGGGGGACTCCAAACGGGCGTGCAGCGTATCGGCGGCTCGGATGCCGGCAAGCGCCACCTCTTCCGTGTTGGCGACGATTGTTGTGCAACGGCCTCGTGGGGGGGGCGGCGGCGGCGGCACGGCTTGCCGTCGGCCCTGCCCCCTCCGGGAGGCCCGCGCCCCCTCCCTCCCCGACGCGCGCGTCCCTACGGCGCCGTCAGCGTCTCGCCGAACAGCTCCAACACACGCACCGTGTGGCGGGCGGCGGCGGCGGCGTCGTACACCGCCATGTCGGGCGCCGCGAAGCCGTGGAGCGCGCCGGGGTAGAGCTCGATGGCGTGGGGCACGCCCGCGGCGGTGAGCGTGGCGCCCAGCACGTCGCAGTCGGCGGCGGTGCAGGCGGAGTCCTGGTCGGCGACCGCGAAGTAGCACCGCGCGCGGATCTTCGGGGCGCCGTGGTGGGGGCTGCTCGTGTCGGCGCGGACGAGGCCGCCGCCGTGAATGGAGGCCATGGCCGCTACGCGTTCGCCGAGGCGGGCCGCGAGGTAGAACGCCTGTCGTCCGCCCATACAATACCCCAGCAACCCGACGGGTCCGGGCCGCACACGCGGGTCCGCGCCCAACGCTTCGAGGAGCGCCTCGGTGTCGCTCCCCACGGTGGCGGCGGAGATGCCGTTCATCAGCGCCATCACCCGGGCGCGTTCGGGGGGATCGGAGAAGGTGGTGCGGGCGTCGAACGGCGCGAACGCTCCCGCGCGCCAGTACAGGTTGGGCTGGACCACGGCGTACCCGGCGTCCACGAAGGGCCGCGCCATTTCGGCGAGCGCGGGGCGGAGGCCGAAGGCGTCCATGCAGAAGACGACGAGCGGCCAGGGGCCCGCCCCGGCGGGGAAGAGCAGCGCAGCGTCGGGGAGCAAGAGGGCAGCGCCGGCCTCGCCGTCGGGCGTGGCATAGCGAAGGGTCTCGGCGATCATGCGTACACGTGGGGGAGGGGGGGGGGCGGAGTATCGCACGCGCCGCCGCGCGCCTCGCGGTTTGGCGCTACCCTGCCACGTGCTCCGCGCCGCCCCCCCCGCCACCCTGCACGCCCTCGAGGTCCGCGCCGCCGCGCTCGCCGGCGTGTCGCTCGCGGACATTGCCGCGGCGCTCCACTGGCCCGTCCCGACGGACCTCCGCCACGCCAAGGGATGGGCCGGGCAGCTCGTGGAAGCCGCGCTCGGGGCCGTCGGCGGCGGGCGGCCCGAGCCCGACTTCGCGGCGTTCGGCTTGGAGCTCAAGACCATCCCCGTGCGCGCGGACGGCGCGCCGCGGGAGTCCACTTTCGTGTGCGTCGCCCCCACCGAGGGCCGGTTCGACGCGGACTGGGCGTCCTCGCACGTTCGTCGTAAGTTGGTGCACGTTCTGTGGGTGCCTGTCCTGCCCGCCGACACGCCCGGGGCGCGCACCCTCGGCGTGCCGCGCCTGTGGTCGCCGAGCGTGAGCGAAGAGGCGACGCTCCGGGCGGACTGGGAGATGCTCTCCGAGGAGCTCGCCAGCGGCGGCCTCCACCGCATCCACGGCGGGCGGGGCGTCGCCTTGCAGCTTCGTCCGAAGGGCGCGAACGCGCGGGACTACGCGTGGATGCTCGACGAGGAGGGCGAGTGGGTCCGCGCCATGGCGTACGGCTTCTACCTCCGGGCGCGGTTCACGGCGGACATCCTGCGGTCTGGGTGAGGGGTCCCCCCTCTCGGCGGCGGGGGGGCGTCGCGAGCCGCGGGAGACGTAGGTTGGACCTGGCTTTCGACGCCGCTCGGCCACCGGGAGGTCGGCGCCCGCTCCCCTCCCGTTCACCCGGGAAACGCCCACCGTGTCACCGCGCCGGTCAACGACTCCCCGCCGATGTCCACGTACAGTTGGCCCTCGGTGACGGAGATCGAGAGCGTGGTGCGCTTCTCCACCTTCGCGCTCGCCGCGGCGACGAGCGCGCGATCCACCTCGAAGATCGCCACCCGCTCCGGCGCGTGCACCTTCTGGCCCACGAGCCCGCGCAGGTAGAGCGCGACGTCCTTGTGGCAATACACCGCCACCTGGGCGCAGGCCTTGGTGGCCTTGTGAAGCCGCGTGGCGTCCGGCGTTCCCACCTCGATCCAGGCCTGCAACTGCCCGGTGAGGTCGCGCACCCAGAGCGCGGGCTCGTCCGCCACGGACAAGCCCTGCGTGAACGCGAGGCCCTCGCGCAGCTCCAGCGCGTACGCGAGCACGCGCGTGAACAGGTACTCGGCGGACTCCGAAGGGTGGCGCGCCACTTTCAGCGTGAGCGACTCGTACACGCCGCGGTCGACGTCGGAGAGGGTGAGGTCGAAGACGTGGACGGTCGCGGTGAGGGCCATGCGCGCGCTTATGCCGCGATCGGGCCGCGTGGGGCGGCCTCCGTGCGTTCACGCCGCCGACGGGGCCCCGCACGCCGCGGCGCCCGCCCCCCGCTCACCCCATCCCCACCCGCGCCACGGTCGTGAGGTGCCCGCCCACCTCGTCGGCGTCGAAGGTCACGAGCTCGACGGCGTCGGGCGTGAGCACGATCGGCGGGAGATCGCGGAAGGGGGCGATCGCGGCGGCGATCGGGCCGGTGGGGCGGGTGTCGGCAAACGTGCCGACGGTCACGTGCGGGCGGTACGGGGCGTAGCGGAGCTCGGGGTGGAGCGCCTGGAGCGGGGCGCGGATTCGGGCGAGATCCCCGTGTGAATCCGCGACCTCGAGCACGGGGCAGGAGAGGAACGCGGTGAGCGGGCCGACGGTGAGGCGCAGCGGGCCCGGCGCGGCGGCAAGCGCGGCGACCTGGGCGCGGAGCACGTGGTCGGCGATGTCGTCGTCGTGGGCGGGCGCGGGAGAGGGGAACCCCGCTACGAACACGGTGATGTGCGGATCCTGGAAGGGGCGCACGCCGTGGGGCGCGAGCACGTCGCCGAGGGCGGCGAGGCGCGCGCGGAGGGCGTCCCCGCCTACACGCACCACCCACACGGCGTAGCGGCGGCGGCCGCGGTGCCACGCTTCGCGCACGCCCGGGGTGGGGCCGAGGGTGGTGGGTGCGGCGCGGAAGTCGTCCCAGACGGTGTCGAACACGGGGCCCTCGGCCGAAGCCCTATCGCGGCGCGGGCCGGCGCTTGGGGTGCGCCCCCCGCCCCCTCACGGCGCGCCCGCGTCCCATGCCGCCAACCACCCGCGTGCGACCTCGGCAATCACGGCGTGCCCGGCGCGGCCGGGGTGTTGCCAGTCGCTCGGGTCGGGCGGGGCGAGGTCGACACCGGCGGCGCGCCACGCGGGGAGGACAGGGAGGTGCGGGAGGCCGAGCTCCGCGGAGATCCGAGCTTGTTCGTCGGCGACGGCAGCGTGGGCGGCGCACCGGGCGGGGTCGGCGACGCACGCGCCGCGGTCGGGGGCCGCGAGCACCCACGGCACGAGCCCGAGCACCAGGAGCGGCACGCCGCGCGCGTCGGCGTCGGCCTTCATCGCGGCGAGCTCGGCCCGGTAGAACGCCCAGTCCGGCGCGTCGTCCACGGTGGGCGCGAGGATCGCCCCCTCCACCCGCCGCGCGATCGCCGAGGCGCGGCGGAGCGGGGAGGGGAGGAGGCCGTCGCGGGCGATCCACACGGGCCGGCCGGCGAGGTCGATCCACGTCGACGGGAGCGGGTCGTTCGTGTAGGCGGCGTACACCACCACGTCGGGGGTGTAGGCCCAGGCGTGCTCGCGGAGCGCGGCGTTCGACTGCGCGATGTCGTAGCCGTAATGGGAGAAGTTCAGCACTTCCCATTCGGCGCCGAGGTGCCCTTCGGCGAGGCGCGGCCAGGCTTCTTCGGCGGGGCCGGTGCCCCAGGTGAGGGAGTCGCCGAGCGCGGCCACGCGCCGCCGCACGCCCTGCGTTCGTGCGCGCATGCCGTCGCGCTCACGGAAACTCTCCGCGTTCGCGCCGCCGATCCCGGGCCGGGTGGCGAAGCGCCGCCCGCTGTCCCACAGGTACACGACGGACGCCTCGTCCCGCCGAAACGTTGCCTCGGCCGCCCCGATGGCCGCGAGCGCCCCCACGAGGCCGAGCGCGAGGGCGTAGAGGCGGCGGCGCATGGGGGCCGCTAACCCGGCCATCGCCGCCCCCGACGCGTCCGCGCGCCGCCGCCGCGCTACTTCCTGGGCCGATGCACGTCTGCTTCGTGAACCTGCACCACGCGCCCGACGCGGCCGACCCCGACGCCCTCGTGGCCGGCGACGTCACCCGCCGCGGCTTCGGGGCCGCGCTGGTGGCCCGCGGGCACCGGGTGACCGTGGTGCAGGAGGCGCCGTGGCGCGCCCGGGTGGAGCGCGACGGGGTGGTGTGGGAGCTCGTGCCGCCGTCGGCGGTCACGTTTGCGTCCCGACGCGCGTTCGCGCTCGCCGGGCACCCGTCGCCGCGCGTGCCCGCGCCCGCAACGTCGGTGCTCCCGGTGGTCGAGGCGCTCCGGCCCGACGTGATCCACAGCTTCGATCTGGTGTTCTACCCCTCCCTCGCGCTGCTCGGCCAGCTCTCGCGTCGGCTCGCAATCCCGCTCGTCGCGCACTTCCACGGCGGTGCGCCCGCGCGCCGTCCGGGGTACCGTCACCTCGCGCGCTACGCCCTCGCCCGCACGGACCGCGCGCTCTTCACCACCGCCGAGCGCGGCGCCGCCTGGGTCCGCGCGGGGCTCCTCGCCGAGAGCCGCGTGGCCGAGCTCGTCGAGACCTCCACCTTCTTCCGCCTCCGCGACCGCGCCACGGCCCGCGCCCGCACCGGGCTCCAGGGCGATCCGCTCTACGTCTGCGCCGGCCGGCTCGACGCCGTGAAGGACCCCCTCACCACGCTCGACGGCTTCGCGCGCATCGCCCGCCGCCGCCCCGGGGCGCGCCTCGTGATGACCTGGACCGACGCACCGCTCCTCCCGGCCGTGGCCCGCCGCGTCGTCTCCGATCCCGTGCTCGCCCCCCGCGTCGACCTCCGCGGCCCCGTGGCGCACGCCGACATGGAGAGCCTCCTCGCCAGCGCCGACTACCTCCTTCAAAGCAGCGTTCGCGAGGTGTGCGGCGTCGTGGTGCTCGAGGCCCTCGCATGCGGCGTGGCGCCGGTGCTCACCGACATCCCGCCCTTCCGCCGGCTCACCGACGAAGGCCGCGTCGGCGCGCTCTTTCCCCGCGGGGACGCCGTGGCGCTCGCCGCCCAGGCCCTCGCCCTCGCCGACGGCGACCGCGCCGCCCAGGCCCGCGCCGCCGCCGCCCGGTTCGACGCCGCGCTCGCGTTTCCGGCGCTCGCCGCCGAACTGGAGGCGATCTATCGGGGTGTGATTGGGGGGCCCAAGGGCAGGTGGTGAGCTTGGGCGACCGAGGAGCACCTCGCCGCCCGCGTGCGTCGGGACGACCGCGGACGCGCAGTCACCAAACGCGGTCAACGGGGTAGCGGTCGAACTGGTCGTCAGCGGTGAGGATGGGCAGCCCCTCGACCAGAGCCTGGGCCACGATCAGCCGGTCGAACGGGTCCGCATGACGCCGAGACGAACCACTGGCATCGATCCAATCCACGTCGGGGAGGCTCGCGACCCGCAAGGTATGGGCCTGCTCAACGGGGAGGATGCGCATTCCCATGCGCAAGAGCTGCTCCCCCAGTACGGTCGCGACGTCCCCGCCGAGATCCAGCTTGCCGAGTCTCGCCTTGACGACGACCTCCCATGTGCTGGCGGCGCTCCACACGAGGGCGCTGCTGCGGTCCTCGAGGACCCTGCGCGCCCGCGGCGAGAGGCGCTCCGGGGTGAGCAACGCGAAGAGGAGGCCGCTGGTGTCCACGAGCACCCTCATGCGCGGCTCAACGCTCGCGCCGGTCGTCGGCGCCCGGCGTGAAGAGGAAGTCCTCGTCGAGCGGGGCGTCGAAGTCGTCCGCAATCCAGCCTTTCCCCGTGAGCGCCCCCAGAACGCGCGGCGCATCGAGCGCCCCGCTGCGGATCGGGACCAAGCGCACGACCGGGTGTCCGGCGCGCGCGATGACCACGTCCTCCCCCGCCTCGGCGCGGTCGAGCAACCGGGAGAGCTGCGTCTTGGCTTCGAGCACGTTCACCTGAATCGACATCGGCACCTCTTGACCAAGGCTACTCCAGTCTGGTCAACCCGGCAAGGGGACGAGCCGGTCGGTGAAGCGCGAAGCCCTCCGGGCCAGCCGCGCCCCGTCCGCGACCGCCTCTCATCGGCCGATCTCCCCCCATCCAACCTTCACGATCGGCCGCCCCACGCGGTCGAGCGCGCCCGCCGCGAGCCGCGCCGTCTCCTCGGCGTACCGCGCGTGGTGCGGGTTTCCGGGGTGGGCCATCAGCTCCACCGTCTCCCAGCCGCGGGCCGCGAACTGCCGGGGTCGATCCAGGAAAACGCTCACCGGCGCGAAGCCGTCCGTGGTCACGAGCCCCTCGGCGCCCAGCGCGTCGCGAAACCGGGCGGCGCGCACCGGCTGAAGCAGGGCTCCGAGGCGGGTTCCGGCCCCGGTCGGGCGAAGCGCGCCCATCCCGCGCACGCGCCGCACCCCCGTGCGGGCGCACACCTCGCCGAGCGCGCGCCGGAGCGCCGGGAGGTGGTGCACGTGTTGGTGGCTGTCGAGGTGGTCGACAACTACGCCGGCGTCGCGCACGCGGCTCACCTGGGCCACCCACTCGGCCACCGCGGCGTCGGTGTCGATTCCCGATAGCGCTCGAATATCTCCGAGAAAACGACCGTCGGCCCCCGTCACGCCCGGCGGCCGCGTGAGCGACGTGAACCCCGTCAGGTCGAGGTGCACCCCCACGGCAAGCCCGGCGCGCCGCGC
>CAXNIN010000026.1:0-22698 GCA_964202365.1 Myxococcota bacterium | reverse complement strand
GTGACCGCCATCCTCGACGGCGCGCCGACCGACGCCGCCGTGGCGGAGCTGGAGACCTGGGTGGACCTCGACCAGCTCCTCGCGGTGTTGGCGTTCGAGGCTGTCTCCTACCACTGGGACGGCTACACCACGGCCAACAACTACCGCCTCTACGAAGACCCCGGCAGCGGCCGCATCCACATGATGCCGTGGGGTCTGGACCAGACGTGGGTGAACGCCTACTACGGGCCCTGGGACGGCGAGGGGCGGATGTTCCGCTTCTGCATCGCCAACGCGGGGTGCCGCGCCCGCTACGACCAGGCGTTGCTCGACTGGGCCGACGCCGTGGCGACGAGCGATCTGGAGGGGGATGTCGCGGCGGTGCTGCCGCTCGTACGCGCGCAGCTCGCGACGGACCCCTACTTCGAGGCGGACATGCCCACCCAGCGCGGCTGGACCGACGCCACGCTCGACACCCTCCGTACGTGGCCCGCCCAGGTGCGCGCGGCGGCCGAGGCGGATCTCGCGGCGTTGTAGGCGGGCAGTCGCGCCGCCCCGTCACCCCCGGCTCACCCCTCGCAGACGAAGGGGAGCGAGCTCCCGCAGCTGTAGTCGTTCCACCAGCCCCAATCTCCGAAGCCGGTGCCGGCGCAGTCCTCGCCGCCCGAGTCGTTCGGCTCGCCGGACCACCACTGGGTGTAGGCGGGCGCCGTGCCGTCTTCCCACACCCAGGTGCCCTCGCTCTCCAGATCGTTGAGGCCGATCCAGGCCGCCGAGCCGAGCCAGTCGCGCCCGATCGCACTGACCGCGGCGGCGTCCGCGGCGTCGTCGGTGACCGCGAGGTGCGCGCCGAAGCTCGCGCACGCGCCCGCGGCCGAGGCCCAGGAGACCGCGGTGGTGCACGCGGCGTAGCCGCCGCCCACGTCGGTGCAGCCCCAACACGCCGCGATCTCGTCGGTGGCGCCGTTGCAGTCGTTGTCGAGACCGTCGCACACCTCGACGCCGCCGGGGAACGCGGTGGCCGCGCTCTCGGCGCAGTCGCCGTCGCACACGGTGAAGCCGTCGCCGTCGAGATCTTCCGACTCCGGGGTGGCGGCGTCGCAGTCGTTGTCGACGCCGTCGCACACTTCGAGCGCCACCGGGCTCACGCGCGCGTCCGTGTCGTCGCAGTCGCCGCGGCAGGTGCGCCACCCGTCGGCGTCGGCGTCGAAGCCCTCGTCCACCTCGCCGTCGCAGTCGTCGTCGATGGCGTTGCAGGCCTCGGGGAGGTTGGGGGCGCGCGCGGGATCGGCGTCGTCGCAGTCGCCGGCGCACGCGGCCACGCCGTCTCCGTCGGTGTCCCAGTCCTCGTCGACGCGCCCGTCGCAATCGTCGTCCCCGGCGTTGCACGCTTCGGCCGCGCCGGGGAACACGAAGGCGTCGGCGTCGTCGCAGTCGTCGCACGCGGAGGCGCCGTCGCCGTCGGCGTCCTCGGCGTCGTCCACGACACCGGAGCAGTCCTCGTCGACGCCGTCGCACGTCTCGGCTGCGCCGGGGTGCACGGCGGGGTCGGTGTCGTCGCAGTCGACCGGGAACCCGAGCGCCGCGCAGGCGGGCACGTCGACGAGGGAGCCGTCGGCGTCGAGGTCGAAGAGCTCGTCGACGTTACCGTCGCAGTCGTCGTCGGCGCCGTTGCAGCGCTCCTCGGTGGGCGTGCAGTCCGGGGTGGCGGGGGCGCACGCGACGAGGGCGAGCAGGAGGGCGAGCATGGGGCGCATTAACCGGTCGCGCGCGGGTCCCGACGGGGTCGGTGGCCGCTCCGGTGCTCGGATGGGGTATGCTCCCAACCCGCCACGTGCGTGGGCGGGGAAGTCAGCCGACACGCGGGGAAGGTTTGGAGATGGCAACGGGAGAAGCCGGGTTGAACGAGCCGGGCGTCGACAGCCGCGTGAGCGAGGCGCTGTCCGAGCTTGAGACGCTGCGGCGGGGCGAGGCGCGCCACCGGGCCATGTTGGACGCCGCGGGCGACGCCATCGTCATCTCCGACTTCGACTCCGCGCGCATCGTGGCGGTCAACCGCGCCGCCCGCGAACTGTACGGGTACACCGACGAAGAATTCCAACAGCTGACCGGGCGTCGGCTTGGCGGCGCCAACGCCGCCTCCGTGGTCGAACGCCTGAGTCGCGCCATCGTCGCGTCGGGCGTCGGGTTCGAGCCGCGCCACCCGATGTTCCGGAAGGACGGTGCCACGTTCATCGCCAGCGTGCGCGTGGCCGTGTACGTGGTGGACGGCGTGCGCCAGTATGTCTCGGTGATCCGCGACGAGACGGAACAGGTGCGCGTGGAGGAGGAACTCCGCGCCTCCAACGCCGCGCTCGCGCTCGCCCACGCCAGCCTCCTCGACGCAAATCGACTTGCGTCGTTGGCCACCGTCCAGGCGCGCAAGGCGTCCGAGGCCAAGTCCGAGTTCCTCGCCAACATGAGCCACGAGCTCCGCACGCCGATGAACGCCATCATCGGCATGGGGCACCTCGCCCTGCGGACCGCGCTCACCGCGCGCCAGCGCCACTACCTCGACACCATGCTCCGCTCCTCCCGGCACCTCCTCGGCATCCTCGGGGACATCCTCGATCTCGCCAAGATCGACGCCGGGAAGATGGAGCTCGAGTCCATCCCGTTCGGGCTGTGCGACGTACTCGAACGCGTGGCGGACCTCGTCGCCGCCCAGTGCGCCGAGAAGCGCCTGGAGCTGGTGTTCGACGTGGGCGCGGTGCCGGACGTGCTCGTCGGCGACCCCCTCCGGCTCGGGCAGATCCTCGTCAACTACGCGAACAACGCCCTCAAGTTCACCGAGCGCGGCGAGATCGTGGTGCGGGTGCGCGCGCACCCCGCCGGCGAGCAGCGCGTCCTGTTGCACATCGAGGTGTGCGACACCGGCGTCGGCATCGCCCAGGCCGATCTCGGCAAGCTGTTCCAGAGCTTCCAGCAGGCGGACGCCTCGATCGGGCGCACGCACGGCGGCACCGGCCTCGGGCTCGTCATCGCGCGTCGTATCGCGGAGTTGATGGACGGGCAGGTGGGCGTCGAGAGCACGCTCGGCGTGGGCTCCCGCTTCTGGTTCTCTGCCCCGTTCCCCGTGCCGCGCGCCGTGCGCCGCCCGTGGAGCGCGCCGGACCCGGCCCCGTGCGTGCTCGTCGTCGAGCAGCAGCCCACCGCGCGCCGCGTCGTCGCCGACCTCCTCGGCCGCCTCTCGTTCGACGCCGATGAAGCCGGCTCCACGGACGACGCGCTCGCTCGCATCGCCGCGTGCGCGCGCGACGGCGCCCGGGTCGACCTCATCTTCCTCGACGAGCGCGTGGCGGAGGCTGGCGTCGCGCGCTTCGCGGCGCAGGTGGCCGGGGTCGTGGGCGCGGCCATGCCGCGGATCGTCCTGCTCCGCGAGCGGCTCGGCGTCGAACGCGCAGCCAACCCGGACGAAGACACGTACGACGTGCTGAGCAAGCCGGTCCAGTCCGCCGCGCTCGTCGCCTACCTCGCAAGCGTGTTCGGCCGCCCGGAGGGCGCGGAGCCGGCGCGGTCCCCCATCTTCCCCCCGGAGGCCCTATCCGCCATCGTGGGCGCGCGCGTGCTGCTCGTCGAGGACAACCCGGTGAACCTCGAGGTCGCCTGCGAGATGCTGCGCGAGCTCGGCATCGACGTGGACGTCGCCACCGACGGCCGCGCCGCGGTCGCGCGCGTCTCCACGGCGCCGTACGCGCTCGTCCTGATGGACGTCCAGATGCCGGTGATGGACGGCCTCTCCGCCACCCGCGCCATCCGCGCCCTGCCCGGGTACGCCGACCTCCCCATCGTCGCGATGACGGCCAACGCCATGGCGACCGACCGCGACGCGTGCCTGGAGGCCGGCATGAACGAGTACCTCACCAAGCCCGTCGAGCCCGATGTCCTGGCCGCCATGCTGCTCGTCTGGATCGGGCAGGGCGCGCAGCGCCCGCGGTAGCCGGCGCCGCTACCAGACGAACCCGACGGCGAGCTCCGGCACCACGTCCAACCCCCACGGCGACACGCCGCCGATCGCGCCCAGGCGCGCCTCGAACGCCCCGTGGGGGTCCACCAGGACGCCCGCGCCCGCGCCCACGAACGGGAACGCGCCGGCGGGGCTGCCCCCGGCGAGGGCCGTGAGCGTGAGGTGCACGGGACTGTCGGTGAACAACGCGAACTCCGGCCCGACGAACACCCCGAACCCGGCGCTGAGCATCGGGCCGGCGCTCAGCCGGGCGTCGATGTGCGCGAGCATGCGCGCGTCCCGACGGAACCGCACCCGGAGCGACGTCGTCAGCCCGATGTCGAAGCCCCCGCCGATGGCGTTGTCCTCACGCGGATCGCGGACGCGCCAGTCCGGCAGGGGCAGGTCGGCGGGGTCCGCATCACGCGCGTCGCCGCGCTCCAGGAGCCGCACGGCGTGCATATCCACGCTCACGACGGTTCCGTCCGGCAGGAGCACCCAGTAGCGGCCGTCGCGCAGGTCCACGAGGTCGCCCGTGAGCCGCTCGCCGCTCACGAGCGTGAGCACGTCCAGGGCTGCGGCGTCCGGGTCTTCGGCGCGCGCGTCGACCGGCGCGACGAGGCCCGCGGTCAGGAGCGCGGCGGAGAGGACCAGGGACGGGCGACGCTTCGCGGGCACGGTGGGCGGCGAACCTCAGCTACCACGGTACGTGGAATAGCCGTGCGGCGCGAGGAGGAGCGGCACGTGGTGGTGCTCGTCGGGGCGGGTGACCGTGAAGACGATCGTGGCCTCGGGGTAGAACGCCTCCGTGGCGAGGCCCGCGAAGGAGGGCGCGAGGTCGAAGCGGAGGCGCCAGGTGCCCGCCACGAACTGTTCGCGTTCGAGGAGGGTCTTGCAGCGGCCGTCCGCGTCGGTGACCCCCGCGGTGACCGTGCCGTCGGGCGCGGTGAGCGTGAGGGCGATGCCGGCGGCGGGGCTGCCGCGGGCGGTGTCGAGGACATGGGTGGTGAGCGGCGACATCCGCGGAGCTTATCGTCAGCCGAGCAGCTTCTCGATTCGAAGGCGGGTGATCTTCGCCTGTTCGCCCGCGGCGACGCGAAGTTCGTTCTCCGGCGTGTTGTCGAGGCGCTCCCGCAGGAGCCCGAGCATCTCCGCGGCGGACTTGCCGGTGGCGCACACCAGGAAGATCCAGCCGAAGCGCGCCTCGTAGGCGCGGTTGCCTTCCGCGAGGGCGACGAGCACGTCCTCCGTGGCGGCCGCGATGCCGGCCTGCTCGCCGGCGGACCAGTCGGCCGTGGCCGCGTACTTGGCGCGGAGCGTGGCGAGGTCGGCGCCGATGCGCGGGTGGTGGGTGAACGCTTCCTTCCAGTCGCCGTCGCCGAGCCGCCACCAGAGGCGATCGGCCTCACCGAGGAGCTGGGCGCGGCTCGTGAAGGGCGCGGCCGCGAGCATCCCCCGCACCCACCGCGGCGCGCCGCAGACGCGCGCGAGCGTGGCGGCGAGGTCGGCGTCTTCGTTCACGCGGGTGACGAGCCCATCGGGGCGCGCGGCGTCGTCGGCGGTGCCGAACACCCGGAGGCGGGAGACGCCGCCGTCGGGGTAGATGCGGAGGCGGAGGTGCGTCCACGGGCCGGCGTCCGTCGGCAGCACGGTGTGCACGGAGTCCGCGCGCAGCTTCGTCTTCGGGACGATCGTGACCCAATCCGGCGAGCGCACGAGGGCGTCCGGCGGGGCGCCGGGCCAGTGAATGGCCTCGATGGCGCACCGGTCGGGGAAGTTGCCCTTGAAGTGGTGGGTGTCGACCTCGATCCGGTCGATCCGGCCGGCGCGGAGCTGGACGACGATCCAGTCGTCGCCGGGCGGGCGGCTCCGGCGCGTCTCCCAGCCGTGCCCCATGTGGGGCGCTCGACCGGGGAGGAGCAGGTTGTCCATCGACGCGAAGAAGGCGTCGGAGCAGGCGACGGCGCGACCGCCGCTCGTGGCGCACGCGAGATCGGTGGGGCCGTCGGCGGCGACCGTCGCGGGCTCGCCGTAGGCGCGCAGCCGGGCGACGCCGCCGTCCGGGTAGATGTGCAGGCGGAGGTGGGTCCACACGCCGTCGCGGGTGGCGGCGGCGAGGTTCTGCGCGCCGCGGCGGAGCGGGACGGTGGGGACGATCTCGGTCCACGTCAGGGTGTCCCGGAGCGCCTCGGGGGTGGCGTCGGGCGCGTAGATGGCGTCCACCGAGGCGAAGGGCGCGTGGTTGCCGAGGAAGAAGGCGGTGTCGATGTCGACCGCCCGCACGTGCCCGGCGACACCGAGCTTCACGATGCACCAGTCGTGGCCGGGAACACGCTTGCGACGCGATTCCCAGCCGTCCATCAGCTTGCCGCGGTCCGTGTAGGCGTTCGGATCGAACACCGCGGGCTCCGGCCGAACGAGGTTCTCCATGCCCGCGAAGAAGTCGTCGCTGCAGAGCAGGGCGCGGCCCCCGAGGGCGGCGGAGGCGAGGTCGATGGCGCCCGTGAAGGCGGCGGAGGGGACGGTGGTGCTCATGGGGCCTCCCTAACCGCCGCGGCGCGGCTCTACCTGCCCCCAAACATCGCGGAGACGCTCCCGCTGCCGCTCGGGCTCACAGTCGTTTTGCACCTTCGCCCGGACCGCACGGGGGAGCAGCCGGCGCCTCCGCCGGCCGAGGCCCGCGCCCGGCGGTCCAACGCGCCGCCGGGCCCTACGCCTCGCCGCCCCGCCGCACGATCTTCCCGCGTGTCTCGTCCCCAATCGGCGCGCCGCGCATCCACGTGCTCCGCACGGCCCCCGACACCCGGCGGCCCAGGTAGGGCGTCAACTTGTGGCGGTGAAGCAGCGCTTCGGCGGCGATCGTGACATCGTCTTCGGGCGCGAACACGATGAAGTCGGCGCGCGCGCCGGGGGCGATACGCCGCTCCAGGCCGAGGAACCGCGCGGGGCCCGCGCTCATCCACCGCACCACGTCGGTGATGGCGAAGCCGCGCCGGCGGGCTTCCGTCCAGATGTTGGGGAGCCCGAGCTGCAGCGAGGCGATACCGCCCCACGCCTCGAGGAAGTCGCCGCGCTCCGGCACCTTGAGCGCCGGCGTGCACGGGGAGTGGTCGGAGAGCACGTAGTCGATGACGCCCTCGCCGAGCCCGCGCCACAAGGCGTCGCGGTTGTCCCGCTCGCGGATGGGCGGCGCGCACTTGTACTCGGTGGCGCCGTCGGGGACGGCCTCGGCGTCGAGCACGAGGTAGTGCGGGCACGTCTCCGCGGTGAGGGGGAGACCCTCGGCCTTCGCGGCCTTGATCATCGGGAGCGCGTCGGAAGAGGAGAGGTGCACGATGTGCGCGGCGCAGCCGGTTTCGCGCACGAGCCGGATGGTCATCGCGATGGCGGCGTCTTCCCAGGCGCGCGGGCGGCTGTGGAGGTACCGGAGGTAGGCGCGCGGCGAACTGTCGGCGTACGGGTTGGTTCCTTCGAGCTCGAGCTCCGCGTGCACGAGGAGCGGTACCCCGAGCGGCCGGAGCGCGCGCATCGCGGCGCGCATGTCGGCCTCGGAGACCGGCGGAAACTCGTCGATGCCCGACGGGCACGTGAAGCACTTGAACCCGAACGCGCCGGCCTCCACCATCGGGCGCAGCTCGGCGAGGTTGCCGGGAACGACGCCGCCCCACAACCCCACGTCGACCGCGAGCTTGCCTTCGGCGGCCGCAACTTTGGCGTCGAACGCCGCGCGCGTGGTGGTGACGGGGATGGAGTTGAGCGGCATGTCCACCACGGTGGTGATGCCCCCGGCCGCCGCGGCGCGCGTGGCCGTCGCGAACCCCTCCCACTCCACGCGCCCGGGCTCGTTCATGTGCACGTGGGTGTCGACGAGCGCGGGGAGGAGCACCTCGTCGTCGGCCAGGGTCACGACATCGGCGCCGGGGGGCGGCGCGGGGAGCACCGCGACGATGGACTCGCCCTCGACGACGACCGCCGCCGCGCGAAAGGAGCCGTCGATGAGCGTGAACCGGGACCAGAGGGTGGTGGGCATCCGCGGAGTCTACCCGCCGGCGGGCGCACCCGGCCTGGACTCCGTAGAAATAGACGTAGAAAGTGTTTTGTTCGTCGTCACCCGTCGCCGCGGCAACGCGCGGTCGGCGGCAAAATGCGCCCCCGGGAAGGGGCGCCACGGCCGCGCTGGGGCCCCGCCGCCCTCCCGGAAGCGCCCGGCCGGGTTAGAGCGGCGGCCCCCGGGGAGCTGTCCGTGACGCCGCGATTGACGTTCCAAGACCTCATTTTGCGCCTCCAAGGCTACTGGGCCGCGCAGGGCTGCGCGATTCTCCAGCCCTACGACCAGCCGATGGGCGCGGGCACCTTCCACCCGGCCACCTTCCTCCGCGCGCTCGACCCCGGCGCCTGGCGCTGCGCCTACGTGCAGCCCTCCCGCCGGCCCACCGACGGCCGCTACGGCGAAAACCCCAATCGCCTCGGGCACTACTACCAGTTCCAGGTGGTGATCAAGCCCAACCCGCCCGACATCCAGGAGCTCTACCGCGGCAGCCTCGTGGCCCTCGGGCTCGATTTGCAGAAGCACGACCTCCGTTTCGTGGAGGACGACTGGGAGTCGCCCACGCTCGGGGCGTGGGGCTTGGGCTGGGAGGTGTGGCTCGACGGCATGGAGGTCACCCAGTACACCTACTTCCAGCAGGTGGGCGGCATCGAGCTCGACGAGACGCCGGCGGAGCTCACCTACGGGCTCGAGCGCCTCGCGATGTACCTCCAGGGCGTCGACAACGTGTACGACCTCGTTTGGGTGGGCGAGCGCGGCCAGCCCGGGTGCATCACCTACGGCGACGTGTACGCGCGCAACGAGCTCGAGCAGGCGAAAGACAACTTCGAATGCAGCGATCCGTCGCTGCTCGCCCCCGCGTTCGACATGTGGGAGAAGGAGGCCAAGCGCCTCGTCGCGCTGCGCCTGCCGCTGCCGGCCTACGAGTGCGTCATGAGCGCGAGCCACACGTTCAACATGCTCCAGGCGCGCGGCGCCATCAGCGTGGCCGAGCGCGCCGGGTACATCCGCCGCGTTCGCGACATCGCCTGCGCGTGCGCGGTGCTCTACAAGGAAACGTCGCGGATGACGCTGGATGAGCGCCGTCGCGAGCTGGGGAGGTAGCGATGGCCGAACTGTTCGTCGAGCTCGGAACCGAAGAGCTCCCCGCCCGCTTCGTGGGCCCCGCCATGGCCGGCCTCGCCGCCGCCCTCATCAAGCTGCTCGGGCCGCTCGCCCCGACGCCGCCGCGCACCTGGGGCACGCCCCGTCGTGTCGCGGTCGCGTTCCCGGACGTTGTGCTCGAGACCGCGGGCGTCGAGAAGCTCGTCACGGGCCCCGCCGTGAGCATCGCCTACGTCAACGAGGCCCCCGGCCCCGCCGCCGTCGCCTTCGCCAACAAGCTCGGCGTGCCGGTGGACAGCTTGGAGCGCGCCGCCGGGCCCAAGGGCGAGGTGATCGCGGCGCGGCGCGTGGAGGGCGCCCAGCGATTGATGGACGTGCTCGGAGCCGGCCTTCACGGCGCCATCTTCGCGATGCCCTTCAAGAAGACGATGAAGTGGGGACAGCGCAAGGAGCTCTTTCCCCGCCCGCTCCGCTACGTGTGCGCCGTGGTCGACGGCGAGCGCGTTCCGGGCGAGGTGGCGGGCAACGCGATCGTCGACACCAGTGTTGGACATTGGTTGTGGCACCCTCTCCCGTTCCGCGTCACCAGTGCCGCGGGCTGGGAGGCCGATCTGCTCGCCCGGGACGTGATCGTGGACGTTGCGGCCCGCCGCGCCGCGCTCGTCGAAGGGTTGGCCGGCGCGGCCGCCGCGGTCGGCGCGGACCTCCGCCCGGACGACACCCTCGTGGACGAGGTGACGAACCTGCTCGAGAAGCCCACGGTCATCGTGGGCCGGTTCGACGCCGAGCTCCTGTCCCTGCCCCCGCGCCTGCTCGTCGAGAGCATGAAGGTGAACCAGCGCTATTTCCCCCTCTACCGGGAAGGCGCGCTCACCAACGAGTTCCTGCTCGCGACGAATAACCCCCATGGCGACGAGCCGCTCATCGCCGCCGGCAACGCCCGGGTGCTCGCGGCCCGCTTCCACGACGCGAAGTTCTTCTACGCGGAGGACCGCAAGACCCCGCTCGCCGCCCACGGCGCGAAGCTCTCCGGCATGGTGTGGCTGCGCGAAGTGAAGGGCGCGAGCGGACGCGCGCTCACGATGGCCGAGCGGCAGATCGCCATGGCGGCCGCGGGCGAGCGCCTCGCCGTAGCGTGCGGCGCGGACCCCGGTGTGACGTTGGAAGCCGGCCTCCTCTCCAAGAGCGACCTCACCACCCTGATGGTGGGCGAATTCCCGGAGCTCCAGGGCCACGTCGGCCGCAAGCTCGCCGAGGCCGAGGGCCTCCCCGCCGCGGTTACGTTGGCAATCGAAGAGCACTACCTGCCGCGCTTCACCGGCGACGCCCTCCCGAGCACCGCGGCCGGCACCGCCCTCGCGCTCGCCGAGCGGCTCACCCTGCTGGACGCCGCGTTCGCGGCCGGACTCCAGCCGAAGGGGGGGGCTGACCACCTCGGTCTGCGGCGCGCCGCGGTAGGCGTGGTGGCGCTCGCGCTCGGCGCGCCCGCTACGGTCGGGACCATGCCCGTTCAAGGCCTCTTCTCCGCGGCCGGCTGCGCGGGCGGCGACGACGTCGTCGAGTTCGTCTACGCCCGCCTCCGCGGCGCCCTCGCCGACGAGGGCGTCCCGACGGACGTGGTGGAAGCGGTCTTTTCCGCCGGCTCGCGGCTCCTCCCCGACCTCGCGGCGCGCGCCCGGGCGTTCGGGGCGCTCGCGGGCGACGGCCGCATGGCCGCCATCCGCGCCACGTTCCGGCGCGTCGCCGGGCTCGTCAAGCAGAACCCCGGCGACGTTCTCGCCCTCGAGACGCTCGATGGCGCCGCGCTCGAAGCCGCGGGCCGCGCGCTGCGCGACGCCGTGGCCGCCATCCCCGCGTCGAGCGTGCCCGACGTGCAGCTCGCCGCGCTCGTCGCGTTGCGCCCGCACGTGGACAGCTACTTCGACGCCGTGATGGTGATGAGCGACGACCCCGCCCTCAAGGCCGCGCGCCTCGGCCTGTTGCGCGCGATTGTCGACCGCTTCTCCACGCTCGCCGACTTCTCGAAGCTCTCGTCGAGCTGATTCGCGTCCGAACGCGAGGGGCGCCGGCCTCCCGTCGAAGCAGGGGCGTCGCGAGCCGCGGGCGGCGGCGCCGGCCCCGGCTTGCCGTCCGCTCCCCCGGGGACGGGAGGTCCACGCCCGCTTCCGTGCTTGCTACCCCGTCAGTTCCCGCGCGCGTGGACGAGCGCGAGCGCCGCGACCACCGCCATCTCGACGCGCAACACGCGGGTGCCGAGGTGGTGGAGCGTGGCGCCGGCCGCGCGGAGGGCGGCGCGGTCGCGGGGGCCCCAGCCGCGTTCGGGGCCGATGCACAGGGTGACCGGGCCAGCGGTCGCGGGGGCGGCGAGCCAGCGGCCGAGGTGCGCGTCGGCCTCGTAGTTGTCGAGCGCGATCCGGGCGCCAGCACCGTAGTTCTCGAGCGCGTCGGCCAGCGTGTGCGTGGACGTGACGACGGGGATGCGCGTGTCGAACGCCTGCGCGGCGCCGAGGAGGAGCTGGGTGCGCACCTCGCCGTCTGTCCAGAGGCGGGCGGTGGCGTAGCTCGCCGTCGTTCGCTCGGTTGCCACGAAGTGGAGCGCGCGGGCGCCGAGCGTGGTGGCGTCGCGCAGGATGTCTCGGGCGGTGTTCGGGCGCGGGAGGCCGACGAGGAGCGTCACGTCCGGGAGGGGCGCCGGCTCGCGCGCGGGGGTGAACGCGAAGGTGAGCGCGCGGTCGTCGAGCGATGTCACGGTCGCGACGCCGATGGGCCCATTCACTACGCCGGCATCGAAGCGATCGCCAATGCCGCGGCGCAGGATGTCGACGATGTGGCGCGCCCGCACGTCGGCGCGGGGGAGGGGAGCGTCGCGCTCGGCGGGCTCGAGGAGGACGAGGTTCATCGGCTGGTCGCGGGGGCGCCGGGGGCCGGCGGGGCGGGCGGGGCCGCGGGTGTGACAGGGGCTCCGGGGGTGGCCGGCGCGCCCGACGGCGGGGCGCTCGACGGTTGGGCGCTCGACGGTTGGGCGCCCGAAGCAGCAGCGCCAACCTGGCCAATCGCCGTACACCCGTCGGGGTGGCCCAGGGCGCACGCGGCGGAGAAGGCCTTGATCGCGCCGTCGAGGTCGGTGCCCTCTCCGGGCGTGGCCCGCACGCTCCCGAGCGCGAAGCAGGCCTCCGGGTTGCCCATCCCGCAGGCCCGCCCGAGCCAGGACTCGGCTTCCGCCCGGGTGGTGGCCGCCATTCCATTGGCCAGACATCCAACCGAACCGCCGAGGTCGCACGCGCGGGCGGACCACCACGCCGCCGCGGCGGGGTCGGCCGTGACGTGCTCGCCCATGCCGAACACCCCGCCGAGCACGTTGCAGCCGTGCGCGTCGCCGGCGTGGCACGCGCGCTCCAGGAGCTCGACGGCGCGCGGGCCGTCGGGCGTGATGCCGTGGCGGCCGGACACGTAGAGTTGGCCCAGGGCGCCGCACCCGAGCGCCGAGCCGCCGTCGCACGCGACGCGGATGGCGTCGACCGCGGCCACCTCGTCGGCGGGCACGTTCGCGGCGTCGAGCCGCGTCCAGGCGGCGTTCACGCACGCGTCGCGGTAGCCGCCGGCGCAGGTGCCGTCGTAAAGCGCGAGTGCTTTGTCTTCGTCCTTCGGCACGCCGAGGCCTTGCTCGTAGAGGAGCCCGAGGTTCATGCACGTGCTGTGGTCGCCCGCGTCGCACGTGGCGCGGTACGCGGCCTCCGCCTTCTGGAACCACGCGGTGGCGGCGGCGTCGTCGCGCGGCACGCCGTGGCCCGCGCGGTGCATGAGCCCGGCGTTGAAACACCCGACGCCCGCGCCGAGCTCGCACGCGCTCGTGAAGAGCGTAAGCGCGCGCGCGTCGTCGTCGGGGAGGCCGAGGCCGTCGAGGTAGCGGAGCCCGAGCGCGGAGCACCCGAGCCCGTCGCCATGCGTACATGCGCGGTCGGCGTAGAGCACCGCGGAGGTGACGTCGACGGGCTCGGCGATGCGCGCGAACTCCGCGAGCGCGCCGCACGCCCGCGCGTCGGCCGGCGCGCAGTCGCCGGCGGGGTCCTCGCAGCGCGCGCAGCGCTCCGGCCGCGTGGGGGGCGTGAAGCACGCGAGGGCGAGGCGGAGCATGCGGGGGCGGGTAGCCCGCGGAGGGGGGCGCCGGAGCCGCCGCCTTCCCGCTCGGGGACGGCGTCGCCGCGGCGCGGAGCGGCCGCCCCAACCCCGCCGCCCTGTGGTTCAATGCGCGGGATGGACGCGTACCTCGCCGACTGGGCTCACCTCATTCTCCGCTGGCTGCACCTGATCGCCGGCGCGGCCTGGATTGGCGCGTCGTTCTACTTCAACTGGCTCAACAACAACGTTCGGAAGCCGGAGAGCGGCGAGGCGGGCATCGAGGGCGAGGTGTGGTCGGTGCACGGGGGCGCGTTCTATCGCGCCGTGAAGCACGGCTATTCGATCGAGAAGCTGCCCAAGAGTCTCCATTGGTTCTATTGGGAGGCGTACACCACGTGGCTCTCGGGCGTGGGGCTCCTCGCGGTGGTGTACTGGCTCGACGCGAAGGCGTGGATGGCCGGGCCGTACGGGCCGAACGTGGCGGTGGGCGTGGGCATCGGGTCGCTCGCGGCGGGGTGGCTCGTCTACGATCTGCTGTGCAAGAGCCCGCTCGCGCGGTCGCCCCGGGCGTTCGGGCTCGTTCTGTACGGGCTCCTCGTGGCCGCGGCGTTCGGGCTCTACCAGGTGTTGCCGCCGCGCGCGGCGTACATCCACACCGGCGCCGTCATCGGCACGATCATGGCCGCCAACGTGTTCTTCGTCATCATTCCGAGCCAGCGCGCGATGGTGGCCGCGGCGGCGGGGCAGACCGTGAAAGGGCCGGCGCCGAAGGAAGGTGGAGTCCGGTCGCTCCACAACAACTACCTGACGTTGCCCGTCCTGTTCGTGATGGTGAGCAACCACTTCCCGTTTACGTACGGGCACCCGCTCGGGTGGGCCGTGCTCGCGGCGATTGGGGCGGTGGGGGTGGTGATTCGCCACGTCTTCAACCTCAAGGGGAAGGGGCTGGCGTTCACCCCGTGGATTCCCGTGGCGGTGGTGGCGAGCCTCGTGATCGTGGCGGCGATGGCGCCGCGGAAGGTGGAGGGCCCGGAGGTGGCGTGGGCGGAGGTGGCGCCCATCGTGACCGCGCGGTGTACGCCGTGCCACGCGACGATCCCGACGCAGCCCGGCTTCGTAGCGCCGCCCAACGGTTTTTTGATGGAGAGCGAGTCCCAGGCCCGCGCCGCCGCGCCGAAGATCAAGACGCAGGTGGAGACGCAGGTGATGCCGCTCGGCAACCTCACGGGGATGACGCCCGAGGAGCGCGCGAAGCTCGTCGCGTGGGCCGCGGCGCCCGAATAGGACGCCGGGCGCGGGCCGGTTTATCGTAGGGAATGTTCTCCCTCCTCCTCCTCGCGGCGTGCGTCGGCGGCGAGTCCGGCGGCTCGTTCGGCATCGACGGCGACGTCCTCGACACCGGCAGCGACATCGACGTCGACGCCATCGTCAACGGGTTCACCGCGCGCTGCGACGAGGCGGACCTCACGGTGACGGCCCTCGCCGACGGCGTCGTGCACCTCCGCTATGGCGACGAACCCGCGCGCCCCTCGTGGGCCGTGGTGGGCGCGGGCGCCGCGGAGACGCCGCCGGGTGACCGTGCCCGTCGGCACGCCCACGGACACGGACATCCACGTCGCGTCGAGCGTGGACGCCTGGGCGAGCCACACGCCGCTCGCGTGGGTGTCGCCGACCGAGGCGTACGGGACGATCGAGGTTCCCCGCGGACAGTTCGTGTACTACAAGTACACCCGCGGCGGGTGGGACACCGTGGAGAAGTGGCCGGACTGCGTGGAGGCCGGCAACCGCTACGAGCTCGGCCGCGCCCAGGAGAAGCGCGACACCGTGTACGGGTGGCGCGACCAGTGCCCCGAGTGAGCGACGTGCCCCGCGTGCGCGACCGGCCCGAGTGAGCGACCGGCCCCGAGCGCCCGGGGGCGGCCCGCGCGATAAATGGCCGGCATGATCGAACGGCGTCGTCTCCTCGTTTCGCTCGGGGTCCTCCTCGGCGCCGGCGCCATCGGCGTCTACTTCACGCCCAACCCGAACGCGCTCCCGGCGGGCGGGCCGTTTTCGCTCGAGAGCGCCGCGGGGCCCGTCACGCGCGACAGCCTGCGCGGCCGCGTCGTGCTCGTGTACTTCGGCTACGCGTCGTGCCCGGACGTGTGCCCGGTGATGCTCGGCCTCGTCGGCACCGCGCTTCGTTCGCTCCCCGCCGGCGAGGTAGACAAGGTGCGGGTTGTGTTCGTGTCGCTCGACCCTGAGCGCGACACCCCCGCCGGCCTCGCCGCCTATGCCACCCACTTCCACCCCAACGTCATCGGCACCACTGCCACCGAGGCGATCCTGCGCGACGTTGCGGGGCGCTACGGCGTGACGTGGCGCATGCACGGCGTCGAGTCCGCGCTCGGCTACGTCGTGGACCACACCTCTCAACTCGCGGTGCTCGGGCCGAACGGCGCGCTCGTCGAGGTGCTCCCGGACGGCACCCGGCCTGACGAGATCACGGCCGCCATCCTGCGCCACTCCGCCACCGCCACCGCCGCCGCCGTGGCCCCCGCCGCGCCGCCCACTCCCGCGAGCGAGGCCGTTCGTGTCACGGACGCGTACGTGCGCGCGCCGCCGCCCGGCGCGCGTGTCACCGCCGCCTACCTCACCCTCACCAACACAACGGGTGCGCCGCACGCCCTCGTACGCGCGGAGAGCCCGGCCGCCGAGGCCGTCGAGCTCCACGCCGTGCTCACGGAGAACGGCCTCACGAGCATGCGCCCCGTGCCGCGGTTCGACGTGCCGCCGAACGGCGAGACGAAGCTCGCGCCGTCGGGCGCGCACATCATGATCATCGGCGTCAAGGGTCCGCTCGACGCGGGCGCCACGTTCCCGCTCACGCTCACCTACGCGGACGGCGCGGCGGTCACCTTCGACGTGCCGGTGCGGACGGACTGAGAGGCGGGGAGGGAGCGGGGCGACCGCTCCGCGTCGCGGCGGCGTGGGCGCGACGGCGGAGCGGCGGTGGTTCTGGTGGCCGTGCGGGGGTCCGAGGACCTCACTCCGCGGCCGCCTCGAGCGTCACGTCGACCGTCTCGGTGCGAACGTGGCAGCCGTCTTCCGTGCTCACGACGGTGACGACGGTTGTCTCCGGCGTGTACCCGTCGGCCGAGACCGTGATCTCCAGATCGCCCTCCACCTCGTAGCCGCACACGAGCTCGCCGGCGTCGCCGACCGGATCGCAGTCCACGGGGGCGGCGCCGTTCGCTGTGTAGGTGGCGACGATGTCGACGTCGGCGTCGTCCGCGGTGGCGACGTTCAACATCACGGAGGCGACCGCCATCGTGTCACACGAGGCTTCGAGCGCAGGGCAGCCGAACAGCGGGAGGAGGGGGAGGACGAAGCGCAGGCGGGACATACGAACCTCTGGGTGCGCCAAGGTAGCAAGCAAGGGGCGTGCCGCGCGGGCCCGGCGGGGCGACCGGCGGGGGGCGGCGGAGCGTGGTCCGGGCTACGAGCCCGCACCGACGGGTGCCCGATGCTGATCACCGACTCCGCGACCCTCTCCACCTTCTGCGCCAACGTGCGCGGGGCCCCCTACATCGCCGTGGACACCGAGTTCCTCCGCGAGGGCACGTACTACGCGAAGCTCTGCCTCGTTCAGATCGCCTACGGCCCGCACGCCGCCGCCATCGACCCCCTCGCGCCCGGCATCGATCTCACCCCGCTCCGGGACCTCCTCCTCGACGCCGCCTCGGTGAAGGTGTTCCACGCCGCCGGCCAGGACCTCGAGATCTTCCTCCAGAAGACCGGCGTTGTGCCCGCGCCCGTGTTCGACACCCAGATTGCGGCGGCGGCGTGCGACCTCGGCGATCAGCCCGGCTACGCGACGCTCGTGCAGGCGCTCCTCGGCGTGGAGCTCGACAAGGCGTCGCAGGCCACCGACTGGTCGCTCCGGCCGCTCACCGAGCGTCAGATCACCTACGCCCTCGGCGACGTCACCCACCTCTGCCACATCTACGAGAAGCTCGTGGCCGAGCTCGAGGCGCGCGGCCGCGGGAGCTGGGTGGCCGAGGACATGGCCGCGCTGCTCGACCCGAGCCGCTACCGGGTGGACCCCCGCGAGGCCTACCGCCGCCTCCGCGTGCGGGACACGCGCCGGCAAACGCTCGCGGTGCTCCGCGAGCTCGCCGCGTGGCGCGAGGAGACCGCCATGGCGCGCGATCTTCCGCGCCCCTGGGTGGCCCAAGACGATGCCCTGATCGAGATCGCCCAGCACACGCCGCGCACCGTGGACGACCTCGCGCGCGTGCGCACCCTCAAGGGGCCCGTGGCCCGCGGCGCCGACGGCCGCGCGCTCCTCGCGGTGGTCGAGCGCGCGCTCGCGCTGCCTGAGAGCGAGTGGCCGACCCTCCCCGAGCGCCGCGCCCCCATGTCCGGCCACGAATCCCTCGTGGCGCTGCTCCAGGCGCTGCTCCGCCTTCGGTGCGAGGCCCACGGCGTTGCGATGCGGATGGTCGCCACCCGCGACGATCTCGACCTGCTCGCCACCATGGAGACGCCCGACATCCCCGCGCTCCACGGCTGGCGCCGGGAGATCTTCGGCGAGGACGCCCTCGCGCTTCGTGCCGGCAAGCTCGCGCTCACGGGCCGCGACGGCGGCGTCGAGGGTGTTCGCATCCCGACGTAGGCGGCGCTGCGCGCCGCGCGTCGTCACGCTAATCCGGAAGCCAGTCGAGCTCGAAGGCGACGTTCTCGGTGAACACGTGGCATTCGTCCGCGGCGACGTCGACTTCGACGCTCTCCGCGGCGTGGCCGTCGGCCACCGCCGTGACGAGCAGGATGCCGGCCACCTCGGCGCCGCACGCCCAGGAGCCGTCGCCGCGGTCGTCGCACGCGATGTCCGCGGCGGTGTCGCCTTCGCGGTAGGCCACCTGCACGCCCGTGAGCGCCTCGCCCGACGACCCCGCCACGGTGGCGATGACGGACGGCATCTCCACGTCGGTGCAGTCCACGTCGGTGCGGGCGAGCGTGACGTCGAGGGTCTCGGTGACCACGTGGCACTCGCCGGAGGCGACGGTGACGACCTGCTCCTGGGCGTCGTAGCCCTCGGCTTCGACCCGGACGGTGAGGTCGCCCGCGACCTCGTAGCCGCAGGTGTACTGGCCGTCGGCGAAGCTGTCGCACGCGACGGGATCGGCGCCGTCGACGCTGTAGGTGACCGTCGGGGTGATCGCGGCGCCGTCGTCGGCGCCGACGTTCACGACCACGGAGGCGATCGCGATTTCGGCGCAGGCGACCTCGTCGACGGGGACGGGGCAGCCGAACAGCGTGAACAGCGGGAGGGCGAGGGCGAGGCGGCGCATGGCGTGCTCCAGGTACGCCAGGGTATCAAGCAAAGGGCGTGCCGCGCCCGTTTCGGCTCGCCTCCGGCCCTGCACCACCGGGAGGCCGGCGCACGCGTTCGCCACCCGAACCTGCCCTCTCCCCGGACTCAGCCGCCGACCACCCACACGCGGTCGCCGTCGCCGCCGGGCGCGGTGAGGGTGAGCGATTCTCCGGCGTTGGTGCGGGCGATTGCTTCGTCGACGGAGATGGGCACCCCGGGGCCGGGGGGCGGGTCGCCGAGGGTGACGCGGTAGACGAAGCTCTCGGCGGCGGCGCCGTGTACGGCGGGCGCGGGGCCCTCGACGACGAGGGCGCCAAAGCGGGTGTGAACGCGCAACGCTCTGCTTCTCCACTGGGTTATTCCGCGCTGGACGCGCGCGCGGTACATGGCGAGCGTGAGCGCCTTGACCGCCCAGCCGGCGCCGATGCCCTCCCGGAGGCTCAGGAGCGACACGCCGATCACGGTGCCGGGCGCGAGCGAGGGGGCGGCGTAGTAGGCGGCCACGATGTCGTCGCCGTCGAGGATCAGGCCGATCGCCGAGGGGAGAAGGTAGAGATCCGCGAGCACCCAGCCGGGGAGGGCGAGCGGGCCGCCGAACCGCGCGCGGTTGACGGCGTGGTAGCGCTCCACCCAGCCCGGCTCCCGGCCGGCGTCGAGGAACGTGGTTTCGACGCCGAACGGCGCGAGGTCGAGGTGGGGGACCGACGCCGCGGAGCCGAGCGCCGCGAAGCGGAGGCCGTGCGCGGCGAGGACGGCGCCGGGCATCAGCGCGTGGTCGTGAACGTGTCGAGCACGTTGCCGCCGAGATCGTAGGCGGTGAGCGTGAGGGTGCCGCCCGCTACGTCGACGAGGACGTAGTGGTTGGTGATCGCGGCGACCTCGGTGAACGCGTTCGACAGGTCGTTGCCGTAGAGCGACGCGCCGGCGCCCGCCGCGACAACGTAGGTGGTGCCGAGCTCGGGGGTGGTCTCAGCGCCGTCGCGCAGCGGCACGGAGCGCTCGTAGTTGTGGTTGTGCCCGGTGAAGTCGAGCACGACGCCGCCGGCTTCCTCGATGGGCGACCAGAGGTTCTGGAGCTCCTCGCTGCTTCCGTGCGTGGTGCACGACGAGTAGGCCGGCATGTGGTGCATCGCGAAGCGCCACTTGGCGGTGCTGGCGGCGAGGTCGGCCTCCATCCACTGGGCCTGGAGCTCCTTGTCGCCGGACTTGGCGACGGTGTCGTTGAGGACGACGAAGTGGGCGTCGGCGTAGTCGAGGGAGAACCACTGCTCGTTGCCCGGCTGGGCGACGAGCGCGTAGTAGTGCTGGGCCTGGAACTCGTGGTTGCCGTGGGCGAACACGACGGGGCGACGGTCCATGTGGCCGACGCCGGCCTCGAACCAGGCGTCCCACTCGTTCATGTTGACGCCGATGTCCACGGCGTCGCCGCTGAAGAGGTAGAAGTCCGGGGCCTTCTCCTCCGCGGCGTCGAGCAGGAGGCCGAAGGTGGCCTGGTTGTCGCGGGAGTCGCCCATGACGACGAAGCGGAACGGCGCGGCTTCGCCCTTCGGAGGCGCGGTGGTGAAGGTCTGGTCGGCGGACCAGTGGCCTTCGCCGCCCACGCGGTAGTGGTAGGTCGTGCCGGGCAGGAGGTCGCACAGGTGTGCCTCGTGCACGCGGCCGTTGGTGCCGTCCACGCCCACGAAGAAGCTCGCGCCGCTCGCGGTGCTGCCATACGACGTGTCCGTACCGTACTCCACCTGGGTGGCGAGCGTGTCTGCGTCCGTACGCCAGAGGAACGCCATGGTGGTGGAGGGGTCGTCCGCCCACTGGAGCCGCACGTGGTACGGGTCGGGCGCGGCGCCGAACGTGGCGGCGTGCACGTCGGCGGGGACGGGCTCTTCGTCGTCGAACCCCGCGAGCGGCCGGTAGATGACGCCGCCGCAGGCGTCGGGCGGGGCGGTGTCGGCGCCGATCTTCTCGATGGTGTTGCACGCGAGGAGCGGAAGGAGCGTGAACATCAGAACCTCGCGAGGCCGGTGAGGGTGAACGAGTCGTCGGCGGCGTCTTCGCCCTCGAGGGGGTCGACGTGCTCGAAGCTGGCCTGGACCTTGAGGTCGTGGAACCGGCTCGGGTCCTTGCGGACGTAGTAGTTCAGGCCGGCGGAGATGCGGCGCGTGGCCTGCAGATCGGGCTGGCCCTCGCCTTCCGCGGCGCCGAAGGCGGTGTTCGGGTCGGACATGTCGAAGCGGCCGACGACCTCGAGGTGGTCGCGCACCCAGGGCGCCGGGATGAAGCAGCCGATCTGCGCGTAGAAGCCCTGCACGTGGTAGTCGGCCACCGTCGTGTTGGCGTGGACGATCGCCTGGTCGAGCACCTCGCCCTGGAGCGAGAACACGTCCCACGCGAACTGGATCTCGGCGCCGAAGGTGTTGATCTCCTGGGCCCCGAGCTCCTCTCCGGCGTAGTCGTACATCCACCCGCCGCCGACGCCGAGGTACGGCCGGCGGTTCGTGCCTTCGAAGGCCCCGCTCCGCGCTCCGAACGGCGTGACGAGCACGCGCTGGACGAGCTGGAAGCGCTGGTTGACGTTCTGGATGCGGTTGGGGCCCTCCCCGTTGTAGATGCCGCTCGAGATCAGGATGCGATCGGCCTTGGCGATGGGCACCCGCACCGTCACGTCCGCCCCGATCTCGCGGGTGATGCTCGCCTCTGCGAGGAAGGTGGGCGTGGTGGTGAACTGGCGGCGGGTGTCGACCGCGATGCGGTTGATCGAGAAGGGCACCTTCATCTGGCCGAGCCGCACGAAGAGCCAGGGCACCGGCGTGACCGTGACGCTCGCGTCGGTGACGACGGGCTCGGGGAGCAGCGCGAGCTCCGCGCGCCCGCTGATGGGGAGCTGGGCGAGCTGACCGTCGAAGCCGACACGCGCGTCGGCGATGAAGCCGTCTTGCGCGGTGGGGTTCGAGGGGTCGTCCGCGATCCAGGTGAAGCCGGAGCGAACCCAGACATAGGGCTGGACCGTGCCGATGTCGGCGGCGTTCTCGCCCGCGGCGGCGCAGAGGGAGGGCAGGAGGAGGAGCACGTTCTACCGGGTGCGACGCTGGTTTAGCATGCGTACGTGCCGGGGACGTTACGCGCGCGGTGGCGGCGTCGCGTCAGGCGGGCCACACGCAGATGAGCGCGGACTCGCCCCATTCGGGGTGGGGGTGCTGGATGGAGCAGAACAGCGTGCCGTCGGGGGCGAGCGACGGGCCGCACACCTCGGCGTCGGTCGGGCACACGAGGATGCGCTCCGGCGTGCCGCCGGGCAGCACGCGGAGGAGGCTGTTGTTGGCCCAGCCATCCTTGGGCGACTCCGCGTCCGTGGCGATGAGCAGGGCGTCGTCGAGCGCGCCGAGGTTGTCGGGGCTCCCAAACGTGGCGCCGGCGACCACGGGGGTGGAGATCACGGCGGTGTCGCCGTTGTCTTCGACGCCGAGCACGCAGCCGTCGGGGTGATCGACGGGGGGCAGCCAGGGATCGCCGGCGGGCAGGCCGACGTCGCGGGTGAGCGCCACGTGCAGCACGTCGTCGAGGAGCATGCAGCCCTCGGGGCGGCCGAGCGGAGAGCCGCCGGCGACGAGGCCGGCGAGCCAGGCGTCCACGAGGAGCGCGCCCTCGGTGGGGTAGATGTCGCCGAGGGTGGCGGCCGTCGCGAGCGCGGTGATGTACTCGGGCGGGATCTTCCAGGCCGTGGCGAGGCGGACGAGGTGGGAGCGGGCGGCGGGGTCGACCGGGGTGGCGCGGGAGACGGGAATCCAGCGGGCGGCCGTTGCGGACTCGAGTCGGAGGATCGCGAGGGAGCCGTCGGTGAGGAGTTCGCTCGCCCGGTCGCGCTTCATGCCGCGCTTCCACGCCGCGTTGGACGTGTACCGCCACACGCCGCCCCCGGCGCGATCGTCGCCCATGTACGCCTGGAGCGGGGCGCCGTGCGTGGCCGAAATCGCGACGCTCTCGTGGCGAAACCGGGCGAGGGCGGTGTGGCGCCGCGGCGACCACGTCTTGTCGAGCGGGTCGAGCTCGACCACCCAGCCGTACCACTCGCCGCGCAGCGGGGCGGCGGGGAGGCCGGGGGTGGAGGGCGGG
>CAXNIN010000025.1:0-22777 GCA_964202365.1 Myxococcota bacterium | reverse complement strand
GGGGGGCGCGGCCCCCCGCAACGCCCCCCCGACCCCGGCGGGCGCCCGCACCTCCGCGAGCGCGCCCGCGCCGACAAATCCGGCGCCCCGCCCGTCGAACGGCCCCGCGCCGCGCCGCGCGCGCGACGTCACGGCCGCCGGCACCTCACGCGACATCACGGCGCTCACGCCCACCGAGCGCTCCCCCGCTCCCGACGACCGCGGGCACCTCGACTTCGTCGGCGACGGCGCCGGCTGGGAGCGCGGCGCCCCGAGCGGCCGCGCGATCCCGCCCGAGTTCCAGGGTTTTGAGGACTTCGCCGACTTCGGCCCCGAAGAGGGCGACCCCGGAGACGCCGCGTTCGGCACCGGCGGGAGCCCCGCCGTCGAGCACGATGCGCCCACCGGCCGCATCGACCTGCACCGCACCCGCATCCCCGACGCCGTGCTCAACCTCGTCGGCCGCGCGGTGGTGGAGCGCTACACGCTCCTCCCGGTGAAGCGCACCGAGTCCACCCTGCTCGTCGCCATGGCCGACCCGAGCGACGCCGAGGCGCTCGACGCCGTGCGCGAGGAGACCGGCCTCGACGTGCACGCCGTGCGCGCCCCCGAGCTCGACATCGCCGTGATGATCGCCCGCTACTACCGCGCGTAGCCGCGCCCCCCTCGCACCTACCCACCGGAGACACCGCCATCATGAACGTCATCAACCGCATCGGCATCGTGGGCAGCGGCACCATGGGGCACGGCATCGCGCACGTGGCCGCGCTCGCCGGAAACGACGTGGCCCTCTACGACATCAACGCCGACCGCGTCGCCGCCGCCCTCGGGAAGGTGCGCGGCAACCTCGACAAGGGCGTGGAGAAGGGGAAGGTCGCCGCCGCCGACCGCGACGCCGCCGTGGCCCGGCTCACCGGCGTCACGCGCCTGGAGGACCTCGCCGCGTGCGACCTCGTGGTGGAGGCCATCCCCGAGAAGCTGGAGCTCAAGCGCCAGTTGTTCCACTCCCTCGACGGCATCGTGCGCCCCGGCGCCGTGCTCGCAACCAACACGTCGTCGCTCTCGGTCGCCAAGATCGCGGAGGGCGGGCGCGCGCCCGAGCGCGTCATCGGCACGCACTTCTTCAACCCGGTGCACATCATGGCGCTCCTCGAGGTGGTCGTGCACGACGGCACCGCCCCGAGCGTGCTCGACGCGGTGCTCCGGTGGGGCGCCACGATCGGGAAGGAGACCATCACGGTCCGCGACTTCCCCGGCTTCGCCACGTCTCGCCTCGGCGTGTGCCTCGGCATGGAGGCGATCCGGATGGTGGAGCAGGGCGTCGCGAGCGCGGAAGACATCGACAAGGCCATGGTGCTCGGGTATCGTCACCCCGTGGGCCCGCTCCGCCTCACGGACATGGTCGGGCTCGACGTTCGTCTGATGATCGGCGAGTACCTCGCCCGCGAGCTCGAGAACGCGGCGTTCGAGCCGCCCGCCCTGATGCGCCGCATGGTGGCCGACGGGAAGCTCGGCCAGAAGTCCGGTGAGGGATTCTACCGCTGGTAGCACCCGAGCCACCCGGCCCGGGTGCCGGGTTATGGCGACGCCCCCTGTCCCCGTAGAGGTCCCAACGACATGCCCGCTTCCGGCCTGCTCGCGCTCCTCGACGACATCGCGGCCATCGCGGATGACGTCGCCACGCTCACGACGATGGCGGCGAAGAAGACCACCGGGATCGTGACGGACGACATGGCGGTCACGGCGGAGCAGGCGATCGGCCTGCGTCGCGAGCGCGAGATCCCCGTGGTGCTCCAGGTCGCCAAGGGCTCGATGTTCAACAAGGCGGTGATCCTGGCGCCCGGCGCGCTCCTGCTCAACGCCGTGGCGCCGTGGGCGATCATGCCCCTCCTGATGGCGGGCGGCGCGTTCTTGTGCTTCGAAGGCGTGGAGAAGGTCATCCACAAGCTCAAGCCGCACGAGGACGGGCACGCCGCCGAGGACCTCTCCCTGGTCGACCCCGAGGCGTTTGAGAAGAGCCGCGTGGAAGGCGCGATCCGCACCGACCTCATCCTCTCGGCCGAGATCATCGCCATCACGTTGGGGACGGTGGCGGCCTCGCCGTTCATCACCCAGGTGTCGGTGCTCTACGGCATCTCGGTCATCATGACGGTGGGCGTGTACGGGCTCGTCGCGGGCTTGATCAAGCTCGACGACCTCGGCGAGTACCTCGTGCTCAAGGGCGGGAGCCGCGCCGGCCTCGGCCGGTTCATCGTGGCATCCGCGCCGAAGCTCATGCACGCTATCTCCATCATCGGCACCGTCGCGATGTTGATGGTGGGCGGACACATCCTGCTCGAGGGCATTCATCCCCTCGAACAGGCGGTGCACCACGGGCTCGAGGCGGTGCCGGCGGCGGTGCGCGGGCTCGTGAGCGCGTTGGCCGACATCGCCATCGGTGGCGTGGCGGGCCTCGTCATCGTGGGCATCGGCGCCACCGGCATCCCCGGCCAGGTGTGGGGCCTCGTCAAGCGCAAGCCCGCCGACAAGGGCGCGAACTCGGCGAAGTAGGGGCGCGGCGCGGCGTTCTGAACCGTCGTTCAGCGCGCCGCGCTACATTTCGGCGCGGAGGCCCCCATGCCTACGCCCGACGCCTGGATCTTCGACGCCGTCCGCACGCCGCGCGGGCGCGGGAAGGAGAGCGGCGCGCTGTACGCCACGCGGCCGCTCGAGCTCCTCACCACCGCGCTCGTGGCCCTGCGCGAACGCACCGGGCTCGACACCCGCCATGTGGACGACGTGGTGGTGGGCTGCGTGACGCAGGTGGGCGACCAGGGCGCCTGCATCGCGCGCACCGCGGTGCTCACCGCGGGGTACGCGACGGAGGCCCCCGGCGTGACGCTCAACCGCTTCTGCGCGTCGGGCCTGGAGGCGGTGAACCACGCCGCGGCGATGGTGGCGTCCGGGTTTCACGAGCTCGTGGTGGCCGGCGGCGTGGAGAGCATGTCGCGGGTGAAGATGGGGAGCGACGGCGGCGCGTTGTTCGACCCCCAGGTGGTGTTCCAGACCGGCGTGGTGCCGCAGGGCATCTCCGCGGATCTCCTCGCGACGCTCCGGGGCGTCACCCGCGCGGACGCCGACGCCTTCGCGCTCCGGAGCCAACGCCTCGCGGTGGCGGCGATGGACGCGGGGGCGTTCGCGCGCTCCATCGTGCCGGTGCGCGACGAGAACGGCGACGTCATCCTCGCCGTGGACGAGCTCCCCCGGCGGGACGCCTCCGAGGCGTCGATGGCGAAGCTCGCGCCGAGCTTCCAGGTGATGGGCGAGCAGTTCGGCCTCGATGCGCTCACCCGCGAGCGCTACCCGCACGTCGAGCGCATCCGCCACGTGCACCACGCCGGCAACTCGAGCGGCATCGTGGACGGCGCGACGGCGATGATCGTCGGCCAACGCGCGAAGGGCGAGGCCCTCGGCCTCCGCGCGCGCGCGCGCATCCGGTCGGTGGCGGTGGTGGGCGACGAGCCCGTGTTGATGCTCGCCGGGCCCATCCCCGCCACGGAGAAGGCGCTCCGGAAGGCGGGCATGACCATCGGCGACATCGATCTGTTCGAGGTGAACGAGGCCTTCGCCGCCGTGCCGCTCGCGTGGTTGCGGCACTTCGGCGTGCCCGACGACAAGCTCAACGTGAACGGCGGGTCGATTGCGCTCGGGCACCCGCTCGGGGCCACCGGCGCGATGTTGCTCGGCACGGTGCTCGACGCCCTGGAAGATCGCGGACTGTCGACCGGCCTCGTCACCCTGTGCGTGGGTGGCGGCATGGGCATCGCCACCATCATCGAGCGGGTTTGACCATGTATGCGATTACGCAAGACGACGGAATCGTCACCCTCACGCTCGCGATGCCGGGCAAGGTCAACAAGATTGACGCCACGTTCGCGGCCGGGCTCGCGGCCGGCTTCGAAGAGGCGCGGGCCGTTCCCGGCTGCGTCGGCATCGTGCTCACGTCCGGGCACCGCGACTTTTGCGTGGGGGCCGATCTCGACATGATCTTCGGCCTCCGCGACGCCGCGGCGGTGCGGGCGGCCACCGCGGGCCTCAACGCCGTGCTCCGGCGCATCGAGACGTCGGGCGTGTCCGTGGCGGCGGTTCTCCGCGGCGCCGCGCTGGGCGGCGGCTGTGAAGTCGCGCTCGCCTGCCACTACCGCGTCGCGACGGAAGACGCCCAGATCGGCCTCCCCGAAGTGAACCTCGGCGTGATTCCGGGCGGCGGCGGCACGCAGCGCCTGCCGCGCCTCGTGGGCATCCAGGCGGCGCTCGAGATCATCGCGCAAGGCCAGGTTCTCCGCGCGGCGAAGGCCCAGAAGGTGGGCCTCGTCGGCGCCGTGGCCGCCTCGCCGGAGGAGGCCCACGCGGCCGCCGTGGCGTGGCTCCGGGCGAACCCCGCCGCGAAACAACCCTGGGACCAGGGCGCGAAGATCCCCGGCGCCCAGCCCGGGTCGGAAGAGGCGCGCAACCTGCTCCTCATCGCGAGCGCGATGCTCGAGAAGAAGACGGCGGGCGTTTTCCCCGCCGCCGAGGCGGCGGTGCGTGCGGTCGCCGAGGGGCTCGCCGTCCGCTTCGACGCCGGGGTGACCATCGAGAGCCGCCACTTCGCGGGGCGCGTGGTGTCCGACCAGGCGAAGGACATGATCCGGACGTTCTGGTACCACAAGAGCGCGGTCGAGCGGCAGCAAGGCCTCCCGCGCGTCAAGGACCCGCGCATCGCCAAAGTGGCCATCCTCGGCGCCGGGATGATGGGCGCCGGCCTCGGCTTCGTGTGCGCGCAGCGCGGCTTCACCGTGGTGCTCAAGGACATCCGCGCGGAGGCCCTCGTCGGCGCGCGGGCGCACAACGAGGCGCAGGCCGCCGCCCTGAAGCAGCTCCCGGAGGCCGAGCGCGCCGCGATTCTCGCGCGCATCACCTACACGCTCGACCTCGCGGACCTCGTCGGCACGGACCTCGTGATCGAGGCCGTGGTGGAGGACGTCGCGGTGAAGGCGCGGGTGACCGCCGAGGTGGAAGCCCTGCTGGGCGAAGACGCGCTCTTCGCGTCGAACACCTCGGCGCTGCCGATCTCGCTGCTCGCGAAGGCGTCTCGGAGGCCCGCGAACTTCGTCGGCATGCACTTCTTCTCGCCGGTGGAGAAGATGCCGCTCCTCGAGATCATCGTCGGGGCGGGCACGAGCGACGAGACGCTCGGCCGCGCGCTCGCGTTCGGCAACCGCATCAAGAAGACGAGCATCGTGGTGAACGACGGCTACGGCTTCTACACGACGCGGCTGTTCACCAGCTACATCCTCGAAGGGTGCCAGCTCGTCGCGGAGGGGCACGACCCCGTGCTCGTCGAGTGGGCGGGCCGCACCACCGGCATGGTGGTGGCCCCGCTCAAGGAGTTCGACGAGGTCACCCTCACGCTCGGGCTCCACGCGTTGGAGGGCCGCGAAGCCGTGACGGGGCAGCCTCTCCGCCTCGCGGGGATCGAGCTCGTGCGGCGGATGGTGGCGCTCGGGCGCACCGGCAAGGCCGGCGGGAGCGGCTTCTACGACTACGGCGCGGAGCGTCGCATCTGGCCCGGGCTCCGAGACATCGCGGCGGAGCTCGGCGGGGGCGCGCCCGCGGAGACCGGCGTGGCGTACCTCGCGCGCCGCCTGATGCTCGTGCAGGTCGCCGAGGTCGCCCGCGCGCTCGACGAGGGCGTCGTGCGCAACCCGCGCGACGCCGAGGTGGGCGCGATCTTCGGCGTCGGCTTCGCCCCGAACACGGGCGGCCCGCTCGCGTGGATGGACCGTCAGGGACTACCGGCGTTGGTGGCGGAGCTTCGGGCCCTCTCCGCCACCCACGGCGAGCGCTACGCGCCGGCGCCGCTCCTGGTGCGCATGGCGGAGCGCGACGAGCGCTTCTTCGCGGAGGGGACAACGTCGTAAGCGGGTGACGCACGGAGCCGCTTCCGCGCGCCGCGCCGCCCACGCACCGCACCGGCCGCCCGCCTTGGGGCGGTCCGGGTGCCCGAACGATCCGTCGTCGAGGCCGAAGGGGTCACCCGCGTTGCCGCCTTTCTCCGCCGGCTTCGACGGGTCGAGCGGCGTCTGGTCCTCGGGCATGGGTGCGGGCGCGGCGGGTTGGGCGCGGGTGCCTTGGGCGCGGCGCCCTACGGCGCATCGGCGGGGGCGGCCTCGGTCGGGGGCTTCGCGGCCGGGGCGACCGGCTGCTTCGGGGCGTCGATCGCCTTGATCACGAACTCGACGCGGCGGTTGTTGCCGCGGCCGGGGTCGGTGGCGTTCGTGTCGATGGGGGAGACTTCGCCGTAGCCAACGCCCGTGAGGCGCTCGGCGGAGACCCCGCCCACCGTCGCGAGGTGCTTGACCACGGCTTCCGCGCGGCCCTGCGAGAGGCGGAGGTTCGCCCCGTCGTTCCCGACGCTGTCGGTGTGGCCCGCGACCTCGATTTTGCGGATGTCGGGGTTGGCGTTGAGCACCTTCGCCACGTCGTCGAGGAGGCCGAACGACGCCTTCTTGATCGTGGTCTTCCCAGTAGCGAAGTACACCTTCTCGAGGATCTCGATCTTCTCGAGCGTCACGAACACACGACGTGGGCACCCGTCGGACCGCGAGGGGTCTTCCCGCGGGTCGATCGGCTCGTCCGGGCACTTGTCGCGGGGGTCTTCCACGCGGTCGGCGTCGCGGTCGGGGCAGCCCGCGAGCGCGGGCAGGCCGGCCACGTCGGGGCAGGCGTCGGCGTCGTCGAGCACGGTGTCGCCGTCGCGATCGGGGCAGCCGTTGGTGGCGGCGGCGCCGGCCACGTCGGGGCAGGCGTCGACGGGGTCGAGCACGCCGTCGGCGTCGTTGTCGGGGTCGGGGCAGCCGTCGAGATCCTTGAAGCCGTCGCGATCCTCGGGCTCGAGCGGGCACGCGTCGGTGCGGTCCTCGATGCCGTCGCGGTCGTTGTCGGCCTCGGGGCAGCCGTCGGTGTCCTCGAAGCCGTCGCTGTCCTCGGGGGTGTCGATGCAGGCGTCGGTGTCATCGAAGATCGTGTCGCCGTCGGTGTCGCGGACGGGCGCCTCGCCGGGGATGCGCCACCCCAGGCCCGCGATCACGCGCGCGTCGGGCGCGCCCACGCCGCCGACGATGCCGGTGCCGAGGCCGAAGAGCGCCTGGATGCCGGCGTCCTTGCCGTAGCGGCCGTACGCGGTGAGCTCGACCGGGTTGTCCATCCACATGCCGAGGCCGCCGGCGAGATCGGCGGTGCCGTCGAGCTCGAGGCCCACGGAGATGTCTTCCCGGAGCGCGTACGCGGCCCCGAACGCGACGTCGAGCCCGGTGCCGAAGGCCTGGTCGCCGAGGGCGTCCTGCCGGCCCGCGCGGAAGCCGAGGTTCGCGTCGATGTCGAGCTTCTCCACCGGCGTGAAGCGCACCGCCGCGGCGAGCCCGCCGCCGACGCCGCCGGCGCCCGTGAACGCGGCCACGGTGCCGGTGGGGAGGGAGAGCGACGGGATGACCGCGAGCGAGACGGGCGCGCCTTCGCCGAGGGGAATCGGCACAACCCCGCGGAGCCGCGCGTCGCCGAGGGCGGGGCCGCTCTGGAACGCGTCGGTCGCGCCGCCCACGTAGGGGTAGAGCGGGAAGTCGAGGCCGAGGCGCATCGCCGAGCCGATGGTGTACCCAACGGCGAGCCGCGTCGCGAACGAGTCAGAAACAATCCACTCTTCCGTGCCGTCGGCGTAGATCCGCACCAGCGGCGCGTGCGCGTACACGAGGCCGAGGCCGCCGTAGAACGACCCGGGGTAGGCGAGCGTGGGCGACTCGACCTGGAGGCCACCCTCCGCGTCGAGCGCGGAGCTCGCGAGGGAGAAGGTGTCGATGTCCAGGGCGGCGGCGTCCGGGAGGAGCAGGCGGAGCGAGAGGAGCAGCATGGAACCCGCGACGGTGTCCGCCGACACTACCGGGGGCGCGGCGGGGCCGCAAGCGGTCGCACGCGGTGCACGAGGGTCTCGGGGCGGGGGGCGCGCCCCCCGCAACGCCCCCGCTTCACGACGCGAACGGCCTGTCGCCGGGTGTCGGCCCGCTACCCCACGACGTCGTCAATCGCGGCCCGAAGCGCCGCGACGAGCCGCGCGAGGTCGGGCGGGCCCATGCCGAGCGGCGGCATGAAGACGACGGCGTCGCCGAGGTTCCGGAGGATCACCCCGTGATCACGACACGCGAGCGCGACGCGGTGCCCGATGCGCGCCTCCACGGGGAAATCGCCGAGCACCACGGCCGCCATCAGGCCGATCTGACGCGTCTCGCGCACGCAGGGGTGGTCGAGCGTCGCGAGCGCGTCACGCAGGGCGGCGATCTTCACGGGTAGAGCCTCGAGGACGGCCTCCTCCGCGAAGATGTCGAGCGACGCCAACGCCGCGGCGCACGCGAGCGGGTTGCCGGTGTAGGTGTGGCCGTGGAACAGCGTGCGCCACTCGGTGTACGGCCCGCGGAACGCCGCGAAGACGGCCTCGGAGGTGAGCGTGGCGGCGAGCGGGAGGTACCCGCCGGTGAGCCCCTTGGCGAGGCACAAGAAGTCGGGCACCACGCCCACCTGCTCCATCGCGAAGAGCGTGCCGGTGCGGCCGAAGCCGGTGGCGACCTCGTCCGCGACGAGCAGGGCGCCGGCGTCGCGGGCCATCGTCGTGAGCGCGCGAAGGAACGCCGGCGAGTGCATGCGCATGCCGGCGGCGCCCTGTACGAGGGGCTCGAACACGAAGGCGGCGAGGGTGTCGCCGTGCTCGCGAAAGAGGCGGGCGGCCTCGGCGAGGAGCCGCTCCTCGTTCTCGCCGGCGCGCTCGGGGCAGGGGATGCGCACCGCCTCGAACAACATCGGGCGGTAGATGCCGTGAAACAGCGACATGCCGCCCACGCTCACGGACCCGATGGTGTCGCCGTGGTACGCCTGATCGAGCGCCGCGAAGCGCGTGCGATGCGTCGCGCCGCGCTGCTGCTGGCATTGGAACGCCATTTTCAGGGCGACCTCCACCGCTGTCGACCCCGAGTCGGAGAAGAACACGCGGGGGAGCGCCGGGGGGGCGTTGCGGGGGGGCTCCCCCCCCGCCCCAAAATTTGCCTGGTCCCACCCCGCCGTGAGCCCCACCAGCCGCGCCGCCAGCTCGATCGCCACGGTGTTCGCGAGGCCGAGCTGGGTGGAGTGCGCCACCTTGTCGAGCTGCGCGCGCACCGCGGCGTCGAGCTTCGGATGGCGGTGGCCGTGCACGTTGCACCAGAGCGAGCTCACCCCGTCGAGGAACGCGTTGCCGTCTACATCGTAGAGGTGCATGCCCTCCGCGCGGTCGACGACGAGCATGGGCTGCTTCTCCCATTCGTCGAACTGGGTGAAGGGGTGCCACAGGTGGGCGAGGTCGAGGGCGGCCCATTCCGACGCGGTGCGCATGGCGCGCAGCTAACCGCCGGTTTAGATGCGAGCCCCCGCGCGGCCTCCATCCCCGCCGTCGCGATGTCCAGGAGCGCTCATGTCCCTCGTCCCCGTTCACGGCGGGCTCGCCGCCCCGGTCGATCGTTTCCTCACCTTCCGCCAGAAGAACGCGCTGCTCGCCGAGGCGGGCGCCTTGCCCGCGATCACGGTGACGGACGCCGACCTCTCGGTGCTCTACCGCATCGCGGACGGCACGCTCTCCCCGCTCGTCGGGTTCATGGGCGAGAACACCTACAACGCCGTTCTCGACGACAAGGTCATCGTCTACGAAGGCAAGAAGTTCGCCTGGACCATCCCGTTCTCCCTGCCCGTGACCGAGGCCGAGGCCGCGTCGCTCACCGTCGGCGGGCTCGCCGCGCTCGTCGACACCCGCGGGAACGTGCTCGGCACGCTCAGGGTGTCCAGCCGCTTCGCCTGGGACAAGCAGCGCTACGTCGAGAAGGTGTACGGCACCTCCCGCCTCGACCACCCCGGCGCCCGCATCGTGACGGACGATCCGCGCGGCACCCTCGTCGGCGGCGAGATCGCCGTGCTCCCGGCGGGCCGCCACGCCGAGTACGCCGACCTCCTGCTGTCGCCCGCCCGCACCCGCGCGTTGATCGCCGACAAGAAGTGGGAGGCCGCGCTCGCTTTCCAGACGCGCAACCCGCTCCACCGCGCGCACGAATACGCGCTCGTCTACGGCGTCGAGCAGCTCACCCGCGCGGGCCTCTACGCCGGCGTGGCGCTCAACCCGCTCGTCGGGCAGCTCAAGAACGACGATGTCGACGCCTCCACCCGCGTGAAGACGTACCGCATCCTCCGCGACCAGCGGCTGCTCGGCCAGGGCGACTCCGACCGTGTCCTCTGGGAGAGCGTCGGGTACGACCTCAACGACGTGTTCGAGCTCGTCTGCCTCGACCAGAAGATGTTCTACGGCGGCCCGTCCGAGGCGGTGATGCACGGTATCTACCGTCAGAACCACGGCTTCTCGCACATCGTCATCGGTCGCAAGCACGCCGACGCCCCCTACGCGGACGGCACGGCGATCTGGGGCGACTTCGACGCGCAGGGCATCTTCGAGAACCTGCCGGGCGAGCTCCACACCAAGCCGGTGAAGGTGGGCTTCGCCGCCTACTACGAGTCGATTGGCCGCGTGGACCTCACGGAGAACCACCCGGGCGTCGCGCCGTACAGCATCTCGGGCACCAAGCTCCGCGAGCAGCTCGTGGGCGGCGAGCGCCCCGACAACCGCATCATCCGCCCGGAAGTCGCGGACATCCTCATCGAGAGCTACCGCAAGCGCTCGGCGTGAACGTGCAGGGAGAGGGCCCCGCCGCCCCGGCGCGCGGGGCCTTCGTCTGGCACGACCTGATGTCCACCGACACGGCGGGCGCGGCGGTCTTCTACGCCGGGCTCTTCGGGTGGACGTGCCGTGCCGGCCGGTTCTGGCGCGGCGGTGACGCCGTGGCCGGCATCGTGGCGTTGGACCCCGACCTTGGCTGGCCCGCGCACTGGCTCGGCTACGCCGCGGTCGTCGACGTGGAGGCCGCGCTCGGGAAGGCCATGGGCTACGGCGCCACCCCGCTCCACCCGCCGACGGAGGCGGGGGAGGGGAGCTTCGCCGTGCTCGCGGACCCCGACGGCGCCTTGCTCGGCCTCGTGTCCGGCACCACGGCCGCGGCGCCGTACGGGCCCGGCGCGTTCGTGTGGGACGAGCTCTTCACCGAAGACGACGCCATCCGCGGCTTCTACGGGCGCGCCCTCGGCTACGCCGTCGGCCCGTCGGACATGGGCGAGCCGGGCGCCGGCTGGGTGCTCCGCGTGGACGGCATCCCGCTCGCGTCGATTCTCCAGCGTCCTGATTCGAACCCGCCCTTCTGGGTTCCGTTCGTGGCGGGTGATCCCGACGATGCCGTCGTGAAGGTAGAAGCGCTCGGCGGGCGCGTGGTGCAGGCCGCGGCGGCCCTCCCAGACGGTGGGCGCTACTGTGTTCTCGTCGACCCCACCGGCGCCGTGTTCGGCGTGCTTCGGTGACGCGCCCCGGCACCCTGCTCGACGCCGTCACCGCCCCCATCGGGCTCCTCGCGCGCACGGCGGTCCGCTGGCTGCCGCTCGTGGCCACGCTGGCCGTGGTGGCGACCCTGCCGAAGGTGTTCGTGTCGCTCGCGTTGCCCGACGCCGTCGCGGCGATGGGAGGGCTGCAGGAGATCGACGCCGACCTCGCCCTCTCCGCGCTCGGCGTTCTGCTCGTCCTGTACGGGTTGAAGCTCGTGATCGAGCTGTTGGCGCTGATGTTCGCGTTCGTGATCCTCGCCGACATCACCGCCGGCCGGCGGTCCGACATCTGGGCCGGCCTCCGTCGCCTCGCGAGCTGGAAGCTCCAGTTCGCGTGGCTCTTCGCCGGGTTGTTCGAGCAACTCGCGATCAGCCTGTGGTTTCTGGGCGGCGGCCTCGTGCTCGTGCCGTTCGGCTTCGTGACCACGGCGGCGTACGAAGAGGGGAGCGGCTTCGCGGCGTTCGGGCAGTCGATGACGCTCGGCCTCGGCGCCAACGGCGACCGCCCCGGGCTGCGCGTGGCGATCCCGGTGACCATCGGGTTTCTTGCCTTCTTCTTGGTTCAATCGTTGGTGTCGGTGGTGTCGTGGGTGTTCGCGCCCAGCGACGCCTCGGCCAGCCTCCTCGCGCTCGTGACCGGCGGCGCCGATGTCGACCTCGCGCGCCTCGTTCCGAGCTACGGCGGTGGCGACGTCGTGATGGACCTTCTGCTCGCGCCGGTCGCCATGCTGCCGACGGTCTACATGATCACGGTGCAACAGCTCGGCTACCACGCCGTGGCGCGCGCGGCGGCAGCGCCCACGTCGTAGCGGCTTGCCGCCGGCCCCCCGCCACCGGGAGGTCCACGCCAACGCCGCTTCAGCCCCCGAACGCCTGCCCGATGGCGGCGGTGAGGCGGTCGGGATCGAGGCCGGCCGCGGGGACGTGCACGAACACGACGCGACGCCGCGGGAGGAGCGCGCGGCCGACCGTGTAGAGCCACGCGTTGCAGACGTAGCGGCCGGCGTCGTCGTCGACGCGCGCGCCGAGCGCTGATGCGAACACGACGGCATCCACGTTGGAATACACGATTGGCGGGCCGCCCACCTCGAGGATGCGCGGCGTCTGGCCAAGAATATCCGCGCCGGCGCCGATGTTGTAGGCGCGCGTCTCTACGTCGACCGTGGTGGTGCGGCGATCTACCCCGACGCCGATGACCACGTGGGCGTCGAGCGCTTCGGCGAACGCGACGGTCTCGGCCGGGCCGCCGTCGTACGTGACCGGGAGGGCGCGGCCATGGAGCACGGCGTTGTTCGCCACCCGCCCGTCGACCGCGAGCGCGACGCGCGCGGACGGGTTGTCCCGCACGTCCAAGAACGGGCCGAAGCCCGTGACCAAGACTCGGCACTCCGACGACGGCATGCTTCCCTGTGTCCTGTCGTGACGAACGGAACGTTATCCCGTGCGCGTGGCGAGCACCGTGCCGAGAGCGTCCAGGAAAGTATCGATTTGCCCGTGAGTGTGCGCGGCGCTCAACGTCACGCGCACCCGTTCGTGGCCGCGCGGCACCGTCGGCCAGCGGATTCCCGGGGCGTAGAAGCCGGCGTCGAGCAGGGCGTCGGCCACCGCCATCGTGTGGTTTCCGGTGAGGAGGGGGACCACGTGGGCGTCGCCGAGGGCGCGCACGCCGAGCTGGGCGAGGCCCGAACGGAAGCGGCGGGTGTTTTCGGCGAGGCGCTCCCGCCGCTCGTCCGTCGCGAGCCGCAGGCCCACGAGGGCGGCGCGCGCGACGGCGTCCGGCAGGGCGGTGGTGTACACGAACGTGCGGCCGAAGCTCACCAGGAGCTCGCGGAATTCGGGCGGTCCGATAAGGAAAGCCCCGACGACGCCCACCGATTTGCCGAGCGTTCCCATCACGAAGTCGGGCTCGACGCCCTGCGCCGCCGCCGCGCCCCGGCCGCCGGGCCCGAGGCAGCCGAACGCGTGGGCCTCATCGACGGCGAGCCAATGATTACCGACATACGCCGGCAGATCGGGGATGTCGCCGTCCATCGAGTAGAGGCCCTCGACCACGGCGAGGCGGGTGTCGGCGGGCACGACCGCCGAGTTGTGCGGCAGGATCGTCTTGTCGGCGCCGGAGAGCCGCACGGCGTCGATGAGCGAAGCGTGGTTCAGGGCGTCGGAGGCGACGCGGTCGCCGGGCCCGACGAGGGTGGTGACGAGCGCGAGGTTCGCGACGTACCCCCCGTTGAAGAGCGTGGCGGGGCGGCCGTAGAGCTCGGAGAGGGCGTCCTCGAGGGCGAGGTGGGCGGGGCGTGTTCCCGAGATCAACCGGGAGGCGCCGGCCCCTCCGCCGCGCCATGCGGCGGCGATGTCGGGGTGGTCGGCGAGCCCGAGGTAGTCGTTCGAGCAGAACAGCGTAACGACGCACCCGTCGACATTTGCGCGGGTGCTGTCGATGGGGGCCACGGTGCGGAGACGTCGCGCGAGGCCCTGGGCGCGGGCGGCCTCGATTCTCTCCGCGAGGCGGGCGTAGCGGCTCACGCCACGCCGTTGGTATCCGTTCCCTCGACGCGCACGGTGGGCCGGAGGCTCGGCGGGTGCGGCTTGTGCGGCGGCGGGCGGATGACGAGGCCCTCGGCCTCGAGCATGTCGAGGTCCATGTCGGCGGGGCGGCCGGCGGTGGTGAGGTAGTTGCCGAGCATCACGCCGTTGGCGCCGGCGCGGAAGATCTCGGTTTGCCGGGCGCCGAGGTTCACGGCGCGCCCGCCGCACACGATGAGGTCCTTCGTGGGGAGCACGAGGCGATAGAGCGCGATGATCGTGAGGCAATCTTCGGCGGTGAGGTCGTGCTTGTCGCCGAGGGGGGTGCCGGGCCGCGGGTTGAGGAAGTTCAGGGGCACGCTGTCGACGTCGAGATCACGCAGCTCCATCGCGAGCTCCACGCGCTGCTCCCACGACTCGCCCATGCCGAAGATGCCGCCGGAGCAGGTGTACATGCCCAGGTCCTTCGCGGCCTTGATGGTCTCCACCTCGTCGTCGTAGCTGTGCGTCTGCACGATGTTCGCGTGAAACGAACGCGCTGTCTCGAGGTTGTGGTGCACGCTCTGGAGGCCGGCGGCGCGTAGCTCGGCGAGGGCGTCCTTCGACATGAGGCCGAGGGATGCGCAGGTTTGCATCCCGGTTTCGGCGCGGATCGTCGTGACCGCGGACTTGATGGTATCGAGCTCCTTGCGGTTGGTCATCGCGCGGCCGCTCGCGACGAGCGAGAACTCGCGCACGCCGTTGTTCCACGCCTCGCGCGCCTCTTCCACAAGGGTGGGGGCGTCCTTCATGGCGTACTTGGGGGCGTCCGTGGTGTAGTGCGCGGACTGGCTGCAGAAGCTGCACGCCTCGGCGCAGCGGCCGCTCTTGGCGTTGCTGATGCCGCAGGTGTTCACGAAGTTGCCCTTGTGCTCGTGGCGGACGGCCTGGGCCGTCTCCCACAGGGCTTCGATGTCGGCGGGGTTCGTGAGCGCGAGGATGGCCCGCGCTTCTTCCACCGAGATGCCTACGCCGCGTTCGCCGCGGGCGCGGATGTCGGCCCAGTCCAATCGCATGGGAACTCCGAAGGTGCGCCTCGTAGCGCGCATGCGGGCGCGAAGCCAGCGCGTGCGCGAGGGGGAACCGGGGCGCTCAGGACGCCTGGATCTGCTGCTCCACCTCGCGCAGGATCTGCGCGGCGGGACCGGTGCGGTTCGCGCAGAGACAGCGCTTGTACGACTTCCACAATTCGGCGAGGTAGGGGTCCTCGGCGAGGCGGTGGCCGTCGGGGTCGTGGTCGGTGACGGGGAGCTCGGTGGTGCCGAGCGCGCGGCGCCGGTGGAGCGTGCGGACGCCGTTGATGAAGTAGCTGCCGACGTCGGGCTCCCCGCGGCGTTTGAGCTCGATGAACACCCGCCACAGAACACTCTCGGGCAGCGCTTCACGCGTGTTGGGGGGAACCTTCAGCAAACGGACGAGATCGCGTGTGGGCACTGAGAAGTCGATCAGCGGCAATTCGTTCATGAGCGGTGACTCCCGGGTTCGGCACGGGGGGAGGGGAGAGCATACCACGAGGTTACCGCTCGATTACCCGGAACGCCCGACGCGGCGGCGATCGTAGGGGGATCGAGGGGCTTTCGCGGCGCCGCCGGGGGCCGGTCGCGACGCGGCGGGAGCGCGGGACGCGGCCGGGCCGGTCGCCCCCCGCCCGGCGGGCCGCGGCTGCGGTTATCCTGGGGGCGATGGCCCGCTCTCCCCACGCCCCGCTGCTCGCGCTCCTGCTCTGGGCGCCCACGGCGTGCGCGTACCGCCCGCCGCTGGAGACACCCGCGCTCGTGGCTGCGGCGGGCCCCGTGAGGACCGTCGTGCTTCCGGCCGACGAGCCGCTCCGCGTGGCCCTCCGCGCGGGGAGCGCCCACGATCCGCCCGGCCGCGAGGGCCTCGCGTGGGTCACCGCGCGCGCCGTGGCCGACGCCGCGGGCGCCACCGTGGAGGTGGGGCCCGACGTGGTGGTGTTCCCCGCGCCGGCTGACCGCGCCGCCGCGCTCGCGGACGCCCTCGTCGCGCCGCCCTCGCTGGAGCGGGTGCTTGCCGCCCGCGAATCCGCGATGGCCGCGCTCGGCTCCCTCGACTGCGCCGACATCGCCGAACGCGCCTGGGACACCTGGATCTACGCCGGCCATCCCTACGGGCACGCGCCCGAGGGCCGGCTCTCCGTGCTCCCCACCCTCACCGTCGCCGAGGTCGGGGGCTTCCAGGGCGCGCGGTACGTGCGGAGCGTGGCCGTGGTGGGGGTTCCGGCCGGCGCGTCCGTTCCGCTCTCGGCGTTCGACGTGCTCCCGCCGCGCTTGTCCACCTCGCCGGTGCCGTCCGTGCGCCTCCCGCTCCCACCCGAGCGGGTGCTCATCGTGCACGCGGACGACCGCCGGTGTGTCGTCGCCGGCCACCCCGCCGCGGTCGACGTTGCGGACGCGCGCCTCGCCGCGGCGCTCGCCCCCGGCGACGTCGTCGCCTCCGCGCGCCGGGAGCCCCGGCGCCTCGCTCGGCTGCCGCTAGCCCCCGAGCGCGACCCGGGGGCCGTTGTGGCCGAGGTGCTCGGTGGCGGCTGGCTCCCGCTCTGGCTGGCGAGCCGGGTGCTCGCGCCGGAGGCCACGATTCCGCCGGCCCGCGCCCTCGCCGACGCGCTGCTCGCGCTCGATCCGTACCCGTCGCTCGCGCGCCCGATCCGCCCCGCGAGCCAGACCGCGGATGTCGCCACGGCGCCGCCCGTCTCGGCGCAGGGCGAGATGGCGCTCGACGCCGCGCTCACGGGCTGGCTCACCGTCGCAGACGTGCGCGCGGTCGTCGTCATTCCCGCGGACGCCCCGCTCGACCTCGAATCTTTCGGCGCCCCGGCCGTCCAATCGGCCGTGCCCTTCCTGGAGCTCCTCCGATGATCCTCGCCCTCCTCCTCGGTTGTGTCGGCGGCGACCTCTCGCCCTACCTCCCCAAGGTCACGTTCAACCGCCTGGTCCTCACGGACCTCACGTTCGAGCGTATCGACGTCGACTTCGTGTTCGACGTGGAGAATCCGAACCCGGTAGGCCTCCCGCTCTCCCGCTTCGACTACGCGCTCGGCTTCGAGGGCATCGAGATCCTCTCCGGGAACGACCCGAACGGCGTCGAGCTCCGCGCCGAGGGCACGAGCGAGCTCGCGCTCCCGGTGGGCCTCGAGTTCCTCGGCGTCTACGACGCCGTCCAGGCGACGCGCGGCCTCGACTTCATCGGGTTCGGGCTCCAGGGCGGCTTCGGGTTCGACACCGACATCGGCCCGGTGGACATCTCGTTCGACGAGGAGGGGAGCTTCCCCGCGCTCCGCACCCCCACGTTCGACCTCGGCGAGCTCAACATCCAGTCCGCCGACGTGGAGGGCGTGGACTTCGGCCTCGACATCGACGTGGACAACGACCACGGCTCCGCCCTCGACTTCACCAACCTCGACTTCGCGATGAAGTTCGCGGGCGTGCGCGTGAGCGCGGGCGTCGTCGACGAGATGGGCGCGGTGGACGGCGCGACGAAGCGCACGGTCCAGATCCCGTTCGGCGTCGACTACCTCGACGCCATCAACGCGATCGCGGCCGCCGCCGACGGCGACGCCCTCCGCGTCGACCTCAACGCCGACGTCGACGTGGACACCCCCTTCGAAGCCCTGGGCATCGACATCGTGCCGCTCAACGTGGACGAGACGGGCGACGTCTCCGTGCGGGACGACTCCGCGCGCTGAACGGCAGGGGAGACGACTGGAGAACGCCGGGTTTCCGGCGGGTTTCAGCGGCGCCCCCCCCCAGGTAGTGTAAGATCGGCGTATGCCCATCGCCGACTCCCTCAACCCCCGCGACATGCGCCACCGCGTTCCGAACGAGGACACCCTCGGCTTCGATCGCCTTGCGCGGTCGTTCGTACGCACGCTCGTCCGGCGGGGGCCCGGCACGGTCGCGCACGTCCAGGGCGCCCCCGGCAGCGGCAAGAACGAGTTCATGCGGCGGTGCATGCACTGCATCGAAGTGGAGCGCGACGCGCTCGGCACCGACGTGGGGCCCGAGGTCTTCCCGCTCACCACCTGGTACAACCCCTGGGCCTACGCCAAGCAGGGCAACCTGATGGCGGGCCTCGTCGCCACCATCGCGCGGACCGGCAACAACAACACCCACATCGACCGCGCGCGGGACATCGTCAGCCAGATGAACCGCATGCGGTTCGACGGCACGGTGCCCGAGGGCGCCGGCTCCGCCCTCACGCCGCAGGACGCCGACCCCGTCGACCGCATGCGCCGCGGCCTCGCGGCGCTCGTCGACCACGTGAAGCAGAACCAGCGAGGCCGCCTCGTCGTGTTCATCGCGGACCTCGACCAGCTGCCCGCGCCCGTGCGGCTCGCGTTCCTCGACGGCATTCACCTCATGGTGGGCGGCGGTGCGGACCTCGCGGTGGTCGTGGCGATGGGCCGGGAGGCCACGGTGGCCGCGATCCGCTCGCGCGAAGGCCAAGTGTCGGACCTCGCCGCGGCGCGCATCTTCGACGAGATGGTGGACCTCTCCATCAACGTGCCGAAGCTCGAGATTCGCCGCATCGGGCTCCTCGTGCGGCGGTTCCTCGGCGCGAATGAGGTGGTGGTGCGGCGCGCCTTCGGCGAAGACGCCATCAACGCCCTCGTGGTGGCCGCGTCGCACCGGCAGCTCGGCATTCCGCGGTTCCTGGAGCACTTGTGCGCGCGCGTGCTGCTCCTCGCCGACTTCACGCTGGAGGCGCGCGCGATGCGCGAGATCTCCGAGGCGCAGTGGGCCTGGGTGGTGCTCTCGGAGCGCTGGCCCGAGTTCCGGCGGTTCATGATCCGCGGCGGGAAGGACCGCTGGCTGCAGCTCAAGCAGGCCGTTGCCGCGATGAACCCGGACGGCGCCGCGACGCGACCCGGCGCGCCCCCCGAGATCGTGGAGTGGCTCCGGCGCGACCTTCTGCTGCTCGACTACCTGCGCCTCCACGCCGACGGCCTCGATCGCGACAACCTGGGCGTGTACTGGGTGGAAGACATGCTGCTCCAGGCGGGCCTGTAGCCCCGACTGGCTCGCGACGCTCCTGGGCCGCCGGGAGGCCGGCGCCCGACAAATGAAACGAGCCGGATGGTTGCCTGCCGGAGTCGCCGAGCATACCTGAATGAGGATTCATTCAGGAGCTCCGAATGGCCATCAAGAAGGTCGCCGTCCTCGGGGCCGGCGTGATGGGGCAGGGCATCGCGGCCCACCTCGCCAACGCCGGCATCGACAGCCTGCTGTACGACATTCCGCCGAAGGACGGGAAGGATCCGCGCGCCGTGGCGAAGGCCGGCATCGCGAACCTGCCCAAGCTGAAGCCCGCCGCGCTCTACCGCGCGAGCGACGTCGCGCGCATCACGCCCTGCGAGTACGAGGCCGACGCCGGCCGTCTCGCCGAGTGTGACCTGATCATCGAAGTGGTCGCGGAGATCCTCCCGATCAAGAAGAAGGTGTTCGGCTGGGTCGCGGCGAACCGCAAGCCCGGGTCGATCGTCTCCTCGAACACGTCCGGCATTCCCATCGCGGCGATGACCGACGGCTTCTCCGACGAGCTCAAGCAGCACTTCCTCGTCACCCACTTCTTCAATCCCGTTCGCTACATGCGGCTCCTCGAGCTCGTGGCGGGCCCGGATACGAGCAAGGACGTCGTCGCGACGTGGCACGCCTTCGGCGAGCAGGTGCTCGGCAAAGGCATCGTCTACGGCAAGGACACCCCCGCGTTCATCGCGAACCGGATCGGCACCTTCGGGATCACCTCGATCTTCCGGCACATGGTGGCCGGCGGCTTCACGGTGGAACAGGTGGACATGATCTGGGGCAAGCCCACCGGGCGCCCCGCTTCCGCCGTGTTCCGCACCGCGGATCTCGTCGGTCTCGACACGCTCAAGCACGTGATCGAGGGGATCCACGCCGGATGCCCGAACGACGAGCAGCGCGAAAGCATCGTCGTCCCCCACTTCCTCACGCACCTCATCGAGCAGGGCGCGCTCGGCGAGAAGTCCGGCGCGGGCTTCTACAAGAAGGTGAAGGGAGCCGACGGCAAGAGCGAAATCCTGGTGTTCGACCTCGCTACCCGCGAGTACCGGTCCCAGGGCAAGAGCCGGTTCGACAGCCTCGGCGCCGCCCGCAAGGCGGAGACGCCGGCCGAGTCCCTCAAGATCATCCTGAAGGGGACGGACGCCGCCGCGAAGTTCGTGTGGGACGTGACCGCCGACACCCTGCTCTACGCGGCGAACCGCGTGGGCGAGATCGCCGACGATATCGTCAATATCGACCGCGGCATGCGCTGGGGTTTCGCCTGGGAGATGGGGCCGTTCGAGAGCTGGGACGCCATCGGCGTGCCGGAGTCCGTGGCCCGCATGGAGGCCGAGGGCCGCGTGGTGCCGGCGTGGGTGAAGGACATGCTCGCGAGCGGGCGCACGTCGTTCTACCAGCGCGTCGCGACCGAACGGACGTTCTTCACGGGCAGCGTGAAGCCGGTTCCCCAGTCGAAGGGCCAGCTCCTGCTCGACGACGTGCGCGCGCGCGGCGGTGAGGTCGACTCCAACCCCTCGGCGAGCCTGCTCGACCTCGGGGACGGCGTGTTGTGCCTCGAATTCCACAGCAAGATGAACGCCTTGGACGACCTGATCCTGCCGACGTACGAGAAGGCGCTCGACATGCTCGACGCCGGCAAGTTCGACGCGCTGGTGGTCGGCAACCAGGGCGGCAACGCGTTCTGCGCGGGCGCCAACCTGCTCATGATCCTCATGGGCGCGATGCAGCAGGACTGGGCGCAGATCGAGCGCTCCGTCGCGTTCATGCAGAACGTGCTCCAGCGCGCGAAGTACAGCGACAAGCCCGTCGTGACCGCGCCCTGGGGGCTCACGCTCGGCGGCGGCGTCGAGGTCACGATGCACTCGGCGGCGACTCAGGCGGCGGGCGAGCTCTACGCCGGCCTCGTCGAGGTGGGCGTGGGCCTCATCCCCGGCGGCGGCGGCTGCAAGGAGATGCTCTCGCGCTACCTCGGCGACATCCCCGCGGGCGTCGCGTACGACCCGAACCCCTTCGTCCAGAAGGCCTTCGAGCACGTCGCGACCGCGAAGGTGGCCACGAGCGGCGAAGAGGCGCGCGACGCCGGCTTCCTCCGCGCGACGGACCGCCTCACGCTCGACCCCGATCGCTTGATCGGCGACGCCAAGAACGTGGCGCTCGGCCTCGTGACCGCGGGCTACAAGGCCCCGCGGAAGCGCACGTTCAAGCTGCCCGGCTCCGCGGGTCGCGCGGCGCTCGAGCTCTTCCTCTACCAGATGAAGATGGGCAACTTCGTCACCCCGTACGACACCGTGGTGGGCCAGAAGCTCGCCTACGTGATGACCGGCGGCGACATCCCGTTCGGCGCCGTCCGCACGGAGCAGGACATCCTCGATCTCGAGCGCGAGGCCTTCCTCTCGTTGTGCGGCAACGCCGAGACCGTCGCGCGCATCCAGCACATGCTCGAGAAGGGCAAGCCCCTCCGGAACTAAGCGGAACTACAGGAGAATCACCATGCGTGAAGTCGTCGTCGTCTCCGCGGTTCGTTCCGCGGTAGGCAAAGCCCCTCGTGGGGCGCTCAAGGACACGCGCCCGGACGAGCTGCTCGCCCAGGTGCTCAAGGGGGCCCTCGCTCGGGTTCCCGGCCTCGATCCTGCCCGCATCGACGACATCGTCGTCGGTACGGCCATGCCCGAAGCCGAACAGGGCATGAACATCGGCCGCATCGCGACGTTCCTCGCGGGCCTGCCGAACACCATCCCGTCGTTGACCATCAACCGTTTCTGCAGCTCGGGGCTCCAGTCCCTGGCGCAGGCCGGCGCGTCGATCGCGGCGGGCTGGCAGGATGTCGCCCTCACCGGCGGCGTCGAGAGCATGAGCATCATCCCGATGGGCGGCCAGAAGCCGTCGCCGCACCCGGGGCTCATGGCCACGCACCCCGAGGCGTACACGCCGATGGGCATCACGGCCGAGCTCGTGGCCGACCAGTACGGCATCAGCCGGGAAGCGCAGGACCAGTTCGCGGTGGCGTCGCATCAGCGCGCGCTCGCCGCCATCCAGTCCGGCCGCTTCGCGGAGGAGATCGTGCCCGTGAACACCCGCGTCTACGTCGAAGGCGCCTGGCGCGACGTGACCTTCACCACCGACGAAGGCCCGCGCGCCGACACCTCGTACGAGGGGCTCGCCCGGCTCAAGCCGGTGTTCCGCGCGAACGGCTCGGTGACCGCCGGCAACTCGTCCCAGACGAGCGACGGCGCCGCCGCCACCGTCATCATGGCGCGTGAGGTTGCGGAGTCGCTCGGTCTGCCTATTCTCGGCGTGCTTCGGTCGTTCCAGGTGGCCGGTGTCGCGCCCGAGATCATGGGCATCGGCCCGGTCGCGGCGATCCCGAAGGCCCTCGCCAAGGCCGGCATCACCCTCGACCAGGTGGATCTCTTCGAGCTGAACGAGGCCTTCGCGGCGCAGAGCCTCGCGGTGGTCAAGGAGCTCGGGATGGACACCGCGAAGGTGAACGTGAACGGCGGCGCCATCGCCCTCGGCCACCCGCTCGGGTGCTCGGGCGCGAAGCTCGTCGCGACGCTCCTGCACGAGATGCCGCGTCGCAACGCCCGGTACGGCGTGGTGTCGATGTGCATCGGCGGCGGCATGGGCGCGGCGGCGGTATTCGAGCGCGTGTAGCGGTTCGGTAGGGTCTTGGGGCGGGG
>CAXNIN010000024.1:0-22863 GCA_964202365.1 Myxococcota bacterium | reverse complement strand
CAGGTACGCGAACGGCGCCATGGCGCCGCCGGCGGGGAGGGCGAGGGGCACGTCGAGCGACGCGACGACAATCGCCAGGGCCTCCGCGCGGTCCGCCGGGAGAGCGCGGGCGAGCGCGTCGGCGATGTGCGCGCCGCGGCCGAGGAGCTCGAGGGCGTCGAGCCCGTCGGTGGCCTCGGCGACGAACCGCGCGAGCGGGAAGGGCGGGTTCACCTCCGCGAACGTCGCGCCGACGGCGCGCACGCACGCCGCGTCGAAGAAGAGCTTGAGGGGTGGGGCCACGCCGAGAACTATCCGTCCGTCCGCGCCCTTTCAGCCCTGGTTGATCATGTGCGTCGCGAGGCGGTCGAGCGCGCCCTGGAGCGGCGCACGAAGACCCGTATCGGGCACCACCTCGGCGAGCGCCAGGGCCATGCACGCCATCCACGCGTCGCGCGCCGCGGTGTCCACCACGAAGGGCAGGTGGCGCGCGCGCAGGCGCGGGTGGCCCTTGCGCTCCACGTACATCTGCGGCCCGCCGAGCCACCCGGAGAGGAACCAATACAGCTTGTCTCGGCTCTCGCCGAGGTCGGGCGGGTGCATCGCTCGGATGGTGGCCGCCTCGGGCAGAACGGCCATGTGGTCGTAGAAGCGGTCGACCAGGCGGCGCACCGCCGCGTCGCCGCCGATGCCGTCGTAGAGCGTGTCGGACATGGCGCCGCCGGTAACCGGCGGCCCGCGTGCGCGCGCGATTCGGCCCGGCCACGCGGCGGCGCGGTGCTTACGTTTCGGCGTGTCGTACGTCTCGCTCGCAGCCGTGGTCGTCGGCGCTCTCGCCGCGGCAGCGGGTGCGTTCGCCGGGTGGATCGGCCTCTCGCTCCTGCGATTCCAGTCGTACTACCGGCACAAGGGGGAAGTGCCGCCGCCGATGCCGCCGTGGGCGCTCGCGCGATACGCGCTCGGCGAGCTCTTCGCGCTGGCGACGCTCGGCTGGTGGCAGCTCCGCGCGGGGCGGCGCAACGGCCTGCTCCGGCCGCTGGGCGAGGTGACCGGCCCGCCGGTGGTGTGCGTTCACGGCATCACCCAGGACGGCTCGAACCTCTGGGGCATCCGGCGGGCGCTCGCGCGCCGGGGCCGGCCCAGCCGCGCCGTGTCGCTCGGCCGGTACGGGCGCTCCCTCGAAGCGCACGTGCCGCCCTTCGTCGCCGCGCTCCGCGAGCTCGCCCGGCTCGACCCCGCCGGGCAGGTAGACGTGGTCGCCCACTCCATGGGCGGCGTGATCGTGCGCATGGCGCTCACGACGCACCCCGAGCTCGCCGCGAGCGTGCGCCGCATCGTCACGCTCGGCAGCCCCCACAGCGGCACCGCCGCCGGCCGCGGGCTCCCGCTCGCCGGGGCGGCGCGTTTCCTCGGCCGCCGCTCCGAAGTGCTCCGCCGCCTCCCGGGTTTCCCGGCCACCGCGGCGCTCACCACCATCGCCGCGCGCCACGACCTCGTCGTCTATCCGCAGACAACCTGCCACCTCCACGGTGCGCGCGCCCTCGACCTCCCCGACGTCGGCCACGCCGGCTTGCTCACGCGCCCGGCCGTGCAGGCGCTCGTGGTGGAGGCCCTCTGCGCCGAAGACGCCGAACTTCCACCCGATTCGCCGCTCCGAGCGTGACCGCGAACCCCGCGGGCGTCCGCTCCCGCGCTCAGTCCGCCGACAGATCGAATCGGATGACGAGGGTGTCCCCCTCGATGTCCACCTGCACGTCGGACTTCTCGACAGTCAGGGCGTCGCCGATGGGGAGGTCCACCACGGACACGATCTCCGGCCACACGGCGCGGAGGCCCGCCAGGAGCCGCGCGCGCGTCGCGGCATCCACCGGGGCGCGAAGCACGCCGCGCACCGTGCCGCGGAACCGCATGTAGTTGTCGAGGCGGGGCACCCGGAACGCGCTCGCGTCGTCAAACGTGATGACGAGGGTGCGCACGTCGAGATCGATCCCGGTGGGGAGGATCGCCTCGACGACGGCGCCGAGCAGGAGGCGGCGGAATTGTCGCCAGAGGGGAGTGTCGGTGGGCATCCATCTCGCATAATCCCCTGAGAACGTCGCGGCTCGGGCCTCGCTCGGGTTACCCGGGCAGCTCTCGAGGGAGCGCCGTGTCGCCCGTCACTCGCGCCGAATTCACCTGTTACCAAGAGACCTCCCGCCACGCCGACGTCATGGCGTTCGTGCAGGCGCTCGCCGCCCGCGAAGATCCGCGGCTCTGGGTCACCTCGTTCGGCACGAGCCCCGAGGGGCGGGAGCTCCCGCTCCTCGTGTTGTCCGCGCACGGCATCCGAACGCCGGATGAGTCGCGACGTTTGGGCCTCCCCGTGGTGCTCGTCGTCAACGGCATTCACGCCGGCGAAGTCGAGGGCAAGGAGGCGAGCCTGATGCTCGTGCGCGACCTGCTCGACGGGCAAGACGCCGAGCTCCTCGCGCTGTTCACGCTCGTGGTCGTGCCGCTGTTCAACCCCGACGGCAACGACGCGATCGACCCCGGAAACCGCCGCCTCCACCTCCCGAAGTTGAGCGGCCAGCTCGGCCCCGACTCTGGCGTGGGCACCCGGGTGAACGCCGCGAAGATCAACCTGAACCGCGACTACATGCGGCAGGAAGCGCTCGAGATGCGCCTGTTGCAGACGCGGGTGATGCAGGTGTGGGAGCCCGAGCTCACGCTCGACAACCACGCCACCAACGGCTCCGTGCACCGCTTCTCGATGACCTACGACGTCCCGCACACCATCGAGAGCGGACGTTCCGAGCCGATCCTCTACGTGCGGGACCGGCTCCTGCCCGCGGTCACCGCGAAGCTCGCGCAGAACCACGGCATCGACGCCGGCTGGTACGGCAACTTCGTGGAGGACGAACGCGTGCTCGACGCCGGGGCCGACGCCGACCCCGCCGCGCCCGTTCGCGAAGGGTGGATGACCTACCCGCACCACCCGCGCTTCGGCGGCAACTACCGCGGGCTGACCGGCCGAATGGATATTCTGTTGGAGTGTTACTCCTACATCTCCTTCGCCGAGCGCGTGCGCACCGCCTACGCGTTCATGCGTGAGACGTTCCGGTACGTCGGCAGCCACGCCGCCGAGGTGCTCGCCATCGTGAAGCAGTCGCGCACGCCACCCGACCGCATCGCCGTGCGCTACCGCCTCGATGTCCTGCGCGAGGTCGACATCCTCACGTGTACGCCGCGCACCCTCGACGGCGCGCCCTCCACCGTCACGTTGCCGCACTTCGCGCGGTTCGTCGGCACAACCGTGGTCGACCGCCCCGTCGCGTACCTCGTGCCCGCCCGGCTCGCCGCGCTCCTCCGCGGCCACGGGCTGGCGGTCGAGAGCGCCGCGGGCCCGTACAAGGTTGAAGTCGCGACGGTCGAGGGCTACGGCACCGAAGACGGCCGGGCGATCCTCGAGGCCGCGAAGTACGGCGACATCAAGGTCTCCTGGGCGCGATCCACGCGCGACGCGCCCACCGCGTACAGTCGCGTAACGACTACCCAGCCGCTCGGGGCCATCGCGGTCTACCTCTGCGAGCCCGAGAGCGACGACGGCGCCATCGAGAACGGCGCGGTCGACGCCGTGCCGGTGGGGGCCGAGTTCCCCGTGTGGCGGGTGGTCGGGTAGGGGACGGGCGCGGGCCTCCCGTCGCGGGGGGGGCCGTCGCGAGCCGGGACACCGCCGGCTCGCCCCGGCTCGCGGCGCGCCTGCACCGCCGGGAGGCCGCCGCGCCGTGGATGACGGGTGTGTCGCGGGTGCCCGCATCGGAACGCGGAGCGCCCGGGCCCCGCGGTGCGGAGCCCGGGCGCGGCGGTCGGTTCAGCAGTGATCGGGGCCCGTGTCGCCGCTGTTGTAGTCCTCGAGCTCCGACGCGATGGAGGTGGCGGCGGAGGAAGAGCCGGAGGAGGTGCCGTACGGGAGCCCGTCGCCGTCGTCGTACGTCGTCATCCACGCGTCGGCATCGTCGATTGCGTCGGCGATCACGGTGTCGTCGGCGCCGGCGGCCACCGAGAGCTTCGCGGCGATGAGCTGGTGCGCGAGGGAAATGCTGGCGTCGCCGCGCACCGGCGGGTCGAGGAGGTCCATCAGCTCGGCGGCGGTGTCGGTGCGGGCGCCGAGCCGGAGGGAGGAGACGGTCCACGCTTCGGGGTGGTTCTTCCAGTAGCCGATCGTGCCGGTGCAGCCCTCGCCGGCGTCGGCGTCGGCATCGGCGTCCGCGTCCGCGTCCGCGTCCGCGTCGGCGTCGGCGTCCGCGTCCGCGTCGGCATCGGCGTCCGCGTCCGCGTCGGCGTCCGCGTCGGCATCGGCGTCCGCGTCCGCGTCCGCGTCGGCCTCTTCTCCCACGCTCGGCGCGTCGCCCACCTCCGGTGTCGGGTCGGCTTCGAGCGGGTCCGCCGCGTCGGTGTCCGGCCCGTCCTCGGGGGCGGTGTCCGTGGCGCTGTAATCGTCCGGCTTGTAGAAGCCGTAGTCGGTGCACGCGGAGCCGAGACAGAGCACGGCCAACATCAAAAGACGTGACATGGAGACCTCCCTCGATAGGTTTGCCAGCGACATGCCGCGTGTCCCCGCGGGTTTGCCGTGTCACCAGGCCTTGGCGAGCGCCCGGTGTTCGTACGATACCAGGGGCGTCACGGGAAGCCAGGGCCGGACACCGAGGGGTAAGGGCTTCCACAGCGGGGCGTAAGGGCTCGCCGCCGAACGAACGGTGCGCGGCACGGGAACGCCCGGATCAGTCCCGGCCCGCCCCCTCGCCGGTGTCGTGACACCCGAGTGATGCGGCGTCCATCGCGGCCCGAACGCAAACGCGGTTGCGATCCGCGGCGCGCGGCCACACCTCTTCGATGCGCACGGCCACGAGCTCACCTTCCGCGGAGAGCGCGAGCGCGAGGTAGAGCGTCGAGCCCGACCGCAGGGGTTCGAAGCCCACCTCGTCGGGGTCGAGCGCCGCGTCGATGGTGAGGAAGGCGGGCGTCGACGCGGCGTCGGGCGCTGTCCAGCGGGCGTCGCCGTCGGTGACGAGGCGGCGGTCGGCCGTGGTGAGGGTCCACATTACGCTGCCCGACACGGCCACCGGGCACGTGGCGGGGTCACCGGAGAGCACCTGTTCGGCCTCCATCCCGGCCACGGAGAGCACCGCGGCGCCCACCGCGCCGTCGTCCCACGTGAGCGTGGCGTACGAATCCCCCGCCGCGGAGCCGAACAGATCCTGCGCGGAGACCCCTCCCGGGCCGGCGTCGGTCCAGGAGAGGTCGTAGGCCACCGGCGCCTCGGGTTCGCACGGCGGGATGTCGTCTTGAAACACCGACGGGTCTGCGTTGCCCTTGGCGGCGCCGGGCCCGGCGCACGCGGACAGGAGAATAAGTAGCATGCAACCAGGACACCTGGGGCACCGCGATCGTCCGGCGCGCGCCTCCGGGGGCGTTGCGGGGGGCGGAGCCCTCCGCCCCAAGCCCTACCCCTTGGCCAGCGCGATGAGCTGATCGACGATGGCGGGGTCGGCGAGCGTGGAGGTGTCCCCGAGCTGACTAGCCTCGCCCGCCGCGATTTTGCGGAGGATGCGGCGCATGATCTTCCCGGAGCGCGTCTTCGGGAGGCCCGGCACCACGAGGATGCGGTCGGGCGTGGCGATGGGGCCGATCTGGTGGCGCACCTGCTCGCGGAGCACCTCCACCTCGGCGGAATAGCCCTCTTTGAGGTGCACCCACGCGAAGATGCCCTCGCCCTTCACGTCGTGCGGGAAGCCGACGACGGCGGCCTCGGCCACGGCGGGGTGGGCCACGAGCGCGCTCTCGACCTCGGCGGTGCCGATGCGGTGGCCGGCGACGTTGAGCACGTCGTCCACGCGGCCGGTGATCCAGTGGTAGCCGTTGGCCTCGCGGCGGCAGCCGTCGCCGGTGAAATAGTAGCCGGGGAAGGGGCGGAAGTAGGTGTCGACGAAGCGGGCGTGATCGCCCCAGATGGTGCGCGCCTGGCCCGGCCAGGTGCCTTGGAGCACGAGGTTTCCGTGCGCCGCGCCCTCGAGCAGGCGCCCTTCGGTGTCCAACAAGAGAGGTTTTACGCCGAACATGGGCAGGCCCGCCGAGCCGGGCTCGGATTCGTGGGCGCCGGGGAGGGAGGTGATGAGGATGCCGCCGGTCTCGGTTTGCCACCAGGTGTCGATGACCGCGCTGGCGCCGCCGCCCACGGTATCGTGGTACCACCGCCATACTTCGGGGTTGATCGGCTCGCCGACCGACCCGAGGATGCGCACCGTGGGCATCGCGCGGAGCCACTGATCGCCCTCGCGCAACAGCGATCGGAGCGCGGTGGGAGCGGTGTAGAGCGTGACGGCGCCGAGGTCGTTGGCGACGTTCCAATAGCGGGAGGGGTCCGGGTGGTTGGGCACGGACTCGAACAGAACCGTCGTGACGCCGTTGCAGAGGGGTCCGTAGACGATGTAGCTGTGGCCTGTGATCCAGCCGGCGTCGGCGGTGCAGAAGTGGGTCTCGCCGGGGGCGACGTCGAACACCCAACGGAAGGTCGCGGCGGCGTAGGTGAGGTAGCCGCCGGTGGTGTGGAGGAGCCCCTTCGGCGTGCCGGTGGAGCCCGACGTGTAGAGCACGAAGAGCGGATCTTCGGCGTCCATCCATTCGATCGGGCAGACGGGGCGCTGCTTCGCCTCCTCGGTGTCCAGCCAGTGGTCTCGCCCGGCGTGCATTGGGACCGCCGCGCCGGTGCGCCGCACCACGAGCACGGAGTCGACCACGCCCTCGGCGGCTTCGTCCGCGATGTGCTTGAGCGCGATGCGCTTGGGGCCGCGAAGCCCCTCGTCGGCGGTGACGAGGACCTTGGCGCCGGCGTCGAGGATGCGGTCGCGCAGGGCCTGGGCGGAGAAGCCCGCAAACACCACCGAGTGCACCGCCCCGATGCGGGCGCACGCGAGCATCGTCATCGCGAGCTCGGGCACCATCGGGAGGTAGATGCACACCCGGTCGCCCTTCCGCACGCCGTGGGCGCGGAGCACGTTCGCGATGCGACTCACGCGCGCGCGCAGCTCGCCGTAGGTGATGCGCTCGTAGTCGCCCGGGTCGTTCTTCGCCCAGACGATGGCCACCCGATCGGCGGGGTGACGGTCCACACAGTCGTAACAGGCGTTGAGTTTGCCACCCGGGAACCACGCCACGTCGGCACCCTCGCCCTCCACCACGGCGCGCCACGGCGCGAACCACGTCAGCGCGGCGGCCTCCCGCGCCCAAAACGGGCCGGGCGACGCGAGCGATTCAGCGTACATCGTGTCGTACTGCTCACGGGAGGCGACGCTCGCATGGCGGGCGACGGCGGGCTTGATGGGAATCATGGGCGACCGGGGGCGAGCACGAAGCGTAACGGGGGTCACCGGTGCGAGCGCGCGAAACGCGGGCCGGACGGGCCCTAAGCCCGGCGCTGGGACAGGTGCCGCCGCGCCCACGGGGCGAGCCCGGCCGCCACGCCGAGGGTGGCCACCGCACCCACGGCGTGCACCGGCGGCACCCCCACGGCCATCCCGACGAGCGCGAGCGCAGGCCCGCCGAGGTAGCCGAGGCCGATCACCGCTTCGTGGTGGCCGCCGGAGTCCACCTCGCCCTTCCCCACGGCCATGCCGTAGTAGAGCGCCTGGTAATACAAGGTTCCCTGCCCCATCCCGAAGAGCACGAGCCCCGCCGCCACCAGCGGCACGGCCCCGCCCGCCAGGGCCGCCCCGAAGCCGCCGAGGAGCGCGATTGCGCCCACCACGAGCGCCATCGGCCGCCCGCGCCACCCCGACCAGCGGAAGAGCACCACGAACACGCCGAAGCGCGCCATCATCCACACCGAGCTCAAGAGCGGCGCGAGGCGCGCGTCCACGCCCGCGCGCGCCCACACGCCCGGGAGCAGCGGCGAGAGCGCGTCGAGGAGCACGTAGGACACCGGCACGAGCATGCGGGCGGAGCGCAGGAGGCGGGGGTAGTCCGGGGAGATCGCGACGGCGTCGTCGGCGTTGTGGGGGGGCGGCTCGGCGGCGAGCCTTGCTATCGCGAAGCCGCCGACGGCATGGAGCGCGAGGAGAACGCCGAAGCTCACCGCGAGGTCGTCCCCCGCGAGGCCCACCACCCAGAGCGCGGGCGCGAGGGTGAGCGACCACGTGAGGTTGAACGCCCCGATTGCGCGGTGCAGCCGGGGGCCGTGCCGCCCTCCCGCGATGTAGCCTTCGATGAGCGGCCACATCACGCCGGCGGCGCCGTTGTAGAGCGGCGCCGCCACCCACACGGCCCACGCGGGCGGCTCGATCGCGAGGATCAACCCCGCGAGGATCATCACCGCGTTGGTGACGTGGAGCACGGTGCGCGCCCCGAAGCGCCGCCCGAGCGCGCCGGCGACGAGCGCGGCGGGCACGTAGGGGAGGAATAGCGCCAGGGCCAGCCACAGGTTCGCGCGGTCGTCGAAGCCGTACGCGGCCTGCGTGAGGAAATAGATGCCGTGCGCGACGATGCCGCCGGCGCTCGAGACGACCGCGGTGAGCAGGAGGGAGGCGCGCATGGCGACGCGCGTAACCGCGCCGGAGCGTAGGCGGGGCCCCGCTTCCGCGAGCGCGTTTCGCGCTATCCTCTCGAACGTGATCCTCCTCCTCGCATCCCTCGCCGCCGCGGCACGTGGCCCCGAGGTCCCGCCGCCCAATCAACTCCTGTCCTGGGACGCCCCCCTCGTGTCCGCGCCGGGCACGCGCGTCGGCATGATCGTGGAGACGCGCGACACGACTCCCGTCGCCATCGAGGTGTGGGAGGGGGCCGCATGGGTGCCCGTCCCCGAGACGTGGCGCGAGGGCCGCGTGGCAGTGCACGTCGTGGACTTCGGGCGTTCCATCTCGGAAGTTCGGTTCCGCAGCCCGGACCGCGCGCGCATCACCCGCCTCGACTGGGATCTTCTCGTGCCGGCCGGCGAGCGCCGCGCGGACCGCATGCCCACCGCCGCCGGCGTGCTCCCGACGGCGCTCACGGACATCGGTGTCACCGCGCGGGCGTCGTGGGGGGCGCGCTCCACCACGTGCACCACCGTCGAAGATGACTGGTACCGCATGGCCATCCACCACACCGCCGGCACACAAACGTACGGCGGCACGGTGCAGGGCGCCGTCCAGGCGCTCCAGGCCTACTCGATGGACTCCGGCGACTATTGTGATATCCCTTACCAATTCCTCGTCGGGTACGACGGTTCGCTCTGGGAAGGCCGCCCCTACGACTACTACAGCGGCGCCACCGGCGGCGGGAACAACGACGGCAACATCGCCGTGTCCTTCCTCGGGTGTTACCACCCCACGAGCTGCTCCACGAGCCACGCGGTCACCTCTGCGATGATCGAAGACGGCCAGCTTCTCGTGCAAACGTTGGTCGGGCTCCACGCTGTCCCAAGTGACAGTGACTCCATCCGCGGCCACCGCGACTGGCCCGGCAACTCCACGGCGTGCCCCGGCGACTGGCTCTACGACCGCCTCGACGATCTCCGTACGTCGATCGCCCCTTCCTACGCCGCGTCCTTCTACGCACAAACCTTCCCGTACGCCGCCGACGGCGCGGTGGAGCTCGTGCTCGGCGAGGAAGAGGCGGGGTACATCGAGATGTTGAACGTGGGCACCGCCACGTGGCAACCCGGGTCCACCAACCTCGCCGTCACCCCGCGGGAGAGCACGTCTGCCGTCGCCGACGAGGGCTGGGTGTCGTCCACGCGCCCCGCCACGGTCGACGCCGTGACGCCCCCCGGCGAAGTCGGCCGGTTCTCCTTCACGCTTCAGGGCAATTCCGTCGGCGAGACCGCCCAGTACTTCGGCCTCGTCGAAGAGTGGGTCACCTGGTTCGCCGACGACGGCGGCCCCCGCGACGATCAGCTCCAGGTGCGCGTGATCGTCTCCGCGCCGCCCGACGGAGAAGACCCCGACGACACCGCGATCGTCGACACCGCCGGCCCCGGCCCGGGCTCGGACCGCCCCGACGAAGGCGGCCCCGGCGCGCTCGTGGGCTTCGACACGTTGGGCGGCTGCGGCTGCGCGTCCGCGCGCGGCGGCGGCGCCACCCTGTTCGGGCTCGCCGGCCTCCTCTCGATTGTCCGGCGGAGAAGAAGGGTTTAGTTCATGGGGCGGGGGGCGGGCCCCCCGCAACGCCCCCCGGAGCTCCCCTCCATCGGCCCCGACGCCGAAGCGCGGGCCCCCGCGTGGGGCTGCCGCCTTGGGCCAGGCTGCGCCGATGGCCGTGAAAGACCTCTTGTGCACGGACAGTGAATAGGTTATGAGTACCTTAGGATCTGCCATGAGCACCCATTCGGGCCTGCACCTGACCATCGGAGCGCTTAGCCGCGCCACCGGTGTCCCAATCAACACCCTTCGAACCTGGGAGCGCCGCTACGGCGTGCCCTCGGGCGACCGCACAGAGGGTGGGCACCGGCTGTACCCGCCCGACACGGTGGAACACGTACGTTTGGTGACGCGCGCGCTCGATGCGGGGCATCGCCCCGCGCAGGTGCTCCCGGCGTCCGTGCCGGTGCTCCGCTCGCTGCTCGGCGAAGGCAACGTGCGGCCGCCTCCTGTCGGCGGCCCGGTCGACGCTTGGATGACGGCGACGCGCGCGCTCGACGGCCACGCGCTTTACCGCGGCTTCTCCGAGGAAGCCGCGCGCCTCGGCCTGCCGACGTTCATCGAGGGCCGCGCGCTCCCGTTCCTCCGCCGGCTCGGCGAAGAGTGGTGCGCGGGCGAGATCAAGGTGTTCCACGAGCACTTCGCGAGCGCCCGCCTCGAGGACTTTCTCGCCGGCTGGTGGCGGCCGCTCTCCGACAGCGCCACGGGCCGCCCGGTGGTGTGCGCCACGCTCCCGGGCGACCTCCACAACCTCGGCCTCCACATGGCGGCGGCGCTGATTGCGGCGGCCGGCCAGCGTATCGTGTTCCTCGGCCGGGACACGCCCATCGAGGACATGGCGGCGGCCGCCGTGCAATCGGGCGCCACCGCGGTGATCGTGAGCATCGGCGCCTCCGCGCAGGACCCCGACGGGGCCATCCGCGCGCTCCGGGCGGTTCTGCCCGCGTCGGTGGGCCTCTTCGTCGGCGGGCCGTGCGCGCCGGACGAGCTGGATGGGGTGGTGTACGTCGCGGAGCTCGGTCGCCTCGCCGCGGTGGTCAGCGCGGCTGGGTAGAAGGCGGCGCGGTCTAACGACGAACGGCCAAGGGTCCGTCTGGCGCGGGCGGCGAGATCGTACGCCCAAACGACAAGCGGCCCGCTTCCCCCTCGCGGGGGTGGCGGGCCGTGTCGCGGAGCCCGACGAGCGGGCTCCGCGCGCGCGTGGCGCTTAGTCCGGGAGGACCGTGGCGACCGTGCCGTCGTCGAACTGGGCGAGGAGGTAGGGCCCGCTCTCGTCGTTGACGGCGAAGACGTTGACGTACGTGTCGGTGCCGAGCACGGGCACGGAGAAGGTCACGTCGGGGATGCCGTCGTCGGTGCCCACGTCGAGGCCGATGGAGAGCGCGCTCGACGCCACGTCGAGGGAGCCGTACGAGCCGTACGCGAAGTCGTCGATCAGGAGCGTGCCGGAGCCGAGCTCCCACACGTCGACCTCGCCGACACCTTCGGCCGTGTGCACCACCTGGATGCGCAGGTCGCCGGGGGAGATCCCGAGGAACGAGTCCTCGAGCGCGAGCGCCGAGATGCCATCCATGGAGCCGTAGGCCACCGCGGTGTAGCGCTTGCCGCCTTCGAGGTTGAGGCCATCCACGTCGAGCACGGCGTCGGCCGCCGTGGAGCCGGTGGCGGACACCTGCACCGAGTACACCGCGGGCTCGAGAGCGGCGTAGTTGCTGCCCGTGCCGTAGGTGATGCCGGTGAACGAGGGGGTGGCGCCGTCGTCCACGAACACGTCGACCGGGGGGGCGTCGGGCGAGAGGTGGAGGACGCGGAGCTGGGCGATCGGCGCACGCGCGGTCGGCGACACCCGGACGGTGGTGCCGTCGGGGAGCTGGGCGAGGAGGAAGGGGCCGCCGTTGTCGTTGGTGGCGAAGACGTTGTAGAACTGGCCGCCCGGGAGCTCGGGCACGTCGAACGAGACCTCGGCGGAGCCGTCGTTGTTCACGTCGACGCCGATCTGAAGGGCGCCGACGGGAATGGTGAGCTCGGCGGTGGTGCCGGGCGCGAAGTCGTCCGCGAGGAGCGTGCCGGAGCCGAGGTCCCACACGTCGACCGGGCCGACGTCGGCGGCGGCGTGAACGAGCTGGAGGCGCACGTCGCCAGCGCCGATGCCTTCGACGTTGTCGGTGAGGAAGAGCGCGCCGAGGGACGCCACGCGGTTCCACGCGACGGCCGTGTAGGTCTTGCCGCCGTCGAGGGGGAGCGTGAGGTCGAGGACGGCGTCATCGATGGTGCCGCCGGCCGGCACGACCTGCACCGAGAGGTCGCCTTCGGGGATGTCGAGGTAGCCGGTGCCCGTGGGGAACGCGAGGTTCGTCACCGCGGCCGAGCCGGCGGCGTAGATGTCGACGTTCGGGGCGTCCGGGGAGAGGTGGAGGACGCGCAGGCGGGCGTCGGTGTCCACGTCGGTGTCCGTGTCGGTGTCCGTGTCCGTATCGGTGTCCGTGTCCGTGTCCGTGTCCGTGTCCGTGTCCGTGTCCGTGTCCGTGTCCGTGTCCGTGTCGGTGTCGGTGTCGGTGTCGGCCTCTTCGCCGGTGTCCTTGTCTTCGGTGCCGGAGCAGCCGGCGAGAGCGAGGAGCGTGAGGGGGGCGAGCAGCAGAAGGGAACGCATCAGGAGGCTCCAGCGGGTTGGGGTCGCGGCGAAGATTAGTCACCCGAACCGGTGGGTGGCCACGGTTTTGAACAGGTAGTGAAATGACTGGACGGCATTTATAACCATTCAACGTCTGGAAGTTGTTGAACCGGTACTGAAGAGGTTCGGTAGTTCCGTACGTTGTCTTACGAAACTGGAGCAGGCTCAGGCCGTCCGGATCGCGGCGGTGTCCCGATGCTGCGCTTATAAGAGCAGGCATGGACGCGGTTCCGACGCCCTCCGACCCCACGCGCATCTCGTTGCCCGTCGTCGGGATGACCTGCGCGGCGTGCGCCACGCGCATCGAGAAGGTGCTCGGGCGGCTCGACGGCGTCGTGGCCTCGAACGTCAACCTCGCGACCGAGCGGGCGACCGTCACGTTCGATCCGGCGCGCGTGACGCCCGCTGCCGTGGCCGCCGTGATCGAGCGCGCCGGGTACCAGGTGCCCCCGCAGACCGTGCGGCTCGCCGTCGGCGGGATGACGTGCGCCACGTGCGCCCAGCGCATCGAGAAGGTGGTTGCAAAGCGCTCCGGCGTGCTGTCCGTGCAGGTGAACCTCGCGACGGAAGTCGCGACCGTAGCCTACACGCCGGGCGTCGTGGAGCCGGTGGCGCTGGTCGCGGCGGTGGAAGCCGCGGGGTACACCGCCGCCCTCGCGCCGACGGACGCCGCCGCGCGGGAAGCCGCCGAGCGCGCAGAGCGCGCGCACACCCGGCGGGAAGTCGCCCTCGTTGTGGCCGCCGCGGCGCTCACGGTGCCGCTCGTGGCGCCGATGGTCGGCCACCCCCTTGGGTTTCACTGGATGCCGCCCGGGTGGGTTCAGCTCTTGTTCGCGACCCCCGTTCAGCTCCTCGCCGGGGCGCGGTTCTACCGCGGCGCGTGGAGCGCGCTCCGCGCGGGCACCGCCAACATGGACGTGCTCGTGGCGCTCGGGACCACCGCCGCGTACGCCCTGTCTGTGGGAATGCTCTTCGCGGGGGGCCACCTCTACTTCGAGAGCGCCGCCGCGGTGATCACGCTCGTTCTCCTCGGGAAGTTGCTCGAGGGCCGCGCGAAGCGCTCCACCACGCGCGCGATCCGCGCGCTCATGGAGCTCCGGCCCGACACCGCGCGCCTCCTCGTGGACGGCCGCGAGGTGGACGTTCCCGCCGAGGCCGTCGGCCGCGGCCAGATCGTGGTGGTAAAGTGCGGCGAGCGCATGCCGGTGGACGGCCGGATCGTGCGGGGCGCGAGCCAGCTCGACGAGTCGCTCCTCACCGGGGAGAGCCTCCCGGTGAGCCGCGGCGAGGGCGACCCCGTGGTGGGCGGGTCCATCAACGGCGACGGGCTCCTCCACGTGGAGGCGGTGGCGGTGGGCGCCGAGAGCACGCTCGCCCGCATCGTCGCGCTCGTGCAGGACGCGCAGGCCACGAAGGCGCCGATTCAGCGCACGGTCGACCGCGTGTCGGCGGTGTTCGTGCCCGTGGTGATGGGGATCGCGGCGCTCACCGCCGTGGGGTGGCTCGCCGCCGGCGCGGGCGGCGTCGCGGCCACCGTCGCGGCCGTGAGCGTGCTTGTGATCGCGTGCCCGTGCGCGCTCGGGCTCGCGACGCCGACCGCGCTCATGGTCGGCACCGGGGCGGCCGCGCGCGCCGGCATCCTCATCAAGGACGCCGTGGCGCTCGAGCGCGCCCACGCCGTGAACGTCGTGGTGTTCGACAAGACGGGCACGCTCACCGAGGGGCGCCCCGCCGTGCGCGCCGTGCTCCCGGCGCCGGGCGCGGGAGACGCCGACGCGCTCCTCGCCGACGTGGCCGCGGCGCAGCAGGGGAGCGAACACCCGCTCGCCGGCGCCGTGACACGGGCCGCTACGGAAGCCGGGCTCACGGTGGCGCCCGTGGCCACGTTCCGCGCGCTCGCCGGCCGCGGCATCGAGGCCACGCTTGCGGGCGGCCGCGCCCTCGCCGTGGGGAGCCGCCGGTGGATGGGGGAGCGCGGGGTTGACCTCGGGCCCCTCGCGGAGGCCGCCGCCGCCCTGGAGGCCGAAGGCGCCACGGTGATGTGGGTGGCCGAGGGCACAGCGCTCCGCGGTGCGATCGCCGTGGGGGACCGCATCCGGCCCGGCGCCGCCGACGCGATCGCGCGCCTCGTGCGCGTGGGCATCGCGCCGGTGCTCCTCACGGGCGACAACGCCGCCACGGCCGCGGTCGTGGCGCGCGCGCTCGGGATCACGCGCGTCGTGGCCGAGGTGCTCCCGGACGACAAGGCGCGCGAGATCGCGGCGCTCCGCGCCGGCGGCCGCGTGGTCGCCATGGTCGGCGACGGCGTGAACGACGCCCCGGCGCTCGCCGCGGCCGACGTGGGCTTCGCCATGCCCACCGGCACCGATGTCGCCAAACACACCGCGGGCGTCACCCTGATGCGGCCCGACCCCGGCCTCGTGGCCGACGCCATCACGATCTCCCGCGCGACGACGCGGAAGATCCACCAGAACCTGTTCTGGGCTTTCCTCTACAACGTCGTCGGCATTCCGCTCGCGGCGCTGGGGCTGCTCACGCCGGTGCTCGCTGGGGCGGCCATGGCGTTCTCCAGCGTGAGCGTCGTGACCAACGCTCTCTTGTTGCGACGGTGGCGGCCGGGGCGGTAGGTCCGGGGGGCGTTGCGGGGGGCCGGCCCCCCGCCCCATGAGGAAGAAGGCCTAAAACTCTCCCGCGGCGCACACGAGCTCGGTGTCCCGGTCGAAGTCCTCGAAGCCGTTGAGGAGGAGGTCCTGCACGCCGGCGGACTCGTCTTCGAGGCCGAGGCTCGAGAGATCGCGCCACGCGACATACACGTGCACGGAGGTGTCGCCGTCGCCGAGCATCACGTCGATCTGGTAGTCCTGATCGAAGAAGTCGTCGGTCTCGCCGGCGAACGTGGCGGGGCTCGGGAGCGTGGAGCGGCTCATCACCACGGGGCCCACGCCGTCGAGGGCGGGCACGAAGCGCATCCCGCCGTCGATCTCGGCGGTGTACTCGCTCACGACGGGCTGCACCGTGTAGGTGGTGCGCCAGGTGAGGAAGGGGTCGGTACGGGCTTCGTACGCCGTGAGGTCGCTCTCGTACACGCGGTCGTACGCGATGTATTCCTCGTCGCCGGTGACCGCCTCGTACAGGCCTTCCTGGTCGAGCGCGTAGTTCACCACCTCGAGGTCGGCGAGGGTGCACGCGATGGGCCCGGCCACGAACATGCCGGTTGCGTCGGCGGGATCGCGGGGAGGGTCCACGCGGACGGTGGCTTGTTCTTCGGCGGTGAGGTCGTCGACGAGCCCGCGGGAAGGCTCCTGCAGGAGCGGCAGGAGGTTCACGGCGGCGGCGCGCAGCTCTTCATCGGTGGCGGTGTCGTACTTCGCGAAGAAGAGGTGCACGAGCCCGTCGAGATCCGCGGGGGCCGGTTCGGGCTTCGCGCATGCGACGAAGAGTAGGAAGAACAACGTCAGTTCCCGTTGAGCAGGTACTGGAGCACCGCGGGCCCGCGCCCGTCCACGTTGGCGGCGGCGCGCCAGCTCGAGAAGACGACGCGGCCTTCGCCGGAGTCGAACGCGAGGAGCAGGGGCACGTCTTCCGACGTGTACTGCTGGGTGCCGTCGCGGTAGGTGATCTCGTTCGCGCGCTGAAACACGGTGACGTCTTCGGCGACGCGCTCGACGACCGGCCAGGTATCGAGGTCGAAGCTCACGTCCATCGATTCGCCGCCCACGGAGTCCGCCATGGCGTTGACCACGATGGAGGCGCGCACGGTGTCGGGCTCGCCGAGCTGGGCGGCGTCGGATTCGAGGTCGTCGCCGAGGAAGTCGACGCGGTCGGGCCAGCAGAGCTCGACGACGTCGTAGCTCCAGTCGGACGCGAACAGGAACCCGCCGGCGGTGACGTAGTCGCGAATGGCGGTGCGCACGGCCTCGACGGTGGCGGTGGCGTTGCCGTCGCTGTCGTGGAGGACGTCTTCCTCGATGTGTCCGCCGGCGAAGAAGAGCGCGCCGAACTCCGCGAGGTTCTCGCCGTCGGAGAGGAACTGGCCGAGCTCCGCGCCGGTGAGCCCGTTGACGATCTCGTAGTTGGTGACGCCGATCTCGGGGAGAACGGCCTCCCAGTCGTCGTAGTTGCCGGTGATGACGGCGACACGCCCGAGGTCCGCGCCGCACGCGGGGGCGGGCGCCTGGATCTCGGCGTTCTCGGGAACGTCGACGTTGAACTGGTCGATGATCTCGTTGCCGTACTGGACGTAGACCGTGTAGGTCTGGTCGCCGCGGAGCTCTTCGAGCGACCACGTGCCGTCGGCGGCGGTGTAGGTCTCGCGCGTGTCGATGAGCTCGTCGGCGTCGTTCACGATGTGCGTGTAGACGACGGCCCCTTCGAGCCAGCTCCCGTTGTTCGCGTCGCACACGCGCCCGGAGAGCGTGCTCTCGTAGACGCCGCCGTAGTCCTTGACGTAGTTCAGGCCGCCGTCGCTCTCGCACGCGGCGAGCAGGAGGGTCGCGGGGAGGAGGAGAGTGCGCATGGGTTAGCCGCTCCCGGGGACGACGACGAAGACGTCGAGGGTGTCGAGAAGCACCGATCCGTCGCCCAGGACGTTGAGCGTCACGCGGAAGATCTGGTCCTCCGTGAGGGCGGGGACGGCGCCGCGGAAGGTGAGGGTGAACTCGACCGTCTCGCCGTCGGGCGAGCCGGACATCTCGTAGTTGTCGGGCTCGATGGACGAGACGAAGCCGTTCGCGTCGCCGTCGACGACGAGGGAGACGTTCTCGAACTGCACGGAGCTGACGGCGTCCTGGATGGCGTTGACGATGGTGGTGCGGAGCGCGCCGCTGGACCCGCTCCAGGAGAACACGAGCTTGTCGTCGACCGAGCCGTCGCCGTCGGTGTCGGCGAGGGAGCCCGTGCGGCCCGCGAGGCTGTTCATCTGCGACGTGGGGAGCGAGCTGTTCACCGCGATGCCGATGAGGAGCGCGCCGAGGTTGTTCGCCTCCGCGACGACGGCGTCGCTGCCGCCGTCTCCGGGGCAGCCGCCGGGTGTGCCGCGGTAGTAGGCGTTGGTGCCGTCGGGATCGCGGAGGTAGTTGTCGGTGGCGTAGACGACGATGGGGAGCGCGTAGTCGCGGAACCCGAAGCCGCCGACGGTGCCGGTGCCGGAGCCGTTGTTGAACTGCCCGCCGCCGCCCGAGAAGGGGTCCCCGCCGGAGGCGGTAAACGGCTTCACGTCCGTGCTGGTGGTGTAGCGCCCGTCGCAGTCCTGGTCGTACCCGGCGCCCGTGAGGCTCTGGTAGAGCGCTTCCATGCCGCTCTCGGGGCCGTCGCTGCCGCCGTGCGTGGAGAGTGACGAGAGCGCGGTCTGCACGGCGCTCGTGCTGGAGGTGACCTGCTGCACGAGGATGAACGGCTTGTCGCCGTAGGAAGACGAGCCGTAGCTGCCGTAGGCGTAGTCGTCGTAGGTGGCGACGCCGTACTGGGCGTCGGGGAGGGAGGCCGCGAGCTCGGAGACGATGCGCGAGAACTCGCCGGAGACGCTGGAGAGCGTGCCGCCCATGGAGCAGGTGGTGTCGAGCAGGAAGCCGACGTCGCCCATCTGGACGTTGAGGGAGAACTCGAAGCTCTCCTCGACGTTCGTGCGCTCGGGCACGGTGACGTAGAGGCCGTCGATGACGGAGCCGGCGTCGGTGGGGCTCGTGCCGGCGGTGATCTCGGCGCCGTCGGTGTAGCCGTCGCTGTCGGTGTCGGCGTCGTAGGGGTCGGTGCCGTAGCCGCCCTCGGCGATGTCGGCGATGCCGTCGCCGTCGCTGTCGGCGTCGGCGAAGTCGTACACGCCGTCGCCGTCGGTGTCGCGCGGGGGGTCCTCGCCGCCGCTCTCGACGGTGTCGGAGAAGCCGTCGCCGTCGGAGTCGGCGTCGAGGTAGTCGGCGACGCCGTCGCCGTCGGCGTCGCGGGGGTCGTCCTCGAACGCGGAGGTGCCGGACTCGTAGCGGTCCTTCACGCCGTCGCCGTCGGAGTCCTCGTCGAGGTAGTCGGGCGTGGTGTCGCCGTCGGAGTCGAGCAGCGCGCACTCGGCGCCGATCTCGTACACGTCGGTGATGCCGTCGCCGTCGTCGTCGAGGTCGGAGAACGCCTTGAGGTCGTCTCCGTCGAGGTCGTCGCGGGGCTCGTCGGCGTCGAGGATGCAGTTGCCGTCGGCGTCGAGGTCGCGGAAGTCCTTCTCGCCGTCGCCGTCGGTGTCCCACGGGAGGGTGAGGGGATCGGCGTCGCCGGCCTCGAGCTTGTCCTGCACGCCGTCGCCGTCGGAGTCCTCGTCGAGGTAGTCCGCGGTGCCGTCGGCGTCGGTGTCGGCCGAGACCTCGCCCTCTTCGGCGTCGACGGGGTCCACGAAGCCTTCGTGGAGGTCGATGATGGTGTCGCCGTCGGCGTCCGTGTACTCGATCACGATCGCGTCGTCACCAGCCTTGTCGTCGCCGCCGCCGGCGCACGAGGCGAGGAGGGCGAGCGAAATCACCCCGAAGCGGGTCATGGGACCTCCGAAGGGGGGAGCATACCGGAAACCTGTGGGGGACGTCACCCCCGAACGTGCAGGTCCGGCGGGCTACTTCGGCGCGGGGGCGGCTGGAGCCGGCGTCGGGGCGGGCGCGGGGGCCGAGGCGGGCGCGGCGGTTGCCTCGGCGGGCGACGCAGGCGGGGCGGCCGGGGCCGGCGCGGCGGCCGGGGCTTCGGCGGCGGCTTCGGCGGGCGCGGCCTTCGGGGCGATGTCGATGGGCCCGGCGGGCGGCTCGAAGTCGGCGCCTTCGTCGGGCTCGGGGAGGTCTTCGACGGCCTCGGGCGCCACGTACGCCACGGGGGTGAGCGTGGCCTGGAGGCGGCGGTTGTAGGCCTCGAGCGCGCGATCCGCGGCCTCGGCGTCGAAGTAGCGGGGCACCTCGACGGCGCGGCGGTCGGAGAGGGCGTTCGCGGCGAGGCCGCTGCCGGCGAGGATCACGCCGGCGCCGAGCAGGGAGAACGCCGTCGCCACGCGGGCGTCGTTGCGCACGCCGAGCTCGTTGAAGCCGTCGGTGGCCTCGTTCTCGGCGAGGGCTTCTTCGAGGGTGAAGAGCGGGATGGAAGACGAGAGGGCGACCACGCCGCCGCCGATGACGAGGCCCCAGCCGAGCGTGCGGCCGGACCGTCGCGTCGCTTCGATCCGCTCCAGCAGCGCGGCGTCGCCGCTCAAGATGGCGAGGGTGCGGGCGTCGACGGGCTTCTGGCGGCCGTCGCGCACGGTCCAGGTGCCCTCTTCGGGGACCCGGACGAGCGAGAGCTCGCCGAGGCGATCGAGGGTCGGGTCGGCCAGCTCGGTGTCGGCGCCGTCGATCGGGGCCACGACGAGGTCGGATTCGGCGGGGGCGTCCGGCGCGTCGGTGGGCGCGGCGGGGGCGGCCGGCGCGGTCTGCGCAGAGGCGGGGGCGGGAGCGGCGACCGCGGGGCCGGCCGGGGGAGCGGAATTCTTCGCCGCGGGCGCCGCCGCGGGCGCCGCGGGCGGGGCGGATTCCGACGCGGATTTTTCTGCGCTCGCCGGCGCCTGCGGGGGTGCCGGGACGGCGTCTTCGGCCAGAGAGATTGCGACCAGGGCGACGATCATGCTTCCACTCGTTGCCTCACAGGCTACCATCCGTCCGTGCTGTCCGCGCTGGTCCTGTTTACCCCCGCCTTCGCTCTTGGCCTCCCCATCGACGTGGAGCTGGTCCGTCCTGCCCTCGCGCCCGGTGGAACCGCAGGCCAGGACACCCCCTGGACTCAACCCCCTGGCATCCCGCGAATCGCGGCGATGATCCAGGCACAGCAAGACCCCGTCGTCGTCTATTCGGACGGCGACTACGTGGGCCCTGCGGTGTCTTCCCGGTCGCTCGTGCAGACCGGCGTGCGTTGGGGGCCGATCGATCGGCTCGACGTTTCGCTGGCCGTGCCGTTCGCCTGGCAGGAGGGCGGGACCTTCCCGGGCTCCGCCGAAGGGTTCGCGCTCGGCGACCTGGAGTTCGGCGCGCGCTACCGAATCCTCGGGAGCGACAAGAGCGCCCTCGCGGTGCGCGCGGACGTTGCGCTCCCGAGCGGCGACGCCGAAGCGTGGATGGGCGAGGGAACGGTGCGCCCGGGCGGCGCGCTCCTCGGCGCGCTCGTGCTCGGCAACTTCGCGCTCCTGGGCGAGGCGGGCTTCCGCTACGGTGTCGCCGGCGCCACCACCGAGCTCGAGCTCCACACCGGCCCCGCGCTCGTGACGAACGCCGCGGTGCGCTGGAACTACGAGAAGATCGGGGTCGGCTTCGGCTACCTCGGCCGCCTCCGGCTCGCGGCCGAGGCCAGCGCCCGCGACAACGCGTCCGCGCTCGTCGCGACCGTGTCCATCCAGGCGCCGAAGGGTGTCGTGGTGGATGTCGGCGGCGGTCCCGGCCTCGGCGGCGGCGTCGGCGCGTCCACGCTCCGCGGCTTCGTCGGCGTCGCCTGGACGCCCGAGCGCATCGTCCTGCCCAAGCGGCCCGTGTCGACCACGGCGCGCACCCTCGCGCCGCCCCCCGAGATCGTTCCCGACCAGGTGGAACGCCCGCCGCCCCCGCCCGCCATCCCGGGCTGGGCCGAGGGCGAGCTCGCGAAGGTCTCCGGCGAGCGCATCGTCATCCGCGACCCGATCCGGTTCGTGTTCGCGAAGGACGAGGTGCTCCCCGAGTCGATCCCGACCCTCGTGGACGTCGCGCGCGTCCTCGCGCAGAACCCGCGCATCACGTACGTGGTGGTCGAGGGGCACGCGAGCGAGGAAGGCAGCTTCGAGTACAACTATGCGCTCTCCACCGCGCGCGCGCGCGCCGTGTACCGGGTGCTCATCGAGGCCGGGGTGCACCCCGAGCGCGTGGGCTACCGGGCCATGGGCGAGGTCGCCCCCGAGAGTACGGCCACGGACGAGGCCTCGCTCGCCTCGAACCGCCGCGTACTCTTCCGCATCGAACGCCAGCTCGCGTCCGACCGCCCGCCGCCCGAATGGGCGCCCGTGCCGGTGCCGTGGACCGGGCGCCTCCCGGGAACCCGATGACCAGCCTCCTCCTCGCGCTCGTCGGCTCCGCGGCCGCTCAGTGCATGGCCGACCCGTACGTTCAGGACCTCAACTGCAACGGCGTCGACGTGGTCGACGAGGTCGCGGTCGACCTCACGGACCCCGAGTGCGCCCTCAACACGAACGACGCCGGGTTTCCGTACCCCAACGCCGACTACTATTACGACTACGTGTCGTTCCAGTGCGCGGTGCCGGTGTTCGACCTCGACCTTGACAACGACGGGCTCTCGGCCGGCGACATCTCGCTGATGCCCGACGAGGCGTTCCCCGACCTCGTCGTGACGCTCACCTGCGACAACTGCCCGGACGACTGGAACCGCGACCAGACCGACACCGACTGCGACAACGTCGGCGACGTCTGCGACATCTGCCCCACCGTGTTCGACCCGCTCCAGGAGGACGCCGACGCCGACGGGTACGGCGACTTCTGCGACAGCTGCCGGTTCGTCGCGTTCGCGCCGCAGGAAGACTTCGACGCCGACGGCTACGGCGACGCCTGCGACAACTGCCCGGACGTGCAGAACCTCCAGTCCGACGACGACGAGGACGGCGTCGGCGACGACTGCGACAACTGCTGGCAGGACGCGAACAGCGACCAGCACGACTACGACCAGGACGGCCTGGGCGACGCCTGCGACATCTGCCCGGACGCGTACGATCCGGACCAGATCGACGCCGACGAGGACGGCTACGGCGACGCCTGTGACGTGTGCCCCAACTCGGCGGGCACCCAGGCCGACGGGGACGACGACGGCATCGGCGACGACTGCGACATCTGCCGCAGCGCCCCCGACACCGACCAGTCCGACAGCGACGCCGACGGCTACGGCGACGCCTGCGACCGCTGCCCGGCGCTGCGCGACCCGCTCCAGCTCGACGCCGACGCCGACGCCATCGGCGACGCCTGCGACAGCTGCCCGCTGGTCTACAACCCGGACCAGGAAGACTTCGACGCCGACGGCTACGGCGACGCCTGCGACAACTGC
>CAXNIN010000023.1:0-23629 GCA_964202365.1 Myxococcota bacterium | reverse complement strand
GCGGACCGTACCGCGTCGGGAGACTGGTGAATTCACGTGCGTTCAAGGTAGGATCAGGAATGATGGTGGGAAACCTGCTGATCGTCGACGATGAGGAAGATGTCCTCGGCGTCGTCTCCGAGTACCTCTCGACCCTCGGCTACGGCGTGGTCGCGGTCGAGTCCGGACGCGAAGCCGTCGCCCACCTCGCGTCCGACGCGCGCTTCGATGTCGCCGTCATCGATTGGACCCTCCCCGATGTCGGCGGGAGAGAGCTGATTCAGGTCATCCGGGCCCGGCAGCCGAGCTGCCGGGTCATCGTCACCACGGGGCACGGCGCAGAGGTCGTCAACGAAACGAATGCGGGCCTCTTCGATGGAACGATTGTTAGAAAGCCATTCACGATGCGGACGTTGTCGATGCGCGTCGCGATGCTGCTCGAGAAGCCCCGCGCCGAGCGGTAGGCCGCAGCGGACCACCGCCGCGAATTCCGACCCATGAGAAAAAACAGTTGCCGGGGTGCGGGGCTTGACCTAAGCTCTCAACCGAGCCTCGCGGTTCCGGAAGAGTTTTAGTCCCCCCCGGCATACTTCCACCCGGCAACGTCAAGCGTCTCCTCCATCTCTTGCGGTGAGGGAATGGCGGGGGGGACTCTTCTTCCGGCCCGCACACGAGAGCCCGATACGCCCCTTCGAGGAGGCCTATCGGGCTCTTCGCGTCTTCCCCGCCGCCCGCCGGCGATCAGGGCCTCGCGGCATCCGGCGCGGGGGGCGCCGCGCCATCCGCCGGCGGGGGGCTCCCCGGAGGCGCCCCCCCCGGAGGGGGCCCGCCGGGGCCGGCGCCAGGAGGCGGCGCGCCAGGGCCGCCCGGCGCGGGGGCCCCGGGTCCGGCCTTGCCGTTGGACGCGCCCGTGAGATCCCGGTGAAGGTGCGGCCGAGCCACGACGGTGCGGCAGCGGGCGCCGAGCGTCGCGTCCTTGATCTTGTCGCAGTACTTGTTGCTGTGGGGGTCCACCGTGCTCGTCACCTGGTACCAGGCGAAGTCGCGGCTGACGGGGTCGGAGATGCGCTCGACCATCGCCACGCCGTCGGCCGCGTCGGCCTTGAACACGTCGACCAGGACGGCGAGGTAGCACTCGTCGCGCTGCTTGTCCCCGCGCAGCCCGTCGCAGTCCGCGGCGGTGCGCGGCGTGGTTCCGGAGCAGGCCACCAGGAAGAGCGAAGCGAGAACGTTGCGCATGGCTGCGAGCTAACCCGCTCGCCGGGGTAGAGAGCGAAGATGGAAACGGGCCACCCCGCCGTCGTCGCGCGGCTCCAGGCGCTGGTCGAACAGCCGGCCGAGGCGGACGCGCTCCTGCTCCAGTGGCTTCGCCGCTTCGCGGCCGTCTCCGATCGCGGGCTCCGCCGCACGGTGCTGGGCCACCTCCTCGCCGAGGCCGACGATGGCACGCTGCTCGGCGTCCTCCTCCGCCTCGAGGAGCGCGCGGCCAACGGAGACGCCGCCTGCCGCACGCTCTCGGGCGAGCTTGCCCTCACCCCCTCGGTGATCGAGGATCTTCCCTACGACCGAACGGTCGATCTCTACGCCTCCGCGCGCGCGGCCGGGCTCCCCCGGCTCGCGGCGCGCTTCCTCGGCCGCTACACCGACGACAGCGGCGTGGCGGTGCGCAACCCGCACCTCGAGCGCTCCCCCGGCGAGCGCACGGCCGCCGCGCGCGGGCGCGATCGGCTCACGCTCGATCGCCTCCTCCACGACCGCGATCCGCGCGTCATCGCCGCGCTTCTCGACAACTCCCGGATCACGGAGCGCGACGTCGTGCGGATCGCCGCGATGCGGCCGACCTCGGCCACCATCCTCAACCTCGTCGCCGCGCACACCCGCTGGGGACAGCTCTACCGCGTACGCAAAGCCCTCGCGTTCAACCCGGCGAGTCCACTCTCGCTCGCCCGGCCGCTGCTCCCGACGCTGCTCCGCCAGCACCTCGTCGAGCTCGCGACCTCACAAGTCGTGGGCGAAGAGCTTCGAGCCGAAATCAAGGTGCTTCTGGGCCGATGAAGCGGCCGCTCAGGCCTCGTCGGCCTGCTTGCGAACCTTGCGCGCCGTGCGCTCCTCGGGCTCGTCGTCCAGATCGTCCGCGTCGCGGGCGAGCTGCTTCCGGGACGGGTTCGGCGCCGCCTCGTCTTCAGACGCGGCCTTGCCCTCGGGGCTGTCCTTCCCCTCGGAAGCGTCCTTGAACGCCTTGAGGCCCTTCCCGGCCTGCGAGAACACATCCGGCAGCTTTCCCGCTCCGAAGAAGATCAACACGATGACGAGGATCACGATCCATTCCGTCATGCCGGGCATACCGAACGCGAGCATCCGACCCTCCGCGAGAACGGCGCCGCATATCCCGGCCGCCCCGGCTCTGCCGAAAACCGCCGACCGGGCTCGCGTCGGGACAATCCGTTACCTAAGGCCGATGCACGACGATCACGCGTTCATGGAAGCGGCGATGGAAGAAGCGCGGGCCGGCCTCGCGGAGGGCGGCGTCCCCATCGGCTCGGTGCTCGTGGTCGACGGGCGCATCGTCGGGCGCGGGCACAACCGCCGGGTGCAACAGGGAAACCCCATCCTTCACGGTGAGATGGACGCCCTCCAGGCGGCCGGTCGCCTCCCGGCGTCCGCCTACGCGCGCGCCACGCTCTACACCACCCTCTCGCCCTGCGACATGTGCACCGGCGCGGCGCTCCTCTTCAAGATCCCGCGCATCGTCCTCGCCGAAAATCAGACGTTCCAGGGCGCGGAGCCCTTGCTTCGGTCCCGCGGCGTCGAGGTCGTGAACCTCGATCTCCCCGAAGCGGTGGAGATGATGCGCACGTTCATCGCGCGGCACCCGTCGGTGTGGAACGAAGACATCGCGGTCTGACCGCGGCGATCACACCACCCGAACACCGGCCTTGAACACCGCCTTCGCGCGATGTCCGCCGAGGTACTGCACGAGCGTTCGGAGCTCGGCCGGCTCCCCGGGCGGCGGGTCGAAGATCGCGAGGTCGCCGAGCGCCCCCACGCCGATCCACCCGCGATCGGGCCGGCCAATCGCGCGCGCCGCGTTCTTCGTGATGCCCGCGAGCGCCTCCGGCACCGTGAGCCCCATCGTGACGCACGCGAGCGTGGCGCACGTCCAGAGGTCGTTGACGGGTGAAGAACCCGGGTTGAAGTCCGTGCCTACCGCCATGGGCACGCCCGCGGCCCGGAGCGCGCCCACCGGCGGCGAGGGGTCCCGGAGGTACACCATGGCCCCCGGCAGGAGCACCGCCACCGTGCCCGCTTGGGCCATGGCCGCGATGCCGGCGTCGTCGAGCTGCTCCAGGTGGTCGGCCGAGAGCGCGCCGAGCGACGCCGCGAGGGCCGCCGCCCCGGTGAACGCCACCTGCTCCGCGTGCACGCGCACCGCGAGCCCGAGCGCCCTGCCGGCCCGCAGGACGCGCTCCGTCTCCGCGAGCGTGAACGCCCCGCGGTCGCAGTACACGTCGATGGCGTCGGCGAGCGGCGCGCACCGGGGGAGCTGGGTGTCGATCACCCGGTCGACGTAGTCGTCCTGGCCCGGTGGCCGCGCGTGAGCGCCCAGGAAGGTGGTCACCACGTCGACCGGGCCGGCCGCCCGGCGTGCGGCCCGGAGCATCTTCGCCTCGTGCTCCGCCGTGAGACCGTAGCCGCTCTTGATCTCCACCGTCGTCACGCCACGGTGCAGCATGCCGTCGAGGCGGGCCCGCGTGAGCGCGACCAGGGTGTCTTCGGTCGCCGCGCGGGTCGCCGCGACGGTGGAGTGGATACCGCCGCCCGCCTCGAGGATCGCGGTGTACGACTCGCCCGCGAGCCGACGCTCGAAGTCCCGGGCGCGCGACCCCGCGAAGGTCGTGTGGGTGTGGGGGTCCACGAGGCCCGGCATGCCGAGCGCGCCGCCGGCGTCGTACACGTCGTGCCCGGCGGGCGCGTCGGCCCGCGCGCCCACCCAGGCGATTCGCCCGCCGGAGAGGAGCACGGCGGCGTCCACGAGCACCCCCGACCCGTCCCAGAGCTCGGCCAACCCCGTGACGAGCACGGTGGGATGCGGGAAAGCGCTTGCCATCGGGCCCTTCCTCATGCTAAACGCCCCCGTTGTATCGGAGGTGGTCGCGTGAAGCTCTCTATTCTCGTCGCTCTCGTTGCCGGGTTCGGCTGTGACAACACCTACGACCAGGACATCCCGAAGGACGCCTCCGGGTCGGACTCCGGCGTCGAAGACACCGGCGAAGCGGACGCCGACACGGATGCGGACTCCGACACCGACACGGACACCGATTCGGACACCGACACGGACACCGACACGGACACCGACACCGACACCGACACCGACACCGACACCGACACGGACACGGACACGGACACCGACTCCGACCTCTGCACCAACAAGTACGACCCGTTGGAAGCCGACGGGTACATCCGCTACTACGACGTGACCTTCAACGGCGCGGCCGGCGAAGGCATGCAGGAGAGCTACGGCACCGGCTGGACCACCGGCGGCGATCAGGCGTACGTCATGTTCGACGAGATCAGCACGTCGACCGGCGGCTGGGCCGGCAGCATCTACTACGGCTGCGATGTCGGCGGCGATGCCGGCATGTACATGATGGAGTGGGACGTCTCCGCGGAGATCAGCGGGAGCTCGCTCGGCGCGCTCCTGGGCACCCCCACCTCCCCCCGCAAGTACCTCCCCGCCGAAGCCGACCTCGGCAGCGGCGAGTCCTGGTCGTACGCATACTCCGTCTCCGCCAGCTTCTCGGGCCTGCCGCTCACCATCACGGCCGACGGCTCGTACTCCGAGATGCCGATGGACACGATCACGCTGTTCGACGGCAACACGTACGACGCGTACTACATCATCAACGACTATTACCTCGATCTCGGCGGACTTACGCAGATCGACGGTGAGCTGCACCAGTGGTACGTCGAAGGCCTCGGGCTCGTTCGTGAAGAAAATACGAACACGGGTGATGGCTCGAGCGTGATGACGCGTGAGCTCACCAGCTATGTCGGCCTGAGCCCCCGGTAGGAACATGATCGCGCTGCTTTCCTTCGTCGGCCTCGCTTTTGCCACCCACGTCGAGACGTTCGACGTCAACAACCGGTGGACCAAGGCTCCCTTCTCCGGCCTCGAATCGCTCGTCGTCGACCCCGCGGTCGTCGTCGAGCAGCTCAAGCCGGTGCGGGCCCCGTTCCCGCCCGAAGTGGAGGAGGTCGAGAACCTCGCCGTGAAGGGTGATCGTGCGCTCGTGTTTACCAACCCGATGATGTCCTGGGCCGAGCTCACGCTCAACGGCCTCGCCATCGGCACCATCGGTCCGTTGACCACGATGCGCCTCGAAGGGCTCAAGGTCGGCACCTACACCGTGCAGCTCAAGCCGCCGACGGGTGTTGTGCGCACGTTCGCGGTGCGGGTTGGCCCGGCGCCCCGCATCGCGCCGCCGGTCGCGGTGAAGGTCACCCGCACCCGCATCGACCTCTCGGACAACATCTACTTCGAGCTCGACAGCGCGGTGATCGTGCCCGAGAGCTTCGGCCTGCTCGACGCCACCGCCAAGGCCATCCTCGCCCATCCCGAGGTCCTCGTGGCCCGCATCGAGGGGCACACGGACAGCCGCGGCGACGCCGACTACAACCAGAAGCTCTCCGACTCGCGCGCCGCCGCCGTGCTCGCCTACCTCGTCAAGGCGGGCGTCCCGGCCGAGCGGCTCGTGGCCCTCGGCTTCGGCGAGTCCAAGCCGGTCGACGCCGCCGACACCGAAGACGCCTGGGACAAGAACCGGCGCGTCGAGTTCCTGGTCGAGAAGCACCAGGAAGACCTGGCGCCCCCCGTGGTGGAGCCCGTCAAGAAGAAGGGCCGCAACAAATAGCGGCTCGGCGCGCAGCGCACCGGGAAGGCCCCTTACGAAGGGGGCTTCTTTGTTTGTGGGCGCCGACCTCCCGGTGGCGGGTCGAGGCAAAGGCAAGCCGTGCCGCCGCCCGCCCGTCCCGGCTCGCGACGCCCCCCGCTCGCCGGGAGGCCCGCGCCCGCCCGAACGTCGCGCCTAGACGATTGTGCCTTCGGGAAGCGTGGCGTCCTTGGGGACAATCACGATGCCGTCGCGCACGTACCAGCCGTCGCCGTCTTCGTCGGGGCGGCCAACCGCGCCGCGGAGGATGCACCCGGCGCCGATCCGCGCGTTCTTGTCGAGGATCGCCCGCTCGATCACGCAGTCGCGGCCGACACCGATGGCCTCCACTCCACGCGCGAGGTTGGCGGCGCGTACGTCGTCGTCCTCGTAGTAGTCGGCGCCCATCATCACGACGTCCTTGAGGCGCGCGCCCTTCTGCACGCGCGACCGGATGCCGATGACGCAGTGATCGAGCTCGGAGCCGAAGAGCAGGCATCCGTCCGAGAGAATGCTGCGGCTCACGCGCGCGTCGACGAGCTTGCTCGCGGGGAGGAAACGCTGACGGGTGTAGATGGGGCCGTCGGGATGGTGGAAGCGGAACGGCGGATCTTCGTCGGTGAGGGCGAGGTTCGCGTCGTAGAGCGCTTCGATGGTGCCGATGTCGCGCCAGTACCCGCGGAAGAGGTGCGCGGAGACGCGGTGCTTGCCGAGCATGTCCGGGAGGATGTCCTTCCCGAAGTCCATGTAGGACTCGTTCGTGAGCATCTCGCGGAGCGTGGAGAGGCGGAAGATGTAGACGCCCATGCTGGCGAGGAACTCGTTGCCGCCGAGGCCCCACTTCTCGCGGAGCGGCGCGGGCGAGAGGAGGCTGGAGATGTCCTCGTCCGCCCGGGGCTTCTCACGGAAGGCGGTGACGTCCCCGCGCTCGTCCACCGAGAGCACGCCGAGCCCGGTGACGCCCGCGCGGTCCACCGGGATGACGCTGACCGTGGCGTCGGCGCCGGCCTCGATGTGCCGGTCGAACATCTCGCGGTAGTTCATCCGGTAGAGGTGATCGCCGGAGAGGATCACGAGGTGCTCGACACCCCAGGCCGTGAGCCGACGGATCTGCTTCCGGACGGCGTCGGCGGTGCCCTGGAACCAGTCGCCGCCCTCGTCCGACTGCTCGGCGGCGAGCACTTCCACCTGGCCCTGGCCGAAGATGTCGAACCGGTAGGTGTTCGTGATGTGCGAGTTCAGCGACGCCGAGTTGAACTGCGTCAGAACGGCGATGTGGCGAAAGCCGGAGTTGATCGCGTTCGACAGCGGAATATCAATCAGGCGGTACTTGCCGCCGACCGGGACGGCGGGCTTGGCCCGGTGCTTCGTGAGGGGGTACAGGCGCTGCCCGCGCCCGCCGCCGAGAATTACCGTGTACACCTGCGGCATGAGGGCTCCCGAGGACGGATGAATCGACGCCAGTGCATATCCCGCCGCGCGCCGTTCCGATGGATCTCGGCCGCGGCGCTGCTCCTTTCCACCGGCTGCACAACGCCGTGCGAAGGCGCCGATTGCGGCGATCTCTACCCCGCCGCCCAGCTCGGGCGGTTCGGGGCCGAGGCCCTCACGCCGACCGAGGTGGACCCCCGCACGCCCGACGCCGCCGTATCCGGCACCGCTGCCGACGGTTTCGACTGGGCCGTGCTCGGCGTGGACGGCGCCGCGCTTGTGGGCGTGCCCGGCGCCGGAGAGCTCCGCCGCTACACGTTCGACGGCGCGCCTCCCGACGTGCTCGCGACGGGCGACGCGCCCGGGGAGCGCCTCGGCGCCGCGGTCGCGGTGGGGCCCGGCCCGAACGGCGGGACGAGGCTCCTCCTCGCCGCCCCCGCGGCGTCGAGCGGCCCGCTCCGCGCCGAAGCCGGCGTGATCCACCTCTACGACACCGACGACGCCTCGCTCGCGGGCCTCGCCGCCGCCGCCGACCGCACGCTCCTCGGCGCCAACGCCGGCGACCGCGCCGGGGAAACGCTCCTCGCGTGCGGCGACCTCGACGGCGACGCGCTCCCCGACTGGGGCGTCGGCTCCCGGTGGGCCCCGGCCGACAACGGCGCGCCGCTCGCCGGGGTCCTCTACCTCGGCCTCTCCGCCACGCTCTCCGACGCCGCGGCGCTCTCGCTCGGCGACCTCCCGACGCTCACCGGCGCCGACGCCGGCGCGGGGTTCGGCGCCGCCGCGCTCTGCGGAGCGTCGCTCGACGCGGACGCCGTCGCGGACCTCGTCGTCGGCGCGCCGTTCGCAAACGTCCGCGACGTCCGCGCCCTCCGCGACGGCGCCGGGATCGTCGAGATTCGGCGCGGCGCCGCCACGCTGGCCACCGCGGCCCCCGCGATCACCCTGGCCCACGAAGAAGCCGGCGCCTGGTTCGGCTCAGCGCTCGCCCTCGGCGACCTCGACGGAGACGGCCTCGCCGACCTCGTGGTGGGCGCCCCCGGAGAGGATCGCCCGGGGGAGGGCACGAGCGGCCTCACGCGCGAGGGAACGGACGCGTCCGGCACGGGCGCGCTCCCCGAAGACGTGGCCGGCGCCGTGTACGTGTTCTCCGGCGCGGACATCCGGGCCGAGCTCGAGAACCCCGGCGTCACCGGCACCCCCGCGCCCGTTCGCGTGCTCCACGGCGAGTTCTCGCGCGGGCGCTTCGGCGACGCCCTCGTTGTGGCCGACCTCGACGGCGACGGCCACAACGACCTCGTGATCGGCGCGCCGGGCACCAACCGCGCGCTCGCCGACGCCTCGACGCGCTCCGGCGCCGCCACCGTGTGGTGGGGCCCCTCCACCGCGTGGCCGGCGGTCCAGTTCGCGAGCGACGCGCCGAGCACGATCGTGGCCGACCGCCAATACCTCGAGACCGGGCGGCTCCTCGCCGCGCTCCCGCCCGGCGCCGACGGGCCCGCCGCGCTGCTCGTCCTCACGCGGCAGCCGGCAAGCGGCGACGAGTAGCGACGGCGTGGCGCCGGGCGCGTTAGATGCCCGGCTCGGAGGCCCCATGCACGAACACGCGCTCGCCATCGCCATCGAAGCGGCGCGGGAGGCCGGGGCGGCCATCCGCGGTCTCTACAAGGACCGCACCATCGTCAAGGAAAAGGGCGTCGACAACCCGCTCACCGAGGCCGACCTCGCGAGCGACGCCATCCTCGCGGCCCGGCTCCGCGGGGCGTTCCCCACCTTCGGCTGGCTCTCCGAGGAGACCGTCGACTCGCCCGAGCGCCTCGCGGCCGAGCACGCGTGGATCGTCGACCCCCTCGACGGCACCAAGGAATTCACCCTCGGCATCCCCGAGTTCGTCGTGAGCATCGGCCTCGTGAGCGGCGGCCGGCCCGTGCTCGGCGTGCTCTACAACCCCATCCTCGACGAGCTCTTCGCGGGCATCGTCGGCGTCGGCGCCACCTTCAACGGCGCGCCGTGCCGCGTGAGCACCCACGCCGGGCTCCAGGGCGCCCGCATCGTGTGCAGCCGCACCGAGGCCAAGAAAGGCTGGTTCGACCAATACCTCGACCGCATCTCGCTCGTCCCCACCGGCTCGGTGGCGTACAAGTTCGGGCTCGTCGCGGCCGGCCGGGCCGAAGCCACGTTCACCCCGCAGCCGCGCAACGAGTGGGACATCTGCGCGGGCGTCGCGCTCGTCGAGGCCGCCGGCGGCCGCACGAGCACCCGGCGCGGAGAAGCGTACGTGTTCAACCGGCCCGACCCCCTGGTCGACGGCGTCTGCGCCACCAACGGGCACGTCCACTCCGACATCCTGGGGCTGATGGTCGACGGATGAAGCCCATCCTGGTCGTCTTCCTCACGGTCGTGCTGGACCTCCTCGGCTTCGGGATCGTCATCCCGCTGCTCACGTTCTACGCCGAGAGCTTTCACGCCACGCCGCTGCAGGTCACCCTGCTGATGGCGTGCTATTCCCTCGCCCAGTTCGTCTTCGCGCCCATCTGGGGCCAGCTTTCGGACCGCGTGGGGCGGCGCCCCGTCCTGCTCGTGTCCATCGGCCTCACGGCGGTGATGCTCGCCGGGTTCGCCGGCAGCACAGCGCTCTGGATGTTGTTCGTCTTCCGCACGCTCCACGGCGCGATGACAGCGAACATCTCCACCGCCCAGGCGTGCATGGCCGACCTCACGACGCCGGAGAACCGGGCGAAGGGCATGGGCCTCATCGGCGCGGCGTTCGGCATCGGCTTCACGCTCGGGCCCTGGCTCGGCGGAGAGCTGGGGAAGACCTCCCTTTCGCTCCCCCTCTGGGTCGCGGCGGGCCTCTCGGCAATCAACTTCCTGCTCGCGCTCGCCTGGCTCCCGGAGACCCGCCACGCCGGCTCCGTGCCCACCCAGCGGTCCATCGCCCCGGCCGCGCTGTGGGCCGCCCTCACCGCGCCCGTGGTCGGCCTCTGCATCCTCCTCACGTTCTTCCAGGTGTTCAGCTTCGCGCTCATGGAGAGCACGTTCACGCTCTTCGCCGAGCACCGGCACGGAATGCGCCCGGAGGACATCGGCCGCCTCTTCGGGCTCGTCGGGGTGATCAGCATCGTGATCCAGGGCGGCCTCATCGGCCGGCTGGTGAAGCGCTTCGGCGAGCGGCCGCTCGTGCCCGCCGGCCTCGCGCTGCTCGCGGTCGGCGTGGCGCTCCTCCCGCTCGCGCCCCGCGGTCTCCCGCTCCTCGCGGTGTTCGGGGTGATGTCTATCGGCCAGAGCATCGCGACGCCGAGCCTCCAGGCCCTCATCTCGCGCAGCGCGGCGAGCACGGACCAGGGCTCGGTGCTCGGATCGGCGCAGTCCATCGGGGCCCTGGCGCGCGCGGGCGGCCCGGCGCTCGGCGGCGTGTTGTACTCGGGCATCTCGCCCGCGGCGCCGTTCTTCGCGGGCGCGGCGCTCCTCGTCGGTGCCGTGGCCCTGGCGTTCCCCGCCACCGCCCGCGCGGCGTCCACGCTTCAGAAGTAGGCGACCGCCCTCAGATCGGCCGGAACGGCGTGCACGCGCGCTCGATCACCGGCATCAGCGGCTGAAGCTCGTCCATCGTCCACTTCATCGCCTTGTTCACGTCCGGCACGCTCGGGACGAGGTTCAACGGCGACAAGGTGCGATCGAGCTGGGTGTAGACGTTGGCGTACGGCACGTTGCGCGCGACGTTGGGACGCACGATCTGCTGGATTCCGTAGAAGAGAATCGCGCGCATCCGCGGCGGGAAGCAGTCGAGCGCCACTACGAACGGGTTGCGACGCCCGAGCCGCCCGTTCATGACCTCCATGAACGCGGGCCGCGCCGGGACGTTGTTCACGATGCCGCCCTCTGCGAGGCGCGTGATGCCGTAGCGGGCGTAGAGCTCGTCCAACAACGTCTTCATGCGGCGGTCGTCGCGCAGGACGTCGTAGTGGATGAGCCCGGGGATCGACGAGGAGAACCCCGCGGCGTCGAGCACGTCGGCCGGGTAGGTCGCGGGGTCCGAGCCGAAGACGACCTCGCGCAGCGCGTCGGGAGTGGAGAGCAGCTCGCGGAAGATCGTCGCGATCTGGCCCACCTTCGAGAGCGTGGAGACCTGTACGCGGGCGCCCGGACGAACGGCGTCGTCGAGGAAGTGCTCGTAGTAGGAGAGATCGTGCTTCAACGCCTCCACACCGATGCCGGTGGTGACGATGAGCAGCGGGATCTCGAGGTCCGCGAAGGTGAGCGGCCGGCCGTCGGGCGTCTCGAAGAGCGAGCCGATCGCGCTCCGGAGGTACAGCCGCAGCGTGGCGGGGAGGCCGTAGCGGCTCTCCACCTGCAGGACGCGAAACACCCGCTCCCAGGAGAGCCGCTGCGCCGCGGCGATCAGCGGGGCGCCGTCGAACACGCGGCGGCGGGCCCGGAAGAGGCCCATGAGCGAGCCGATCGACGTGCCCGCGATGAGCTCGGGCTGCAGGCCCCTGCGGTGGAAGAGGGTCCAGGCGCCCGCGTAGCCGTAGCCCGCGCCGCCGCCGCCGCCGCACACCACCACGAGCTGCCGCTGGGTGACCACGGCTTCGAGGCTGTCGCGGTCGAGCGGGAGCTGGGCGAGCAGGTGCTGGCGCCGCTCGCGCGTCTCCGCGACGAGCTGGGGCAACCCGCGCATCGCGCCCCAGAGCGAGGGCTCCGTGAGGAGGTGCGGCCCGAGAGCGTCGCGCACGCGGCGGGCGTGCGGGGCGAGGTGCCCCGCCACGTCGATGTCGTCCCCCGCTTCGTTGCGTACGACCAGCATCTTGGCGAAGTTGAGGACGTAGCGGATTCCCGCCAGCGCCTCGTCGTGAAGCTCGCCCGGACGCTCGATGGCCATCCGTAGCGCGGACATCTCCATGTCCTCGAACGGCTTTCGAAGCTCCAACAGCCGTTCGGCGTCCAGACTCCGCTCCAGGGGGCTTCCATCCTATCGGTGCGCGCGCCCCGTGTCGCGTCACGGGGCCCCGTCAGGGGCCGCGGCGCGCCCGCGGCGGGCTCACGGGCAGACCGCCATCCCCCAGACGTCGACGTTGTTGTCCTCGAAACACTCGGCCACAACGCCCTGGGTCGGGTCGTCGCCGCCGTCGACGGTCGCCCACACGTCGTCGAGCGGGGTGGGCACGCCGTGGATCTTGAGCGACTCCGAAGAGGACATCTGGGCCTGCTCGATGGCGGCGCTCCACGTGTACGTCGCGATGCGCTGGGTGCCCGCCGCCGTCGCGCCCCAGAACTCGATCTCCACGTCCCGGCGCACGTCGGCGTACCCCTGGTTGCCCACGGAGAACCAGACGGTGATGGACCCGCGGTCGCACTCGTCGGCGCACACGTCGAGGATGTCCACCACGAGGTCGGGCGCCGAGTACCCGTCCCCCGGCGTGAGATCGCCCGAGCGGAAGTTGTTGTACGACAGCCAGTTCGTGTCTTGGAACACGGGGATGGTCCCGTCTTCCTCGACGTTCGTGATGCTGTACCCGTGTTGATTCCAGATGCGACGCCCGGGCCGCCACGACCGCGCCGCGTCCTCGAACACCGTCACGCCGGTCTTCCGGCCCCAGCTCCCGGGCGTGTTGCACACCGCGATGTCCGCGCTGCCGTCCGCGTTGATGTCGGCGATCGTCGGGTATTCGAGCCACGTGTTGTTCGTGTGGCTCGCGTCCTGCATCTTCACGGACCCGTCGCGCCCGTCGAACACCCACACCCAGCGCTCGTCGGCGTACACCACGTCGGCGAAACCGTCGCCCTCGAAGTCGAACACGGACGAAGCCGTGTTGCCCGAAGACGGATCGGAGGTACCGGTGACCTGCCACGCAACCGAACAGTCCGCCTCGAACATCGTGTACGTGGAGTTCGCGGCGACGCCGATCTCCGGCTGGCCGTCGCCGTCGAAGTCGGCCACCGTCGGCGGCCCCCCGTAGCTGCCGGAAGCGTTCGGGATCGCGGCCTCACAAAGCAAGGTGCCGTCGTCGTCCTGAACGCGGACCTTCGCGTCACCGGTCACGACGATTTCACCCATCACGTCGGCGTCGAAGTTCCCCACGGCGGGGTAGCCGTCCCGCAGGCCGTTGTACCAGAGCGCCGTGCCGTCCCGCGAATAGATCGCGTTCCCCGATACAACCTCGAGCTCACCGTCCTGGTCCACGTCCACGGCGAACCCCGCCGACCCCACGTTCGACGAGCTTCCCCACCCGTGGTTGCCGAGGCCCAGCACTTCCCCCGACGCGCCGAGGATGCAGTTCCCGATAATGACCTCGGGGCTCCCGTCGTGGTTCATGTCCGCGATGCCGGGCGCGTCCGAAGTCCCGTCCATGTGCCCGGCGCACGCGGCGCTCGTCCACAGCGCGTTGCCGAAGCGGTCGAACACGTCCACGCCGGTGGAGTTGGCCGCCACCACCTCCACGGAGCCGTCCCCGTCGAGGTCCCCGCACGCCGCGCCGCCGGTGATCTGGAGCCGGCCGCTGCCCGACGTGCCCCACAGCTCGGTTCCGTCGCTACCCGAGAGCGCTCGCAGCACCCCGGGCGCGTAGGTGAGCAGCACCACGTCGGGCACGTCCTCCGCGTCGGCGTCGCCGTCTCCGTCGTCGTCCGTGAGCGGGCACACGATGGGCTGCATCATACAGCTCGACGACCCGCCGAGCGTCGCGAACGTCGCGCGCTCCCACAACAGCTGCGGCGAGAAGGTGCCGACCTCGGGACCCTCCGACCAGCACTCCGCGAGCTGCGGCAGCGGGCCCGACGGAAAGTACTGGTCGTTGCACGTCAACGGGAGGGGGCCGGTGTCCGCGCTGTCCGGCGGCGCGATGACCCCGGTGTCGACGATCACGTCGGGCGGCTGGCGCTCCGGGCCCGAGTGGTCGGGCTCCGGGCTCCACGGGGCGAGCCCGTTCTCGAGGATACAGCCTTGAAGCAGGCACACAAGCAAGGGGAGCGCGGTGCGCATCGGGTCCTCGCGGTGGGAGGAACGCACGACAACGGACCCCCTCCGCCGACGCGACTCGCCGTCGCGAGCGCGGCCGGACAAACCCGGCGCACCCTCGCTTGTTGCGGCCCCCCCGAGCCACACCCGGAATATCTCCACGGCGGAGCCAGGGAAAAGCCGCCTCGAACCGTTCGACCTACCCTATCCCTCCGTCCGGCGCATCCTCCGGCGGCTCCGCGTGATCTTCGGGTGCGTCCGCGAGGGCATCGTCCGGCTCGTCGAACGCCGCGCCGCGGATCTCCGAGAAGAACGCCGCCACGCGCTCCCAGGGCCGCCGCGTGCGGTCCACCACCCACGTCGGGGGCAGGCGCTCCGCGTAGGTGTTCCGCAAAAAACGCTGGCAGATCAAAACCACCACGCCGCGGTCCTCCGGCCGCCGCACAACGCGCCCGGCGGCCTGGACCACCTTCGTCATCCCCGGCTGGACGTACGCCAGCGCGAACCCCTCCCCGAAGCGCTCCTCGTACCAGGAGGTGAGGAGCTTGCGCTCCAGCGTCGGCGGCGGCAGGGCGGGCCCCACCACGAGCACGGCGCGGAGCGCGTCTCCGGGGAGGTCGACGCCCTCGGAGAACAATCCGCCGAGCACCCCGGCGAGCACCCGCGGCCAACGCGCCGTCGTGTCGCGCATCCGATCGAGGAGCCGCCCGCGCTCCGCCTCGTCCATCAGCGGGGTCTGCTCCAGAAGCTCGCGATCGGGGAGGTCGACGCCGCCCATCACTTCACGGAGCTGCTCGAAGCTCCCGAAGAAAACGGCGGTGTTCCCCGGCACCGCCGAAAGCGTGCGCTGAACGATGCTGACGATCGCGTCCCGGTCGCGGGCGCGGTGTTTGTACTCGGTGGACACCCCCGCCACGGTGAAGACCGCTCGATTCTCGGGCGGAAACGGCGACGGAACGTGCATCTCGTCGACACGGTCGGGCTCCATCCCGCACCGCTCGCGAAAGAACCACGTCGGGTCGAGCGTCGCGCTGATCGCGACGGTCGCGCGCGCGTCCGTGAAGCTCGGCCCGAGCACGCGCGCCGGATCGCGGCAGGACAACGCGAGCCGCCCGCCGGGAAGCTCGCGCCGCGTTCCGGGCAGGATCGCGGGGGCGCCCGACCAGAGGGCGACGGTCTCGTCCCCGGCGCGCTCCAGGGCGGACACGAAGCGGTGCACGGCCCGGGCGAGGTCCACCCAGGGGTCGGCGAGCAGCGCCTCGTCTTGCGACGCACGCAGCGCGGCATGCGCGATGCCGAGTGCATCTACCGCGTCTCGCAGCGCGATCCACCGCCGCGCGTTCACCTCCACGATGGAGGCGGTGGCGTCGCCCTCGCCGGTGGAGAGGAGCGCGGCCTCGCCGATCGCCTCGCCGATCTCGTGGGCGAGCGCGAGGAACGGCGCGCCGTCGTCGTCGTCGGGGAGCCCTTCGAGGGCCCGCGCCACGAGCGTAGTGTCGAGGGCGGGCGAGCCCCAGTCCATCGCGCGATCGGGCAACTGATGTGCTTCTTCCACGATCACAACGAAGGGGGCGTCGGCGAGGGCCTCCCGCAGGCGCACGCCGGGGTCGAACACGTAGTTGTAGTCGGCGATGACGAGGTCGCAGCGCGGGAGCCACTCCAACGCGAGGTCGTACGCGCACAGTCGGTACGTCGCCGCCACGGCCGCGAGGGCGTCGGCGTCGGGCGTCCCTAAAGCGATCAGGGCGTCGATCGCGGCGTCGACCAGGTGGGGCGCGGGGGTGAGGAGCGGGCAGTCCCCGGGGTCGCATGGCTCGCCGTATCGCCGGCAGGCGCGTTCCCGCGCGCGCAGCGTGACGCTTCGAAGCGGCGTTCCCCGCCGCGCCATCTCCGCGGCCGTGCGCTCCACCATCGCCTGTTGGGTGGTGCGCGCCGTCGCCCACCAGAGCCGTGCCCCGGTCGCCGCGGTCGCGCGCACCGCGCCCTGCAGCACCGCCGCGGTCTTCCCCACGCCCGTGGGAGCCACGAGGAGAAGATGCCGGCCCTCGTGCACCGCGTCCGCCACCGCCCCGCCGATCTCGTCCTGCCCCGGGCGGGCCGCGTCGTGCGCGAACCGCACGGGCCCGTTCCTTCGCCGCGCCTGCCACGCGAGCCGCTCCTCGCGCGCGTGCACGAGGCCGTCGAGGCGCGCCGCCATCCACGCGTCCAACCCCGCGTCGAGCGCCACGCTCACCACCCGCTCGGCGCCGTCGAGGAGCGACACCACCCGGAGCCGCCCGACCGGGTCCGGCCGGCGCGCGGCCGCGGCAAAGCTGACGTAGAAGGCGAGCTGTCGCTCCCAGGCCGGAAAGCCCCCGGCGCGGGCAAGGGCGTCGCCGCCGAGGAGGGTGGACTTGATCTCCTCGATCACCGTGCGCCCGTCTTCCTCGGCCACGAGATCCGCGCGGCCGTGCACCGTACAGGTCCATCCGCGCACGACAATGCTGTGCCGGAGCGTAACCTCGCTCGCGACGTCTTCCGCCCGGGCCGCCTGACGCTCGCGGTGCAGCTCGGCGCCGGCACGCATCCGCGCACGGTCGGAGAGCGCCGTCGTGATGCGCGCGCGCCTGTCCCCGACCTCGATGAGGTCTCGAACCCCCAAATCGAGGGTGCGCGCGTCATCGTTCCAGCGGAGCGCCATCCGTGAAGGTTCCCGTGGAGGTGCAGCGGCATCTTGGGGCGGGGGGCGAGCCCCCCGCAACGCCCCCCTTACGCCGCTTAACCCTGCCCTGACGGCGAGAGGTGCGCCGGCGACGGCCCACGGGCCATCCCCCCGTGAAGGTCCGTCGCGGTGGACAGGCCCCGGCGCGCGGAGAGCGCCTGCAAAATCTGCAGGAGGATCGCGGGAGGATCGAGGTGCGGGTTCACGCGGTCGCCGTAGGAGGGGTGCGCCGGGGCGCACCACTCGGGCGGCGTGAGCGCCACGAACGCCCGGCACGCGATTGGCCGGTGGGCGTAGGCCCGGCACCCGCCGCCCGCGTCGAGGAGCGGGCAGGGCTCGTTGCGCCTGCGCCAGGTCTCGGCGTCGGTCGTACGCGCGGCGAGCATCGTGAAGCGTTCGCGCACGGCGGCGGCGTCGGGCCAGGTGTCCACGACGCGCCCGAGCCGTTCGATCTCCACCCCCGTCACCCCCCGCGGGTTGTCGTGGCAGCAGGCCGTGCACCCCCGGCGGCAGCTCATCGGGTGGGCGGTCTCCACATGCAAACGGTAGGCGTCATACGCCCGCATTCCTTCGTCCAGCGCGGACTCCAGGGCGACGTCGTCGTCGGGGGGAGCCCGCAGCGCCCCCTGGAGCGCGCGGAGCATCGTCGTGAGCAGCGCGTTGGCCTCGGGCGAGGCGGCGGCGGGCAGGGTGACCGTGGGCGGCGGGGCCATCGCTCCGTTATAGCGCCCTGGAGGAACGCCATGATCGCCTGGGAATCGCTAAAGGGCCGCATCGACGAGCTCGACGCACTTGGAGGCGCGATGGCGCTCCTGGAGTGGGACCAGCAGACCTACCTCCCGCCCGGCAGCGGCGCGTCGCGCGGCAAGCAGAGCGCCGTCCTCGGCCGCATCTACCACGAGCGCTTCACCGATCCCGCCGTGGGCACCTGGCTCGACACGCTGGAGGCCGCGCAGCTCGAAGCCGTGCAGGCCGCGGCCGTGCGGAACGCCCGCCGGAAGTACCGCCGCGCCACGTGCCTGCCGCCGCGCCTCGTGGAGGACCTCGCGCACGCCCGCACCGAGGGCTTCGCCGCGTGGATGAAGGCGCGCGAAGCAAACGACTTCGCGCCCTTTGAAGCCCCCCTCCAGAAGCTCATCGACCTCACCCGCGAGCAGGCCGAGCGGCAGGGCCTCCCGGGCCAGCACCCCTACGACGCCCTCCTCGAAGACTACGACCCCGGCTCCACGCTCGCCGAGCTCCGGCCGATGTTCGAGCGCCTCGGGCGCGAGCTCAACCGCTTCCTCGACGCCGTCACCACGCGTCCGCACCCCACCGGGTTCGACGCGCTCCTCGACGTCGACGGGCAGCGCAAGCTCTCCGAGCGCGTGCTCACCGATCTCGGCTTCGACCGGGTTCACGGCCGGCTCGACCTCTCGGAGCACCCGTTCACCGTCGGGATGAGCCCCGAAGATGTGCGCATCACGACGCACTTCCACGCGGACAACTTCCTCGCCGCGCTCGGCGGCACCGTGCACGAGGCCGGGCACGCCATGTACGAGCAGGGCCTCCCGGCGCACTGGGCGGGCACGGGCCTCGACAAGGCCGCCGGCATGGGCCTCCACGAGTCCCAGTCGCGCTTCTGGGAGAACTTCATCGGGCGCTCCGAGGCGTTCTGCCGCTACCTCGCGCCGCGCATGCAGGGCATCTGGCCCACGCTCGCGGTCTCGGCGGACACGCTCTACGCCGCGATGAACCGCGTCGAGCGCTCGCTCATCCGCATCTTCGCGGACGAGGCCACGTACAACCTCCACATCATCGCGCGCTTCGAGCTCGAGGTGGCGCTGATGGAAGGGAAGCTCCAGGCCCGGGATCTCCCCGGCGCCTGGGAGGACGCCTACCGGCGCGTCGTGGGCGTCGTCCCGCCCACCCGCAAGGAGGGTGTCCTGCAGGACGTGCACTGGTCCGGCGGCGCGTTCGGGTATTTCCCGAGCTACACCGTCGGCAATCTCTACGCCGCCAGCTTCGGCGCGAAGATCCAGCAGGATCTGCCGGACCTGTGGCGCAACGTCGAGCGCGGCGACTTCTCCGAAGTGCTCGGCTGGCTGCGCGAGCACGTGCACCAGAAAGGCCACTTCGAGGACGCCCCGGTGTTGTTCCGCGGCGTCGTCGGCGACCGCGACCCCGTGGAAGACCTCGTCTCCCACCTCTGGGGCCGGCACGGCCGCCTGTACGGCGTCACGCGCTGACCCTGCGGGCTACGCGGGTTCGAGCACCTTCTTCGAGACCGGCACGGCCTCCGGCTCCGGGGGGTCCGCCGAGGCGAGGTCCGTGGTAGCCGGCCCGTTGATCACCTTGCCGTAGCGGTCGAACCGCGAGCCGTGGCACGGGCACTCCCAGCTCCGGTCGGACCGGTTCCACGCCACGACGCACCCGAGGTGCGTGCACGTCGCGCTCCGCACGTGCAGAACGCCATCTTCGTCCTTGAAGGCGGCGAGCTTCTGGAGCCCGCGGCGAACCACGGCGCCCTCGCCGGGGCGGATTGCGTCCACGCCGCCGGCCTCGCCGGGCGTGAGCCAGTCGGCGTACTGAGCGGCCGTGCCCAGGGTGTCGCGCGCGTACTCCCCGGCCGAGGCGAGGCGCACCCGCGCTGGATCGTAGAGCTTGGTCCAGGGGTTGCTTCGACCACACACGAGGTCCGTCAGCAACATGCCCGCGATCGTGCCGTGGGTCATCCCCTGCCCCGAGTCGCCCGTCACCACGTAGATGTTGTCGGCGTCCATCGGGTTTCGCCCGATGAAGGCGAGGCCGTCCGCCGGCTCGTACACCTGGCCCGACCACCGGAACTTCACCTCGCCCATCACGGGCCACCGCGCGCGCGCCCACCCCTCCAAGCGCGCGTAGCGCGCCTCGTCGTCCCGCACGCGTCCGGTGCGCTCGTCCTCGCCGCCGACCACGAGCACGTCGCAGTCGAGCGTGGTGTCCACGAGCCCCTCCAGGCGCACGTAGCGGTAGGGGTCGCAGTCATCCCAGAAGAGCGCCTTCGTCACCGCGTGTTTCGGCACCATCGCGCCGATGACGAACGTCCGGTAGGGCACCTGGCGCGTGTGGAGCGCGAACCGGTTGTTGATCGGCGAGTTCGTCGCCACGATGGCCGCGTGTGCGCGAACCACGGGGCCGTCCGCGGTGAGGATCTCCGCCTCGGCGCCGCCGTGCACTCCGGTGACGTGCGTCCCGCAGAAGATGCGGCCGCCGAAGCGCTCGAACGCGATGGCGAGCCCGTGCAGATACTTCACCGGGTGAAACTGCCCTTGCCGGGGAAAGCGCAGGCACGGGCCCGTGTCGAACCCGTCGATCGGCGCGCGCGCCACCATCTCGACGTCCACCTTGGCGCGGCGGGCCGCGGCGAGCTCCCGCGAGAGCACGGCGGTGGGCCGCCCCGGCGCCGCGAAGAGGTAGCCGTCGACCCGGTCGAAGTCGCAGGCGATGTCTTCCTCGGCGACGATGGCCTCGATGCGGGTGATGGCCGCGGCGTGGCTCTCGGAGGCGAGCCGCGCGCCGTCCCGGCCGTGAAGCTTCTCCAGCTTCGTGAACCGGTCGTCCATCGCGTTCGAGAGGTGCGCGGTGGTGTGACGCGTCTCCCCGCCGGCGACCCGCCCGTGGTCGAGCACCACCACGCTCCGGCCCTCCCGCGCGAGCAGATAGGCGCACGAGAGCCCGGCGATCCCCGCGCCGATCACGCACACGTCGGCACGGGTGTCCGCCGAGAGCGGCGCGCGGTCGGGCATCTCGCCCGTCGCGAGCCATAGAATGTTGGAGTGCATGCGCTCCCTCCTCGGGTGGAGGGTGCGCACCCCGGGCGGGGCGTTCAAGCCGCAGCGCGGCTGGGGCCCCCCGGGTGAGGCCTACTCAGGATCGCAGGGTCCATCGCAGTAGTTGACGATCACGCCCGTCGTGAGGAACGTATTGAGTTGCTCCTGCGCCGCGAAGGTGCGCCGGGTGTCCTCGTGCGTGTCGACGCCGTTGCTCGGCGGCACGTTGGTGAAGGGCACCTCGGGCGCGCCGTGCGCGTACTCCACGAGTGCCGAGCCCACGAAGCCCGACGGCTCGGTGGCGAGGCCGTAGATGTCGTCCACGGGGGCGTCGATGAGAGCGGCGCCATAGGCGCGGGCCATGTTCTGCGCCCCGATCGTGCTCACCTGCGCGTCGCCGAGGGCGTCCTGGAGGAGCACCTGCTTCACGGGCACGCCGTCGATCGGGTCGTTGATCATCTGGTTGCCCCAGCCGGCGGGCTCCGCGGAGTCCCAGAGGTTCTGGAGCAGCGCCATCCAGAAGCTGATGTCCTCCTGGTCGCGGTAGATACCCTGGAAGAGCGCGAAGAACGGAGAGAAGTCGACCGAACGCGACAGCAGGAGGCTGTAGGGCATGCCGGGCACGCCGAGCACGCCCCGCTCGATGACCGGCGACATCGCGAGGTACACGCCGCCGAGGATTCCGCCCTGCGAATTCCCGTAGTAGAGCACTTCGGAGGTGTCGACGACGGACACGGATTCGCCGGTGCCGGGGTCGGGGAACGCGAGGTTCGCGTCAGCGGCCATGTCCCCCTGCATCATCGCGGCCGCCCCGACGAACTCGACGAGGCCCTGGTGGCCCCCCTCGGGGATGATCGCGAAGCGGCCGATCTCCTGGACCAGCATGAGCATGATGGACTCGTAGTCGTCCTCGTCCATGCCCCGCCAATTCACCGCGAACAGGATGTACCCGTACCGGTTCGCCATCTCGCCGAGGTAGCCCGAGCCCACCTCGCCCTGGCTTCCGAGCAGGCCGTGGCCGTACTGAAGGAGCTTGAGCGGCCGGGGATTCTCGACGGCGGTGCGCGGGATGCGGATGGTGAAGTCCACCTCGGTGGTGCCGTTCTGGTACGGCATGCCGTTGTCGTCGCGCGTGAGCAGCGTGCCCGGCTCGTCGGCCTCGAGGTAGAGCGGCACCGTGAACCGCCCGCGGATCTCCCGGTAGATCGTGTCGCTCACCTCGTCGGTGACGGCGTCGATCGTGTACGCGGGGCCGCCGTCGGGGAGCGTCGCGAGCAGGTCGTCGCGCATCCACACGGCGCGGCCGGTGATCTTCTCCTTGCTCGCGACCACGAAGTCCCAGGCGAGCACGGTCTCGTCGCGCGACCAGCCGTCCTGCTCGAGCGTGGCGTAGATGGCGTCGTACGTGGCGCGCCGGCCCTCGATGTCCCAGTTGTCGGTGGCGGTGCCGTCGCGCAGCGCGGCGTAGCCCTCAGACGCCGCGATGGGCGCGCCGCTGGTGTCCACGAGGTTGCGGATGCCGACCGTGTAGCGGTGGCCGTTCTGGAGGGGCACCACCGGGCGGATGATGAGGAACTCGCGCCCGGCGACGTGCTCGCCGGCCATGTCGAGCTCGGCGAAGTACGGCACGCGCTCGCCGGATTCCATGTCGAGGAGCACGATCGGCGCGCCGTCCGCGACGGACGCCGCGATGTTGTCGTGCCGCGGGATGCCGTCGAGCGAGAGGTTCGGGAACCGCGCCAGGAGCGGCCCCATCGGCGAGAACCCGTCCAGCTCGTTCCACAGATCGGGCGGCGGCTGGTACCCCTGGTGCGTCTCGGGGATGGTGGTCGCGCCGAGGTTGACTCGGAAGCCCGTCACGGTCGACGCGTCTTCCCGCAGGTAGAACGACGAGGGGTACGGCAGGGCGCAATAGTCGTAGGAGATCGGGTCGCAGTCCGAGAACGCGCGCGGCGCGACGCCGGTGTCCTCAGCGCCCTTGGGCGCGGTGCAGGCGAAGAAAGCGGCGAGCCAAAGGACGGACATGCGGAATCCTCCACCGGGCGGTAACCCGCCGCGCCGGCGGTGGCCCGCGCCGCGCCGCCGCTAGTCCTGGCTCGCGACGCCCCTCGGACGCCGAGAGGCCGGCGCCCGCCCCAACTGCTCGCGTACTACCGGTAATAATAGTAGTAGACGTATTCCCCGCCGCTGATCACGGGCCGGGTGCTCGCCCAGTAGTAGCTGTCGCCTTCCACCCAGTCCCGACCTCCGTAATTGAACGAGAACGGGAACCAGTAGTCGGTGTAGAGGAGAACGGTGTTCTCGAACGGGATCGGAGTGCCGCCGTAGTCGTAGTAGTACGTCTCGGCGAAGCCCCACGAGTAGTCGATGTAGCCGTCGAGGTAGCCGTCGGCGATGCCGACCTGGTCGCAGTACGTGCCGCCAGCGGCGGAGTTCTGGATGGCGGAGAGGTCGAACGACCAGTCGCAGTCGGGGCAGCCGCGCGGGGCGGCGCCCTCGTACTCGAGCTCGCCCATCACCGCGCACAGCGAGCTTCCGTCGCGAACGGAGAGAAACTCGTAGCCAAAGTGTCCCTGGACGTAGGTACTGTCCTCGCAGACCGTCATGTCGGCGATGAACATGAACTGCATCACGCCGGTGTCGGGCTCGGGGCAATCCTCGGCCACGCCGTCGCAGTTCTCGTCGACGGCGTTGCCGCAGCGCTCGGCCGCGCCGGGGTTCACGCGGCGGTCGGCGTCGTCGCAGTCGCCGTCGTCTTCGGAGTAGCCGTCGCGGTCGTCGTCGGTGGCGGGGACGCTGGTGTCGGTGTCGGGCGGGGTGGCGGTGTCGACCGGCGCGC
>CAXNIN010000022.1:0-23813 GCA_964202365.1 Myxococcota bacterium | reverse complement strand
GGTCGTGCGGGAACGCGCGTGGCGGACCGTCCGGCTCTCGTCGATGGTGCTCGCCCACGCCGTGGCGAGGGTCATGCTCGTGGAGCAGATCTACCGAGCGTGCACGATCCGTGCGGGTGAGCCCTACCATCACGGCTGAACCCCAAAATTCGCGGGAAAGCACCAATTCTGTCCGCCTACTTTTTTTTCACACGGCAGATCGGGCGCGATCGGAAGATTTTGCCGGGAGGACCGCTGCGATCCGGACAATCCAAAAAAACCAATAAGTCGAAACGCCGAAACTCCCCTAAATACCTTGATTGACGGCGGTTGCCGCGGTGAGCATGGATCGCCCATGCTTCAGGTTGTCTCCTCTCTCGGCACCGATCGATGCGTCGCCTGCGATGCGTCCCCCACCGTCCACCTTCGCAGCGCGCTGGACGGGTTCCTGTGTAGAGCCTGCGCGGAGGGCGTCCCCGACGTGCTCCTCCCGCTGCCGCTCCTGCCGCCCGGCGTGACCTCCGGGCTGTACCTCGGGGCGTACGCCGGCCCCGTCGGCGCGATGATCCGGGCCGGCAAGTACGGTGGCAACGAAGCCGTCCTCTGGGCCCTGGGGCGCCACTGCGGCCGTCGAATCCAGGTCACCCGGTACGACAGCGTGGTCGCGGTCCCCTCGAGCCCCTGGCGCCGCCTCGTGCGCGGCGTGAACCCCGCGGACCTCCTCGCCCACCCCGTGGCCTCCCATCAGGGGCTGCCGCTGTTCCACCCCCTGTCGCGGCGGCGCGCCACACCGCAGGCCAGCCTCGGGCGTCGCGCCCGCGTCGAGAACGCCCGGGCGGCCTTCCGGGCGACCTGCGCCGTACGCGGTCGCGTGCTCCTCGTGGACGACGTGGTCACGACGGGGAGCACCGCGAGGGCATGCGCGGAGGCGCTGCTCTCGGCGGGTGCGGCGGAGGTGCACCTCCTCGTGGTTGCCGCTTCTCCCCGCGGAATCGTCCCGGAATCTTGACATCGTCCGACAGCCGAACACCCCCCTCCGTGCGTATTGAAGAGAGGAGGCCGATGGGTTCGGGGTTCCCCGAAACGCGGTCTTCGGCACGGCGCTTGCATTGCTAACAAGCGGTAGCCCCCCGGGGGCTCCAGGAGGGCAAGATGTCCATCAACACGAACCTCGGTGAGCTCATCTCGACCATCTACGAGCAGTTCCTCGCGCAGTACGGCGACGAGGAACTGGCGAGCGTGGCGACGGCGGCCGTCATCAACGACCTGCTGAGCGTGTCCGGGCCCCGTGCCGCACAGGACGAAGCCGCGTAATCCACGTGGTGACGTCCACCTGAAGGCGGGCTCCGCGATAGTTGCGTCGAGACCCGGCGCTTCGCGTCCGGGCCCAGCACGCCGATGGAAGCCCCCCCCGCCGCCCCCCGCCAGGCGCCCCCTGTCGACCCGCTCCGTCGGCTCTGGGGTCCCGTAACCATCCGTGTCGCCTGGGATCTGATCCGGTCGCGGGTGGACGTTCGCCCGCCCACGCTCCGCGCCGCGCGCGACCACGCGTTGTGGCGCCTCCCCCCCGGGGCCGATCTCGCCGACGCCGAGGCCGTCGCGACCGCCGCGGTTGACGACTACCTCGGGCGCTCGGCCGGGCGGTACCAGCCGTTCGAGCTCGACCCCGATCTCGACATCCTGCCGACGCCGGCGTGGCGCCAGTCGGTGTTGGCGGCGTCGGACTCGTTCCACGAGGCGGTGCTCCGCCTCCACTACGCGGACGGCCTCCCGCTCGAAGAGGTCGAGCGGCGCACGTCGCTCGAGACCGCGCTGCTCCGAGGCGCGCGCGACGCCGTGCGCGAGCTCGTGCGGGCCGTGCTCGCGGAGGACGGCGTTTCGGTTGAGGGGTGGGACCCCGCGCGCCTCGACCGCCTCATTGTCCGCATCGCCACCGCCGCCGGCGACCTGTGCCCCGGGCCCGGAGGCCTCGCCACCGAGGCCGGGCGCGTCCACGCCGACGACTGCCCGCGCTGCTCGCGGGCGCTGCGGATGTTCCGCGAAGGGGTGCTCTCCCCGGGCGACCTCTTCCCCCCGGAAGACGGCGCCTGCCTCCCCACCGGGACGCTCGACCTCGTGTGTATCGGCGTGCACCCCGACGCCCGGCGCCACCTCCGCGCGCTGGCCCGGGCCTTCGGCGACGCAGGCCGGCTCCTTGTCGACGACATGCTGCTCGTCGACGCGACCCGAGCGGACGTCCCCGCGATCCTGATCGACGCCGCCGAGCGCGGGGCGCCGCCGGCGGCGCGCATGCGCATCCTGAAGCGCACGGTGCAGGGGCGCTGGGTGCCCCGCGCAGTCGTCGGCCCGGGCCCGGACCAGGTGCTCGCCCGGATTCAGGGCCTCGGATGGGGCGAGGCCGACGGTCTCGATCCGCTCCCCGAGCCACTCCCCCCGCCCCCCTCCGCGGCGCGGTGGTGGGTCGGCGCCGGCCTCGCCGCGGTGCTCGCCGCGGCCGCGGGCGTTTGGACCCTCCGCTCGGTGGACGGCGCCGCCATGCCGCTCCACGCCGCGGTCGAGCCCGGGAGCGTGGTGTTCGACACCGACGAGGCCGCGTGGGTCGAGGTCATCGCGCTGCGCGCGGGCCGGGCCGAGGTGGTGTTTCACAGCGGCACCCCAGGCGACAAGGGCCAGCTCGCGACAGGCGACGGGCGCTACCGGGTCACGGCCGACGCGGACGCCTTCGTGGTCGTCGCCGGGCCGCGCGCGCTCGACGGGCTCGACCGCGTGCTCGGCGTGCTGCCGCCCGGCGCGGAGCGCCCGGTGGACGTGCTCGTCGAGCGGCTGCGCGAGCGGTACCCGGAGGCGGCTGTACAGGGCGTGCCATGACGCACGACCACACGCCGCCGGGCTCCCCGTGGGATACTCCCCCGCCATGCCGCTGACCCCCCTGGACATCCTCCAGAAGCAGTTCGGACCAGCCCGCAAGGGCGGGTACGACCCTGAAGAGGTGAACCGCTTCCTCGACGAGATTCGAGAAGCCTGGGAGGCCTCCCTCAAGGAGAGCCACCGGCTCCGTGAAGAGCTGCGGGCCCTCGACGCCGCGGTGGACGGCCTCCGGGCGGAACAGGACGAGATCCGCCAGACGCTGGTGCTCGCGCGCAGGATGTCGGTGGACCTCGAGAACACTGCCCGTCGTGAAGCAGATGTACTCCTCGGCGAGGCGCGCCTCGACGCCGAACGCATCCTCTCGGCCGTGCACGAGGAGCGCCGGGCGCTCCAGGACGAGCTGATGCAGCTCAAATCCACGCGGCTCCACCACCTCGCGCAGATGCGCGCGCTGGTCGACGCCCACGGACGGATGCTCGATGCGCTCGAAGCCCAGGACTGAGCGGCCCGCCGGAGAAGATCCGGGCCGCATCGATCTCCACATGCACACCGACCGATCCGACGGGCGCTTCCCGCCGGACGAGCTCCTCGAGCGGGCGCTCGCGGGGCGCCTCGACCTCATCGCGGTGGCCGACCACGACCTCCCCAACGTCTTGGCGCCCGGCGTCCACACCGGCGACGGACACAGCGTTCGCGTTATCGCCGCCGCCGAGATCTCGGGACACCACGCCGGCCGCGAGCTGCACCTGCTGGTGTACTTCCCCGCCGAGATGCCCACTTCGTTCCAGCACTTCCTGCGCGAGCGCGCGAAGGCCCGCGCCGCGCGCTACGACGCCGCGCGCGAGAAGCTCGGCTTCCCGGACCTCCCCGCGGCGGACAACGCCGCCCACGCCGGCGAGCGAAGCTTGACGCGGCACCACCTGTTCCACGCGCTGAAGGAAGCCCACCACGTCAAGGACATGCGGGAGGGGTTCGCCCTGCTCGGCGGTTCGTCGGTGGTGCCGCTCATCGAGCTCTCGTTCGTCGACGCCATCCGGACCGCCCGCGACGCCGGCGCGGTCACGAGCTGGGCGCACCCGTCGCTCGCCGACGCCCAGGCGTGGACCGCAGAGTTCGTGAAGGCCGGCCTCGAAGGGCTCGAAGGTGTCCGGCCGCACGTCGACCGGCGCACCCGGAACGGGCTGAAGGCGCTCGCCGAGAAGCACGCCCTCCTGCTCACGGGCGGGTCGGACTGGCACGGCTGGCACGAGCCGCCGCTCGGCACGTTCGCCGTCACCGGCGAGCGCGCGCGCGCCTTCGTCGCGCGGCTCGATCGCGCGGCCTGATGCCCGTCGCGGACCTCGTGGTCTTCGGCGGGGGGCACCTCGGCTCCGCCGTCGCGCGCCACGCCGCCTCGACCGGCGCCCGCGTCCTCGTGGCGTCCCCGACCCCGCGCCCGCACGCCGGCCTCTGGCGGGCATGGGAGCCCGGCGCGCCGCCGGCGTTCTCGCTCCAGGGCGCTCGCGTCCTCGTCGCCTTGTCCCCGCGCCGCCCGAGCGACGCGGCCGCCCTCTGGGGCGAGAGCGTGCCGCGCCTCGCCCTCGCCGCGTGGCGCGACGGCGCGGCGTCTGTGACCGTGTGCGGCCCCGCCGGCGCGGACGAGCCCGCGATCGACGCGTTCACGGCCGGCACGGCGCTCCTCGCCGCCGCGCCCCGGACAACCGTGCTCCGCTTCGGCCCTCTCGTCGGCACCGACGACGACTGCATATGGCCGCTCGTCACGACGCTCCGCGAGCGCGGCGTGGTGCGGCTGCCGCGCGGCCTCCCGCCGTTCCTTCCGCTCCTCCTGGAGGACGCCGCGCGCGCCGCCAACCGCCTCGCGGACGCCGGCGGCGTTCACGTCCTCCGCGGCCCCGAGCGCCTCACCACCGAGCAGCTCGGCGCCCTCGTCGTCGATCGTTTCGGCGGCCGCTGGGCCTGGCGATGGATCGGCGGCGCCGCGGCGCACGCACGCCTGCGCGCCTGGGAGCACCTGCCCGACCGCTGGGACGACGGCGCCCTCGGATCAAGACAGACGCTCGCGTCGTGGATCGGAAGGTTGCCGGGCCTGCGACGAAAGCGATAAGACCGTCCGTCACCCCGGACGACCCCATGGCTGAGACCAGCGAATTCTTCGAGAAGTACATGCCCGAGAAGCTTGTGGCCAAGCCCGACCTGGCCGCCTCGGTCAAGGCGATCTTCCAGTTCGACATCACGGGCGCGGGCACCTGGACCATCGACCTCCTCACGCCCCCCGGCGCCGTGCGCGAAGGCGCGGCCGAGAACGCCGGCTGCGTCATCACCGTGGCGAAGGCCGACTGGGAGAAGCTCCTCGACAACCCGAGCTACGCCATGCAGCTCTTCATGACCGGCAAGCTCAAGGCCTCCAACGTGGGCCTCGCGATGCAGCTTCAGAAGATCCTGGGCTGAACGCCGAGCTACGGCGAGCACGCGGCGGGCCCTCGGGCTCGCCGCGCTTCGTTTTGGGGCACCCCCGCCCTCGTCTCGGCTTGCCTTCCGCTCCCCGGGCGCCGAGAGGGGGAACCCGCCCGTTCCCGCTCTACGCCGCGCCGAACCGCTGCTCGGCGGTGGCAAGCACGTCGCGGTGGGCACGGTCTTCGTCGGCCATCTGCTGGAAGAGCTCGGCAAAGTGCGGGTGGAGCTTGAAGAACTGGGTGCGCCCGTGGAGCTCGGCGCTCGACTCCTCGACACGCCGCGCCGCGCGGAGGGCCTCGAGGATCGTCGGCGGGGTGCGCTCGTAGCCCTCGCGCATGCCGCGAATCTCGGCGAGCACAAGCGCGGCCTCGGCCACGCCGACATCGAGCTTCTCGCCTTGATCGCCGGCAAAGGCGGCCTGGTGGATGCGGATGCTCGCGGCGTGGTACCGCTCGGCTTCCGCGTACAGGCGCCAGAAGTACGCGACCTCGTCGCGCGCGCCGAAGCACCGCGCGAAGACTTCGTAGAGGGCCGCGCACTCGAGCTCGATGGCGACCGCGAGGTCGATGATGTCGGCGGGCGTGTTCATGGTTCCCTCGGGCGGCACTGTAGCCGCCGGCTCCGAACGCGTCCACGCCGCCGCTCGGCAGGCGTAGTCCGCCCATCCTTCGCGCCGGCCCGGGGGTACGGACGGGTGCCCGTCCCTACATCCGCCGGCGCTGAACCCACGTGCCGACCGCGCCGATGATGGTGAGCCCGGGGGCCACCACGAGGACCAGGACCGCCGAGAGGAAAAGCGTCACGACGTTCAGCGTGAGCTTGCCCTTGCCCGCTTCGTTCGGGCGGATGCTGATCTGGTCTTCTTCGCCGACCATCCAGGCGACGGCGTTGAGCGCGAGGTCCTGGTTGGTGGCGGCGGTGACGAGCTTGTTCGACAAGAAGTCGCCGTCTCCGTAGACGACCACCTTTCCGCCGGCTTTCTTCGCGAGCTCGGGCGCCGCGGAGACGACGGGGGCCGGGGCGGCGCCGTCCGGGGAGACGACCGCGGCCGCCTCGGTGACGGTGCGGAGCGCGGCGGGCTCGGTGACTTCGACGGTGGCGACGAGCGGCACCTTGCCCACGATGTCCACGCCGGCGTCGCCCTTCCACGTGTCCGGCGGCTCCTGGAGCGCGGTCTCGGCCCAGCTCGACTCCGAGGCGGACGCGATCACCTGGACGTTCAGGCCGGGGACTTCCTCGCCCTTGCCCACGGAGCGCGCGAGCGCGAGGATCGCGACGCCCTGGAGCTTCGAGGTGACGGGGTGGATGTCGTAGCTGGAGCCGTCGAGGAGCACGTAGGTGGGGCCGCCGTCGGTCTGACGGTAGGGGTCGGCTTCGATGACGACATCCTCGCCGATGTCCAGGCCGTACCGCGCGAAGTCGGCGGCGGTCTCGGGCACGGTGAGGGGGTCGAGGGCGACGACGAGCGAGCCGCCCGCGGCCACGTACTGCGCGAGCCGATCGCGCTCGTTGGGGAGCAGCTCGGTGCGCGGCGAGGCGAGCACCACCACGGCGCACGCGTCGGGGGTGGGCGGCGTGGTGAGGAGCGCGATGGTGCTCGTCTTGTAGTTCGTGCCCTCGAGCTTGAGCTTGAGGATACCGAGACCCTCGGGGGAGGCGTCGTCATCGGCTTCGCGCTCGCCGTGCCCGCCCACGAAACAAACGGCGTGCTGGGTGTCGGACGTGACCCGAACGAGCGCGTTGGTGAACGCCTCTTCCTCGAAGCTGGTCTCGAGGCGCTGGACGTTGTCGCCCACCTTCACGATGACCGTGCCGGCGTCGGACATCACCTTGTTCTGCTCGGCCATCGTGGGGTTCGCGTACGGGTCGTAGTAGTCGACCTTCAGGAGCGTGGTGTGCTCCTGGTAGCGAGCCATGAGGTCGCGGAAGTTGTCGCCCTCGGGCCAGCCCGAGCGGAAGAAGGCGATGACCTCGACCTCCTTGTCGAGCCCCTTCACCGTCGAGATGCTCTGCTCGGCGAGGGTGTACCGCTTGGTCTCGGTGAGATCCCAGCGGTGGTGGTACCGGAAGCCCACCATGTTCGCCGTGACCGCCACGCCGAGCGCCACGAGCGCGGTGAGGGAGGCCGTGGTGCTCCGCAGGACGGTTTGGTCCTTGCCGAGGTTCGACAACGAACCCCAGTCGAGCATCAGCCACCCGGCGATCATCGCGGCGCCGACGCCGCCGAGGACCTTGATCGCCATGGGCGGGTCATCGAGGAAGCCGAACGCGAGGCCCGTGACGACGAGCATGAAGAAGCCGACCAGCCCGAAGAGCCAGCCGAGCGCGCGCAACGCGAACATCAGCGCCACCGGAGGGCTTCGACCCGTTGCACCGTCGCAAACAGGAAGAAGCCGATGAAGGTCACGAAGTAGACGAGGTCCTGGGTCTGGATCACGCCCTTGCTCATCTGCTCGATGTGCTCGAGCATCGAGATGTACTCGATGGTGGTCTTGAGCTTGCCCTCGTCGAGGAGCGAGCCCACCCAGCCGATAATCCAGATGACGAGGTTGAACCCGAAGGCGAGCACCAGGGCGAGCACCTGGTTCTCCGTCAGCGAAGACGCGAAGAGACCCGCCGCGAGGAACGTCCCGAAGATGAGGAAGAACCCGAGGTAGTTGGCACCGAGCACGCCCAGGTCGGGCTCGCCGAGCCACATCAGGATGCCCGCGTACAACAGCGTGGTGGCGCCGAGCACGGCCGCGAAGCCGATGGCGCCGAGGAACTTCCCGAGCACGATCTGGGTGGACGTGACCGGCGAAGTCAGGAGCAGCTCGATGCTCCGGTTTCGGCGGTCCTCCGCGATGAGCCGCATCGCGAGGGCGGGGGACGCCAACATCGCGATGACGCTCATGTTCCCGAACAGCGGGGAGACGACCATGTCGTTGACGTTCATCTGGTCGGCGCCGAAGGGGTTCATCACCGCCTCGGCCGCGGCCTGGTTGTACCCGAACAGCATGATCGTGAAGAAGATCCCCCACATGATCACGAAGCCGCAGAGGATGATCCAGCCCATGGGGTTGGTGAGGTAGGCGGAGACCTCCCGCCGCGCGATCGCCAGCACGCTCTTCAAGCGGCACCTCCGGCCGTCAACCGCAAGTAGATGTCTTCGAGGCGTTCGCGGCCCGCCATCTCGAGGAGCCCGAACGGAACGGCGGCGCGGGCGACGGCCTCGCGGAGGTCGGTTTCGCCGCGGACGACGTACTTCCCTTCGATGTCTTCGACGCTCGCGCACCCCGGGATGCCGCGGAGCGCGGCCAGCGCCTCGTCCCCGCGTCGCGCCAGCTCGATGCGCACCGCGCGGCCGGGCTGGCCGAGGCGCGCCAGCTCGTCCTGGGCGACGATGCGGCCGCGGTTGATGATGATGACGCGCGAGCAGATCGCCTCGATCTCCCCGAGCACGTGGGTGGAGAGCACAACCGTGCGGTCGCCATGCGCGAGCTCGGCGAGGAGGTTGCGGATCTCGACGCGCTGGGCGGGATCGAGGCCGGAGGTGGGCTCGTCGAGGACGAGCACCTTCGGGTCGTGCACGAGCGCCTGGGCGAGGCCGACGCGCTGCCGGTAGCCCTTCGAGAGGTGGTCGATGAGGCGGGAGGCGACCTTGTCGAGCCCGACGCGGCCGAGCGCGAGCTTCGTGGCGGCTTCCACGTCCGGGACGCGCTTGAGCGTGGCCGCGAAGCTGACGTAGTCCTTCACGGTCATGTTCGTGTAGACCGGCGGCACTTCCGGCGCATAGCCGAGCATGGCCTGCACCTTCCGAGGCTCGTTCGCGACGTCGATGCCGCCGACCTTGGCGGTGCCGGACGACGCTCCGAGCGAGCCGGAGATGATGCGCATCGTCGTGCTCTTGCCTGCACCGTTCGGGCCCAGGAAGCCCACGACTTCGCCGCGCGCCACGTTGAACGAGAGGTCCTCGACGGCGACCATCGAGCCGTATCGTTTCGTTAGCCCTTGAACCTCAATCATCTGCGATGAGCCCCATGTTCGGCGGGTCGCAGGGCTAACCTGCGCGCCGTCTCGTGTCGAAAACGGGACGAGCACGCGCTCCGTGTTGACGGGTTTTGACGACGAATCCCCGCGGGCCGGAGTCCGGTGGCGGAGGTCGAGCGGTTGCCGCCCGTTCGGCCTCTGATCTATGCTACTCCGTCTCCCGGGTCGCGCATGCTTCGCCTCACGCTCCTCCTCCTCCCCCTGGCCGCCGGCTGTGGTTCGTCCTGGGGCCTTCGGGACGAGGACGGGGACGGGCGCACGATCCTCGAAGGGGATTGCTTCGACGCCCCGGACGGCGGTGGAGACGTCGGCCCCGGGGCCGCGGAGATCTGGTACGACGGGATCGATCAGAACTGCGACGGCGCCTCGGACTACGACAAGGACGGCGACGGCTTTGAGAGCGTCGCGCACGGCGGCGCCGACTGCTGGGACGACCCCGACCTGGTTCCCGAAGGCTTCGACGCCCTCAACGGGTTCCCGGCGCTGACCGCGGCGTCGGTCTTCCCCGACTCGACCGACATCTCGTACGACGGGGTCGACGCCAACTGCGACGGCCTCTCCGACTTCGACGACGACGGCGACGGGTTCGACACCTCCAACACGGACCACCGCCAACGCGACGGCTCCGTGGGCGACGACTGCTACGACTCCGTGGAGCTCGACGCGTACCCGGAGAGCGGCGTCGTCACGACGGAGCCGTTCGCCCCCGGCGTGATCAACCCGTCCGCCGTGGAGACCTGGTACGACGGCACCGATCAGGACTGCGACGCCTGGAGCGACTACGACCAGGATCTCGACGGGTACAACCTCGACGCCGAGTGCGACGACACCAACGCCGCGATCTACCCGAACCCGGACGTCGAGGAGATCTGGTACAACGGAAGCGACGAAAACTGCGACGGGAACCTCTACGACAAGGATCTCGACGGCCACACGTCGGCCGCGTACGGCGGCGACGACTGCTGGGACGACTTCGAGGTGACGCCCAGCGGGTACGACGTCATCAACGGGTACCGCCAGCCGGCGTCCGACCAGGTGAATCCCGACGCGGACGACCAACCCTACGACGGCGTGGACGCCGACTGCGCGGGCGACTCCGACTTCGACTTCGACGACGACGGCGACGCGAGCGACAGGTTCCCGGACCGCTCCGGCGTGTTCGGCCTCGACTGCGACGACGCCGACTCCAGCATCTACCCGGACGCGCCCGACACCTGGTACGACGACACCGACTCGGACTGCGCCGGGAACAGCGACTGGGACGCCGACTACGACGGGTACGACTCGGACCGCCTGAGCACGGGCACCGACTGCGACGACGCGAGCGCGATCATCAACCCGGCGCCGAGCACCAACGAAGACTGCGGCACGACGGACGACGACAACTGCGACGGCAGCCTCGACCTCCAGAACGCCACCGACTGCGACGTGTTCTACCTCGACACCGACGGCGACACGTACGGCGCGACCACGAGCCAGTGCTGGTGCAACGCCCAGGTCGCGACGAACTACGACGCCCTCAACGACGACGACTGCAACGACGGCGTGGCGGTGATCAACCCCGCCGCGACCGAGATCTGCGACAGCGCGAACACGGACGAGGACTGCGACGGCACCGCCGACAACAACGACTCGAGCGCGGCCTCCAGCGGAAAGACCACCTTCTACCACGACGATGACCGCGACAACTACGGCGACTCGAGCCACTCCGGTGCGGCGTATTGCGACAACCCCACCACCGGCTCGCAGACCTGGGTGACCGACCGCACGGACTGCGACGACGCGAGCGACGCCGATTACCCCGGCGCCTCCGAGACCGTCGCCAACGGCGACGACGAGGACTGCGACGGGGTGGACTCCTGCTACACCGACAGCGACAGCGACAACTACGGCACCACCGTCGTCGTCGACGGCAGCTCGCTGAACTGCACCACCGGCACCGGCGCGCCGGTCTCCACTGACTGCGACGACGCGAGCAGCAGCGACTACCCGGGCGCCTCCGAGACCGTCGCCAACGGCGACGACGAAGACTGCGACGGGGTCGACTCCTGCTACACCGACAGCGACAACGACGGCTACGGCACTACCGTTGTCGTCGACGGCTCCACGCTCGACTGCGCGTCCGGCACCGGCGCCACCGTGTCCACCGACTGTGACGACGCGAGCAGCGGCGACTACCCCGGCGCCACCGAGACCGTCGCCAACGGCGACGACGAGGACTGCGACGGTGTGGACTCCTGCTACACCGACAGCGACAACGACGGCTACGGCACCACCGTCGTCGTTGACGGCTCCACGCTCGACTGCGTGTCGGGCACCGGCGCCGCCGTGTCCACCGACTGTGACGACGCGAGCAGCGGCGACTACCCCGGCGCCACCGAGACCGTCGCGAACAACGACGACGAGGACTGCGACGGCTTCGACTCCTGCTACCAGGACAGCGACAACGACAACTACGGGACCGCCACCGTGGTGGACGGCTCGACCACCAACTGCACGACCGGCACCGGCGCCCCCGTCACCGGCGACTGCGACGACGCCAGCGCATCGGTGTACCCGACCGCGGCCGACGCCACGAACGGCAACCTCATCGACAACGACTGCGACGGCTTCTACGACGAAGACGGCATCGGCGACGGCGACATCGTCATCACCGAGTACTTCGTGTCAGGCGCGGTCAGCTACGAGTGGGTCGAGATCTACAACAACAGCGGCGTCGACCTGAACCTCGCGAGCTGGACCTTCTCGGTCTGCACCGACCCGACCACCAACGAATCCCTCCCCTACGACTGCTTCACCGACGGCGACACGGACACCGACAGCTTCGCGCTGCCGAGCCTCGTGGTCAGCGCGGGCGGGTACGCGGTGATCTGCGAGGACGACACCAAGTTCGCGGGCGGCGAGTGCGACGTGGAGTGGTCGCTCTCGAGCATCGCGAGCATCGCGAACGAGAACGGCGGGTTCGCCATCGCGATGTCTTCGGTCGAGGTGGACGCCGTCAGCTTCTGGACGACCGCCGGCGAAGACTGGCCCTCCGACAACAACTACTCGGTGCAGCTCAGCTCCGACCAGCTCACGGCGCTCGCGTCGATCACCAACGACGACTGGTCTACCGACGGCACCACCGACAACATCTGGTGCGTCAGCGAGAGCGCCTACGACTGGGCCGTCTCGGAGACGCACTACGGCTCGCCGGCGGGCGCCAACGGCGACTGCACGCCCTGAACCTAGGCTTCGCCCGCGTCGAACGGTCGGCGCGGGCGCGTTCGGCCTGCGTCAGTCGTGGGTGGCGGAGCAGTTCGCGAACGCGGCGCTGCACGTGAACGTCGTCACGCCTCCGGCGCGCACGGCGACCCCGCGGATGGTGACCTCCTCGCCCGCGGGAAAGGCGACGAGCGCGTCGTAGGTGCCTGGCGGAAGCGCGGCGGGATCGGCGAAGCGCCCCGACTCGCCCACGAACGTGGCCCGCACGGGGTCACCGGTGAGGCGGATCACACCGGTTCCGACACCGGTTTGGTCTGCGGTCCGGCCGGCGGGGCGCGGCGTTGGCGGGCGGCCCTTGGTCGCGGCCGCTCCGGCGGGCGTGAGGGCCGGCACCTGTGCCGGGGGAAGAGCGGCGACCGGCGCGACCCGCGCCTCGTCGGCGAGGGCCGCTGCGAGCGGCGTCGAGGGAGGGCGCGCCACCACGGGCGCGGGAGCGGGCAGGGGGCGCAGCGCCCAGGCGAACGCCCCGCCAACGACCACCAGCCCGAACAGCCCGGCTGCGGCGAGGCCGAACCCCATTCGGCGCCGTCGCGAAGGGGCCTCGGCCGGGGGAGGGGCGGCGGGCAGAGGCCCCTCGACGAGGAGAGAGCCGGTGCGGGCATCCGCCCGGAGCGGCGGTTTCCCCTCGGCCATCACGGCGGGCACGGTGCGCGCCGCCCAGTCCTCGATGCGTTCCTCGCGGAAGAGAACGCGGAGGTCGCCCAGCGTGCGCGCGCAGTCGCGCGCAGAGGGCCGCATCGCGGGGTCGTAGGCCAACATCTGGGCGATCAACGCGTGGAGATCCGGCGAGAGGCTCGCGAGGAAGGCCCATTGGCGCGCCACCTGCCCGCCGGGCGGCTGCCGGCCGGGGTCCGACGCGAGGCGACCGGGCGAGGCGGCGGTCAGCAGCTCGAAGAGCGTCACGCCGAGTGCGTACACGTCGGCGGCGTGGCCGTCCTTCCCGTCGAAGCGCTCGGGCGCCATGTAGACGAGCGTCCCGAACGCCGCCCGGGTGGTGTCGGCCTCGCGCTCGGCGAACTCCGCCCGGGCGACGCCGAAGTCGAGGAGCTTCACCTCGCCGAGCGACGTGAGCCGCAGGTTGCCGGGCTTGATGTCGCGATGGACGAGGCGGAGCGGCTGGCCGTCCGGCCCGGCCTGGTGCCACGCCGCGTTCAGCGCGTTGGCGACCTCTTCCCCGACGGCGAGCGCCACGCCGGGCGGGAGCGGGCCGCGGCGGAGGAGCGCGCCGAGGTCGGCGCCCTCGACGTACTCCATGACGATCGACCAGCTCCCGTCCAGCTCCACGAGGTCGTCCACGCGCACGATGGCGCGGTGCCGGATCAAGGAGAGCATGCGCGCCTCGTCTCGCAGGCGCCCGACGATGTCGGGGCTCGCGGCGCGCTCGGCGTGCAGCACCTTGATGGCGACGGTGCGCTGAAGGCCGCCGCCGACGGGCTCGGCGAGGTACACCGCGCCGAAGGCACCCTCGCCGAGCAGCCCGCGCACCTGGTAGCGGCGCGCCGTCACCAGGCGACCGCGAGGCCCACGCCGAGGCCGAGCGAAGTCGCCCCGGCGACGGCCCAGCCGACGGTGAGCCCGTTGGTCTCGGCTCGCAGCGCGAGGATCTCCGCGTCCGTGCGCGGTGTCGAGACGTCCCAGAACGCGGCGTTCCTGTCGGCGGCGAGGCCGTAGAGCACCGCCGTGCCGGCAACCGACACCGCGGTCGCGACGATGAGCGGGGCCCGCGCGCGGGACGCGGCCCGGGTGGCGGCGGGCAGGGCGACGGCGGGCGCCGCCCACACGCCGAGGTCGTCCTCGGGCCACACGTAGCGGGTCTCGACCACGGCCCCCTGCCCGTCGAGCTCCTGCATCACCGCGGCGCGGCCCCCGGGCGCGCGGTCGGCCGCGAGGCCATCCACCTCGAGCCAGCCGCTCGGAAGCGACCGGAGCGACCGGGTGGGTGACTCCCGGGCGAGGAGCGTGGCGTGGGGCAGGAGCCGGCGCAGCGGGTGCCCTTCGGGGTACAGCGAAGGCGGGAGCTGGTAGCCGGGGTCCGCGGCGAGGAGGCCGGCGAGCGCGACCGCAACCTGCCCCTCCTGCTTCTCGAGGAGCGCGCCCGTCGCCACGACGCGGTGCACGCCCCCGATCACCCCGCCCGCGAGCGGCTCCGCGACGCAGCCGAGCCGTGTGAGGAGCCGCTCCCGCTCGGCGAGGAACGCGGCGGGGTCCATCCGCGCGATCGCGGCGTCGGCGGCCGCGACTGACTCGACGAGCGCGGGCGCGCGCCAGGTCTCGGCGCAGGCCGTGACGGGCCCTGCGAGCGCGGTCGACGCGAGCGCGCCCAGCAGCATCGCTCCTCCTCAGCCGCCGAATGTAGCACGGGCCTCCGGCGCGAATCCGCTGGGTACAGCGCAGGTTGCGGCCGGGGACGGTCGAGCGGTCCCGTGGTAATCTGCACGCATGCGTCCGCTCACCCCGATCGTGCTCTTCTTCGCCTTGACCGCCTGCGGCGGAACGTGGAACCCCGCCGACCTCGATGGGGACGGCTTTACCGTGGCCGAGGGCGACTGTTGGGAGAACGCGGAGAGCGTGGGCACGATCGCGAGCGCGGACATCAACCCGGGCGCAACCGAGACCTGGTACGACGGGTTCGACCAGGATTGCGACGGCGTCAACGACTTCGACAAGGACGGCGACGGCCACGCCTCCGCCGCCTTCCCCGACCCCACCGGCGTGCTCCCGAGCGACGACTGCTGGGACGACCCCGAGCTCGTCCCCGACGGCTTCCTCGCCGCCGACCCGAGCGAGCAGCTCGACGCCGCGGCGGTGTTCCCTGGCGCGGACGAGCGCTGGTACGACGGCATCGACCAGGACTGCGGCGGCGAGGACGACTTCGATCAGGACGGAGACGGCTTCGCGTCGTCCACCTTCGCCGACGGCGAGGACTGCTTCGACGCCGAGGACGACCCGTTCACGAACGACGGAGGCCTCGCCCCCGGAGACGTCAACCCCGACGCGCCCGAGACCTGGTACGACGGCACCGACGCCGACTGCGCCGGCGACGACGACTTCGACAAGGACGGCGACGGCTACGCGATCGACGCCGAGTGCGACGACGAGGACGCCGCCCGCTACCCGGACCCCTCCATCCCCGAGATCTGGTACGACGGCACCGACGACAACTGCGACGGGAACGACGGCGATCAGGATCTCGACGGGTTCTACGCCGCCGACTACGCCTTCGAGGTCCCGAGCGCCTACGAGGCGACCGACTGCTGGGACAATCCCGCGTCCGGCGCGAGCTGGGTCCCGCTCAACGGGTTCGACCCGCTCGCCCCCGCCGACGTGAACCCCGCGGCGGACGAGACCTGGTACGACGGCCTCGATCAGGACTGCAACGGCAGCGACGACTTCGATCAGGACGCAGACGGCTTCGCCACGAACGCGTGGCCCGGCGTGGGCGGCGGGGTCGGCGACGACTGCGACGACAGCTCCCTCGACGTGAACCCCTCCGCCACCGAGGCCTGGTACGACGGCATCGACGGCGACTGCTCCGGCGGCAGCGACTTCGACCAGGACGCCGATGGCTTCGACAACGGCGACGACTGCGACGACATCGACGACGGCATCAACCCCGGCGCGCTCGAGACGTGCGGAAACGTCGTCGACGAGGACTGCTCCGGGTCCGACAACGACGAAGGCGCCTTCGGCTGCGGGGTCTACTACGCCGACGCCGACGCCGACGGCTTCGGCGCCGACGACGACTCCGCGTGCATCTGCTACGCCTCCACCGACTACGCCGCGGTTGACGCCGAAGACTGCGACGACAGCGACGCCGCCGTGAACCCGGGCGGCGCCGAGTCCTGCCTCACCACCGCCGACGACGACTGCGACGGCACCACCAACGCGGTGGACGCCGCGGGCTGCACGGACTGGTACACGGACGCCGACAACGACACGTACGGCACCACCGCGAGCCAGTGCGCCTGCGCGGCTTCCGGCACGTTCCGCGCCACGAACGACGACGACTGCAACGACGCCAGCAGCGCCGTACGCCCGGGCGCCACCGAGACCTGCAACACGACGGACGACGACTGCGACGGCACCGTCGACGATGGCCTCCCGCTCTACTACACCGACGCGGACGGCGACACCTACGGCGCCGGCGCGGGCACCTGCACGAGCAGCGGCCGCGTGTCCAACAGCAGCGATTGCGACGATGCGACAGACACGGTGTACCCGGGCGCCGACGAGATCTGCGACGGCGCGCCGAACGACTGCACCACCGCCGGAAGCTGGACCGAGGACAGCGAGGACGGCCTCGCCTCGTACGTCACCACCACCGGCGAGTGGACCGACACGAGCGCCTCGTTCACCACCGTGACGGGGAACTACTCGCTTCAGACCAGTGGAACCTACTACTTCTGCGGCGGGACGTTCTACGCGAAGCTCCTCGGGAGCAACGACTCGGTGGACATCGTCGGCATCTACGGCGCCGCCGAGACCACCATCGACAACAACTCGACCACCGGCCCCACGGTGAGCATCACGGGCGGCAGCGTCACGCTCTCGGGCCTCACGATCACCGGCGGCCACGGCTCCGGAACGAGCGGAAACACCACGGGCGGCGGCGTCATCGCGGGCGCGCTCAGCACGCCCACGACGCCGACCGTCACCCTCGAAGACTGCGTCGTCTCCGGCAACACGGCGAACGTCGGCGGTGGCGTCGCGGCCTTCACGTACAGCACGGTCGCGCTCGCCCGCACGCGGGTGACCGGCAACTCCGCCACGACCACCGGCGGCGGCGTGTCGGTCTCCTCCACCGGCCGGCTCACGGCCGAGGACTCCGAGATCGACACGAACGCGGCGACGACCTCCGGCGGCGGCATCTACCTCACGAGCACCGGCACGGCGGCCCTCACGGGCACGGACGTGCACGACAACACCGCCACGGTCGACGGCGCCGGCATTTACCTCGACGACGGCTCCCTCACGTTGTCCACCAGCTTCGTGTACGACAACGTCTCCAGCGACGACGGCGGCGGCCTCTTCATCGACACCGGCACCGCGAGCTGCACCTCCGGCGGCATCTACGGCAACACGGCGGCCGACCACGGCGGCGGCGTCTACCTGAGCAACTACACCACCACGCTCGCGACGTTCTCGTCGTCGAGCTGCGACTTCGGCACCGGCGCCACCGACAACTCCCCGAGCGACGTCACCATCAAGACGGCCGTCGCGGAGTCTTCGGGGAGCTACACCGACTACGCGGCGTACACCGCCACGGCCACGTTCATCTGCAGCAGCAACACCGACCTCTGCGGCTAATCGTCAGCCGCGCGGGGCGCCTCGCTCCGCGCGCGCGCGAATCCCCTGGAGCAACCCCTCCATCTGGTCACGCGCGAGCCATCGCTTCACCCACGACGGCACCGGCACCTTCGCCTCCGTGACCGACTGGAACACGAGCAGGCTCCCGCCGTCCGTGGCCCGCACGAGGTACCATCCGTCGGCTACCGCAAGGTCGTTCGCCTTTGCTTCGTCCAGGGTGTACGTCGCGACCTCACCCGACGGGTCCCAGTCGTACCGCTGATGAAGCCGAAGAGCGGCGCCGAGCACGTCCATGTCGACCGCGAGGTACCACGTGCGCGGACCGTCGCGACGGTACTCCCGCACGTCGTTCAGCGTGCGCCCCTCCGGGATGCGCGCCCGCACGTCGAGGACAGCCGGCCACAACGCGTCCGGCGGCGCGTCCACCTTCACCACCCCCGTCGCCGTCACCCGGCCGCCGTCGCTCGCGGCGTGGAGCACCACCTCGCCGCGGTCCAGCCGCCCGAGCTCCGCCGTAGTGAGCGCCGGCATCTGCGGCGCCGCCGCAGCGACCGCGCACACCACCATCGCGATGAGCATTGGACCACCCCTCCCCGATCTGGTAAGGCGCCCCCGTGCGCATCCTCACCGCCACCCTACGCATCTACGTGGACGCCGCGCGTGACGCGGGCAAGGCCTTCGCGGGCAGCGCGTGGGCGCTCATCGCGTTGCTCGCGTGTTTCCCGCTGCTGGCCGGGGCGCGCATCCTCGTGGCGCCGCTCGGCTTCTTCGGCGGGTTTCTCCTCACCTTCCTCGAAGCGGCCGCGGCGGGCACCTATCTCGCCTGCCTCTCCGACGCGCTCCAGTCGCGGCGCGGCATCGGCCCGGACACGCTCCGCGCCAACCTGGGCGCCCACACGTTCGACATCATCGGCGTTCTCTTCCCCATCTTCGTACTCCAGCTCCTGCTGCTCCTGGTCCAGGCGCCGGTGATCGTGACGCTGCCGGTCAGCATCGCCATCGCCCTGTTCCTGAACCCCGTGCCGGAGATGATCGGCCGCAGCCGCAACGCCGGCACGGAGCTGCTCCGCGAAGCCGGGCAGTTCATGCTCCGCAACGGCTGGGAGTGGATCGTCCCCCAGCTCGTGGCGCTCGGCGTGCTCTACGTCGCGTTCCCCACCAAGGCGATCGCGGTGCTCGGGCTGTTCGGGCCCCGGTTCGGCTTCACGGACGCCGGCAGCCTCGCCGTGAGCGCCGGCTCGGGCGCCGTCGGCTGGGCAATCGGCTTCGGCCTCGTCGCGTTCGTGCACCTCGCCATGTTGTTCCGGGGCGCGCTCTACCAGCGTCTCAGCGGCGGCGGGCGGCGGGCGCGCGAGTGGGCGGAGCGGTTCCGGTAGGCGCTACGAAGCGGCGCAGATGGCGTCCAACGGGCAGGACGGGCATACATCCGCGTCCCGACGGCCACGGCACGCCCCGGAGATGCCGAGGTGCGCGAGGGCGAAGTCGAAGCGCACGGGATCATCGGGGTCGATTCTCCGCAAGTTCGCGGTCACCTCCTCCGCGGTGCGCCAGCTCGCGTCCGTGCGGAGGGTGAGGCCCAGAAAACCCGAGAGGCGCATCACGTGGGTGTCGAGCGGGATCACGAGGTCGCGCGGCGAGAGATGGCTCCACACGCCGAGATCCGGGCCGTCGCGCCGCACCATCCAGCGCAGGAGCATGAGCCAACGTTTGCAGGCGCTGCCGTCCGCCGGGTGCGCCAGCCAGGTGCGGAAGCCCCGAGATGCGTCGGGAGGCGTTAGCGCACGCAGCACATCCACGGCGCCGCCGAGGCAGCCCGCGGCCGGCCCCGGAACGAACAGCGCCCCGACGCTCCCGTAGCGCGAAAGAACGGTCTGCAACGTTCGGAAGAGGAGCACGAAGTCCTCAGCGCGGTTCCAGCGGTAGAGGATGCCGTCGAGCGCGGCCGCGCGAGGGGTGTCGAACGCGCGCACGTAGGCCGCGGGCCCGCCGTAGCCGTCGGCGACGGCGAGGATGCGCGCGATCACCGGCCCGAAGAGGTCCACCCGGCCGTACGCGAGCTGCGCGGCGAGCACGGCGGCGACCTCGACGTCGGCGGGGTCCGCGCCGGGGCGGGCGTAGGCCCGCGGGAAACGCACGGGGTCGCGCGCGACGTTGGCGGCCGTGGCGGCGATACGGTCGGCGGCGGCGAGATGCGCGGCGAGGGCCGCGATCCGGGTCGGCGCGAGCGGCGCTGCGGGGGGCGTCCGGGCGCGGGACGAGGGCTTCGGGGCAGCCGGCCGAGCCGCTGCGGCGGCGCCGGCGCGACGGCTGGGCGTCACCGGCTCCCGCGCCCGACAAGGGGCGACCGCCGGCGCGCGACCAGGAGGCCGAACGCGAGCGCCGCGGCGGACAGGCCCGCGGTGGACGATACCGTGGAACAACCCGTTTCCACACCCTGGATCACCTCGTACGGCACGACTACTTCCACCTCGTCGGCGGCGCTGGCCGAGGTGTCGTCGCTCACGACGAGGGCGAACCGGAAGGTGCCCGACGACTCGACGGTGAAGCGCGGCTGGGCGGTGTCGGCCCCGTCGAGCTCGGTGGGCGGGCCGCCTACCTGTGTCCACACGTAGGTGATGGGATCACCCTCGGGGTCCGACGAGCCGGAGCCGTCCAGGATCACGGTGTCGCCGACCAGGGCGATGAGGCCGAGGCCGGCTTCCGAGACGGGCGGCTCACCCGCGGCGTGGGCGGGGAAGAGCGAGGACACGAGCGCGACGGAGACGAAGAAAAGCACGCCCGACGTTAACATGGGGCAACCACCGGCGTTATGCGGAGCGCCCCTTGACCGGGGCATTGGAGCGTCCATGGGCTTCTTCGACCGGATCTCGAACCTCTGGAACGGCTTCCTGAGTCTCTGGATCTCAAACATCGAGAACAAGAATCCCGAGATCGTCTACGAACAGGCGATCGACAACCGCATCAAGCGGCACCGCGACCTGAAGAAGGCCGTCGGCGGGATCGTGTACCTCCGCAACAAGCTGTCCACCGAGCTGGAAACCAAGGAGCGCGAGCTCCGTGAGGTCAACGCGCAGATCCCCGTGGCCGTCGAGAGCGGCGACGACGAGGTGGCGCTCATCCTTCTCCAGAAGAAGAACGAGCTCGAAACCGCAATCGAGACGCTCAAGCTCGAGCTCGACAAGGTGAGCAAGCAGGCGGACGAAGCGAAGGAGTCGCTCGTCGCTTTCCAGGGCGAGATCGAGAAGCTCCGTCGCGAGCGCGACGCCATGCTCGCGAAGAAGGCCACGGCCGAAGCGCGCATCCAGATCCAGGAGACGCTCGACGGCCTCTCCACCGACGCCGACATCAAGCAGCTCGAAAACGTCCGGGAGAACATCCACAAGATGCAGGCTCAGGCGGATGTCGGCACGGAGATCAAGGGCGACTCCCTCGACGCGCGCCTCAAGAAGATCAAGGAGAAGACGGGCGATGTGACCGCCCGCTCCCAGCTCGACGAGCTCAAGCGGCAGTCCGCCGCCCGTCAGGCGGCCGGTGAGGCCGCCGGCGTCAAGAAGACGATTTAGCCCCGAGAGCCGGTGCCGCGATGGGTCAACGACTTGGTAGGATCCGCGCGCGCGTCGGAGACGCACTGATGCAACGGACGCCGGAGGAGCGCACCCAGCTCGTGGTGCTGCTGTTCATCGTCGCGCTGTACCTCGGCCACTACCTCGTGTTCGTGTGGCCGCAGCCCTACTACATCGAAGACAGCGCGATCTCGTTCGCGTACGCGCGCCACCTCGTCGAGGGCGAGGGGCTCGTGCCGTACCCCGGCGGCGAGCGCGTCGAGGGCTACAGCAACGCGCTGTGGACCTTCCTCATGGCGGGCTGGTACGTCTTCGGCGTGACCCCCTGGTGGTCGTCGAAGATCATGGGCGCGGCGTTCGGCGCCACCGCCCTGTTCTTCGCGTGGGGCCTCGCCCGCCGCGCCCGCCCCGACGCGAAGGACCCCGCCGCGCTCGTGGCGCCGCTCCTGCTCGCGGCGTCGAGCCAGTTCACCATCTGGAATTCGTCCGGCCTCGAGAACGCGTTGTTCAACGTGCTCCTCGCCGGCGGCATGTGGTCGCTCACCCGGGAGATCCAGGAAGATCGTCGCGCGCCCTGGAGCGCGCTCGCGTTCTTCGGCCTCACGATGACGCGCCCCGACGGCGTGATGTACGCCGCGCTCGGGCTCTTCGCGCGCATCCTGGGCACCGTGGCGCGGCGCCAGTGGTCCGCCCTCCCCCTCTGGATCGTCGCGTTCGCGGTTCCGTACGGCGCCTACAACGCCTGGCGATACGACTACTTCGCGTGGTGGTTCCCCAACACGTACTACGCGAAGGAGAAGGACTTCCGGCCCTTCAACTGGGCGGGCGGAGGGTGGAAGCAGATCCGCGAGTACACCACCCAGTACTGGGTGGTCTACGCGGCGCCGCTCGTCGTCGTCGCGCTCACCGGGCTCTCCACCTGGCGCCGCTGGGTGGGCCTCGTCGTCCTCGCGTTCTTCGCCACCTTCCTGCTGTGGGACGGCCGCGCGGGCATCCCGGCGTCGGCCGCCAACGACCTCACCCGCGCGCTCTCCCGCAACTGGAACGACGCCCGCGTGTGGTTCCTGCTCGGCGGCAGCGTGATCCTCGGGGTCACCACCTTCGGCCGCAAGGGCTGGGAAGCCCGCGGGCTGCTCTGGGGCGCGTTCTGCGGCGGCGTGTTCTTCGTCGTCGCCACCGGCTCCGACTGGATGAAGGGCTTCCGCTGGTTCTCGTTGACGAGCGTGCCGCTGTTCACCCTCATCGGCGTGGGCGTCGGCGCCATCGCCGCGCGCCTGCCGTTCGCCGCCCACCGTGTGGCCGGCTGGCTTCCTGTACGCGTGTTGTGGGCCACGCCCATCGTCGTCGCACTCGCCTGGCCGAACATCAACGGCAGCTACACCTTCGCCACCAACCCCGAGACCGCCCCGCGCGACGTGCACAAGCGCGTCAAGTACATGGCGTGGGTGCAGCGCCGCCTGGGCCTCGAGCAGGTGACCCTCCTCGATGTCGACATGGGCGCCCACATGTGGTGGTCCGGCTGGGACATCGTCGACATCGCGGGCCTCGTGGACGTGCCGATGGCGCACCACCGCAAGTACAACCGCGCGTTCACCACCGACTACGTGTTCGACGAGCGGAAGCCCGACTTCGCGCACGTGCACGGCTCGTGGGCCCGCACCAGCAAGATCCACCTCAACGAGCGCTGGGACGACGAGTACGTCGAGATCCCCGGGTACCCCTCCGGCCGCCGGTCGCTCCACGTCGGCAACCACGTTCGCAAGGAACACCTCGTCGGCACCGCCCCGGTGGGGCCCGCCGGCCGGCGCGTGCCCTTCGCGGGAGGCGTCACGCTCGACGGATGGGACGTTCCTTCCCCGGAAGTCGCCCCCGGCGGCAAGCTCTACGTCCGCACCACCTGGAGCGCGACGCTCCGGGAGAACGGCTTCCGGGTGCTCGCGTTCCTCGCCGACGCCGAAGGTGTGCGCCACGTGGCCGAGGTCGCTCCCGGGTACGATTGGTACAAGCCCGATGCTTGGCAGGCCGGGGAGCTCGTGTACGGCAAGTGGAGCATCGCGCTCCCGGAGAAGCTCGCCGCGGGCACCTATGACCTCGGCTTCGTGATCCTCGACGAGAAGACCGGCGCGGTCGTCCCGTACGTCGCGGAGACGCCCGCCCCGGTCGACCCCGCCGCGCCCACGGCCGCCGCCGCTACGCCCGCGGTCCCCGCCGCGCCGCCCCGGTTCATGGCGGGCGAGTGGATCGCGCCGGGCGTCGTCACCGTGGTGACGTTCGACGCCGCGGTGGCCGCCGCCGACGCGGACCGCGACGAGGCGCTCCGCCTCGCCGCCGCGGGCGAGTGCGAGGCGG
>CAXNIN010000021.1:0-23854 GCA_964202365.1 Myxococcota bacterium | reverse complement strand
ACGGCGGGCCTCGCCGGGATCTGGGCGTACACGACCGGCGCCTGGCGGCAGGCCCTCCCGACGGGGCACCCCGCCTACGGGGAGCCCGGCGGGCCCGCCGGTGCCGTTCACTCCATCGCCACCGCCGACCGTTGGGCCGGCGTCCCGGTAGGCGCCACCTTCCCGACCGGCGACATCGCCGCCGCGTGCGGAGTCCGCCCGTGAGCCTCCTCGACGGTGAGCTCGACGGGCTCGAGCTGCGCGCCGCGCTGCCCGACCTGCTCGACGCCGTGCGTGGCGCGGGAGACCGCCCCCTCGCCCCGCTGTTCGACGCCCTGGCGGCGCGCGACCGGGTCGCGCTCGCGGAGGTCGTGTGCGGGCCGCGCGCCCCGGGCGGCGCGGCCGTCGTGCGCGCCGCGCTCCCCCACGTCGCGCTCCTCGAGGCCACGCTCTCGCCGCGCGGCCTGTACCCGCGCCTACTCGACCTGGCGGGCGAGGCCGGCGTCGAGGTGCTCGCGGTCGCGGCCGGGCGCCACCCCGCGGCGGCGTGGCTCGTCCCGCTCTCCCGAAAGGTGGAGGCGTTCGGCCCGGGGCTCACCCACCTCCTTGCGGCGGCCCCGCACCCCTCTTTCGCGGCCGTGTGCCGCGCCCACGCGGAGGCGGGTCATCTCGACGCACTGGTATTCGTCGCGGGAGAAACGGGCCGCGCCGAGCCCGCCGCCGCGCTCCTCGTCATGGATGTCGACGCCGCTCTCCGCGCCGCCGGGGCCGCGCTCGATCGCGCGCCCGACAGCCCCGTACTCGCGCACCTCGCCGCGCTCTGGGGCCCCGAACCGGACGACCTCGTCGTGCGCCTGATCCCGTTCCTGCGCAGCCGCGCGGCCGCCGAGGCGCTGCTCGACCGAGCGCGCCATTTGCCCCGCACCGCGAGCACGCTCCGCGCGGTCCTCCGCGGCATGGTGTAGGGCGCCCGCCAACAGGGTAGTCTTCCGCCGCGGAGAGGACGATGTCAGAGCAGCGCGCGACCTGGTGTCGCCACAACGAATGTATGGCGGGTCTCCTCGCGACGCTCGAAGGCGGCCGGATCGTGTCCCTCCGCGCCGATCCCGACAACGTCACCGGCCGCGCCGGCACCTGCGGGCTCTGCACGGCGTCCGCCGGCGCCGCGCACGACAGCCGGCGGCTCCTCCACCCCAAGAAGCGCGTGGGCGACCGCTACGAGGAAGTCTCCTGGGAACAGGCGATCTCCGAGATCGGCGCCAAGCTCAAGGAGATCCGCAAGCAGTCCGGCGCCCGGTCGATCGGGATGTATGCCGGCGCGCCGGTCGGTCTCGATTCCCGCGGCGTCACGCGCACCATCGCCACCGCGCTCGGGCTCGGCACCCCCAACCTCTTCTCGCCGCTCGCGACGCGCGGCGGGCCCTGGATGCGCGCCGCCGAGCTCGTGCTCGGCCACGCCGCGGCGCTCCAGCGGGACGTGGGCCGCGCCCACTACGTGATCCTCCTCGGCACCAACCAGGAAGCCGAGGGCTGGGGCCCCGTCCAGGCCGGGCGTAACCACGGCTCCGAGCTCGCCTTCAGCCGCAAGACGAAGGGCACCAAGGTGGTCGCGGTCGACCCGCGCAAGACGCCGCTGGCCGCCAGCGCCGACCAGCACCTCGCCATCCGCCCCGGCACCGAGCTGTTTTTCGTCCTCGGACTCATCGACGCGATTCTGAAGAACGACTGGCGCGACGTGCAGTACACGGAAGACTACTGCTCCGACCTCGCGACGCTCAAGCAGGCCCTCGCCGCCTTCCCGCTCGACCGCTGCGCCGAGCTCTGCGGCGTCCCCGCGACGGACATCGGCGGCGTCGCGCTCAAGTTCTCCCGCGCCGCGATGGCCGTCGCGGTGCCGAGCGCCCAGTGCCTCAACAGCGAGCACGGCACGCTCACCGCGTGGGCGCTCCTCGTCCTGCACGCGCTCACCGCGAACCTGCTCCGCCCGGGCGGCCTCTACGACAACCGCGGCGTGCTCGACGCCCACGTGGTCGCGAAGCAGCTCCCCACGGAAGGCGCCCCGCGCACCCGCGTCGGCGGCTTCCCGCTCTTTCTCCTCCAGGCCCCCGGCGCCATCCTCGCCGACGAGATCCTCACCCCCGGCGAGGGCCAGGTGCGCGCCCTCGTCTCGCTCTACGGGGACCCCGCGCGCGAGCTCCCCGGCGGCGCGCGCCTCCGCGAGGCGCTCGGCTCCCTCGACCTCCTCGTCGCGGTCGACCTCGCGGACAACGACACCACGCGCCTCGCGCACTGGGTGCTCCCCGCGACGCACCCGTGGGAGCGGGAGGACACGCACCTGCACGACACGTGCATCCTGCCGTGGCGCACCACCCAGTGGACGAGCGCGCTCGTCGCGCCGCCGGGCGAGGCCCGCGACGTGGCCGACATCCTCGCGGACCTCTTCAAGGCCGTGGGCCCCACCCTCCGCGGCGGCGAGTTCGGCGCGCACCTCCGCGTGCTCGGCGGCTTCGTCGCCGGGGCGGACCTCGCGAAGTGGGAGGCCCGCCTCCTCGACAACTCCGGCATCGTCTCCACGGCCGACCTCCGCGCCGCCCCGCACGGCTGGTTCGGCGGCGAGGTCGACCGCGCCACGTGGCGCGTGACCACCCCGTCGGGCCGCTTCGAGCTCACGCCCCCCGCCGTCGTGGACGCCCTCCGCACGCTCGTGCCGCCCGCGGCCCGCGCGGGCGAACGGTGGCTCCTCACGTCGGCCACGCGCGACGGCGCGCTCCGCCCGTTCGACCGCGCCGAGGCGACGGACCCCGGCGTCACGCTCCACCCCGCCGCCGGCTTCGCGGAGGGCGCGCGGGTGCGCGTCCGCACCTCGGCCGGCGCGGTCGAAGCGACGGTCCACCTCGACCCCACGCTCCGCGAAGACACCGTCGATCTGCCCGCCGGGCACGTGGTCGACGCGCTCGCGCTCCTCCCGACGGACCGCCTCGATCCCTTCACCGGCACGCCGGCCAGCAACGGCCTCCCGTGCGTGGTGGAGGCCCTCTGATTCTCCTGGCGCTGGCCGGCTGCCTGCCGCCGGCGCCCCGCCCGGACGCCGACGCGCCCACCGCGTTGCGGCCGCTCGAGCCGATGCACACCCAGGAGACGCTCCAGGCGGCCGGCGCCCCCGCCCTGCGCGGGCGGCTCACCGGCGCGTGCGCGGGCTCCGTGCGCGTCGAGGCCGGCACCACCAACCAGACGCGCCCGCTCTCCGTCGTCACGTTCGACCCCGGCCCCTACATCCTCTTCGTGCCCACCGACGTGCCGATCCGCCTCCGGTGGGGCTGCGACGCCGACAAGGACGGCACGGTCGAAGCGAACGCGGTCGCCGTGGCGCCCGTCGGCGCGCTCACCGCCGACATGGCGCTCGACCTCCGCGTGTACGACGCCGCCGTCGCCGCGCGGTTCCGGCTCGCCGAGGAGGCGACGCGCGCGCCGCCCATGCCCCCGCCCGCCGGCGCGAACGGCGCGCCCGCCATCCCCGCGGGGCTCGCTCCGCCCGACGCTCCTGCGCCCGCAGACGCCGCCGTCGGCCCGCCGCTCCCGGAAGGCCCGCCGCCCGACGCGGGGCCGCCGCCGCCGTCCGGGACAGCGCCGCCGCCGCCCCCGTAGGGTTCGCCGCCGCGCTCATTCCACCGTGGGGGCGCTCCCGTCGAGGCCCGAGGCGAGGAACGCCGCCGTGCGCGCGAGGCCGTCCGGCTCGAGGAGCGCTTCGTGCCCGGTGGCGACCTGCACGCTCACGCCCGTGCGCCGCCCGTCGTCCGTGCTCACGTTCTCCGTGGCCGGGAGCGCGGTCGTCGACTGCCCGTAGTCGTCGAGCACCGTGCCCGCCGTCGGCAGGTACAACGCCCGAAGCGCCGACCGGAGCGAGCCGACCGGCGTGCGGGTGTCCTCGACGCCGTGCACCACGAGGAGGTGCTTGGCCTCGGTGGGCGACGCGCGCACCACGCCCAGCCCGTTGTTCACGGGGTCGACCCCCTCGAAGCGGTGTTGGAGCATCGTCACCATCGGGTGCCACCGCGTGAGCGCGGAGTCGGCGAACGACGCCATGAGCCCGTGCTCCACGTCGACGGGGGTGTCCTCGTCGGCGAACCGGTACACCGCGAAGCCCGCGGGGTTTCCGAGCACGCCGCCGCGCACGTCGAGCGTGCGGGCGAGGAAGTTGATGCCGATCGACGCGCCTTCGCCCTGCCCGACGAACCACAGGTTCGCGGGGTCGAACGAGATGTCCGCGCCGGTGGGGCTCTCGGCGGCCGCGGCGGACCACTCCGTGAGGAACCGCGCGGCGGCGTGCGGGTCGCCGGTGGCCTGGAGCTGCGCGCCGAGCCACGCCTCGAGGTTGGTGGGGTCGACGTAGGCGGCGCCGCGCTCGCCGTGCCCGGGGAGCTCGAGCGTGAGGGTGGCGACCCCCTCGGCGGCCACCGCCGCGGCGACGCCGGTGGTGGCGGCATCGCGGAAGGTGCCGCCGAGATCCGGGGCGTAGATGGCCACGGGCCAGCCGCCCGCGGGCATCGCGCCCTGCGGAACGGTGAGCGCGAAACACACGTCCTCGGTGGACTGCACGACGGGGCGGAGGCTCGTCGGATCGTACGTGACGCCGCCGTCGGCACCGCGGAACCCGGGCACCGAGAGCCTCCCGTGCACTTCCGTATACCCGACGGTCGGGGCCTCGCAGATGCGCTCGTCACCGTCGTCGCAGGGGCTCACGATGCCGTCGTCGCAGGCCACGAGCGCGCTCGGGGAGACGTCGACTTCCTCCGAGGTCGCCACCTCGCGGAAGTAGCGGGTGCCGCGCGACGGGTAGCCCGTGGTGAAGACGGCGGCGCCCGCAATCACCGAGGAGTCCTCCCCCTCGCGGAGCAGGTAGGCGCGCAGCGGCGCGTAGGCGTCCCACGCGCGCGCCAGGGTTACGTCCGTGGGGCGCTCTTCCTGGAGCATCACCTTCATGCCGTCGTCGCGCACCGCGGTGTCGCCGGCGTCGTCCTTCACGGACTTGGTCACCCACACGGCGTAGGTGTGGCCCTCCTCGAGCGGCCGCCCGTCGTACACGCCCACCGCGAGCCAGTTCTGGCAAATGTACTTGCCCCGCGCGTTCCGGGTGAAGAACTGGAAGCCGGAGCGGTCGCCGTAGTCGGGCGCGTCCTCGTCGAGGCTCACCCACCGGATGGCGTCGGTGGTGACGGTGGAGAGGTCGTGCGCGCGCGAGAAGCGGAAGTACACCGTGGGGTTCGTGCCCCACCCGGTCGCGCCGGTCGAGACGGCATCCACGAGGGAGTCGACGGCCGTGCCGTCGCCGGGGCTCGGGAAGCCGGAGAGGTCGGGCCGGCCGCTCGTGTCCAAACGCGTGTCGTTCGGGAAGGGCAACGCGAAGAAGTCCACTTCGGCGGACTCGGGGAGGTCCGGCACGTCGAAGAGCACGCGGAACTCGCCGTCGAGGTCGTCTTCGGGGCAGGCGCCGCCGCCCCAGTACGGGATGCCGATGTCGACGCAGGCGCCCTCGTCGCCGCAGTAGTGGCCCGCCTGGCAGTCGTCGTCGCCGCCGCAGGTGTCGCCGTCCGCACCGGTGCCGGGCTCGCCGTCGCCCACGCACACGTTGTCGGCGGAGCACACGAGGCCGTAGGCGCACTCGGCCTCGGCCGAGCAGTCGCCGCCCGCCTCGGTGCTGCCGAGGTCGCCGGGGGACACGCAGACGCCCTCGTGTCCGCACACCAGATCGCGTTGGCAGGTGTCCTCGACGCACACGTCGCCGATGCCGGGGAGGATGGTCCCCTTAAGGTTGTTTCCACAGCCGACGAGCGCGACGAGCCAGAGCAGAGACGCCATGCGCCCATGGTAGCGGAAGCGGCCGGCATGTGCCGGTGGCAACGCGCGGTCTCGTCGAGGGTGCCGCCGAGGGCGCCGCGCTCTTTCAGGTCCCTTACGCGCGCCCCGTTGTCCGCCGCCTGCGACTAAGATGGCCGCATGCGCGCCCGATCCGGCAACATCGCCATTCAAATCGCCCTCTCGATGACGGTCCTCCTCGGCGTCACCGCGGTGGTGATCGACATCGGCCGCGGGCGCGTCGTGAAGCAGCAGCTCAAGAACGCCTCCGAGGCGGCGGCGCACGCCGGGGCCGCCCAGCTCGACGGGACGGTCGAGGGAATCGAGGCCGCGCGGGAGGCCGCCGTCGCGATCGCGGCCGAGAACGTCGCCGCCGGGGTGTCCGTCACGCTCGACGCGAACGACGGCAACTCCCCCACCGGCGACATCGTCGTCGGCTACTGGGAGGACGGCGCGTTCGTTCCCTCCACCACCCCCGCCGACGCCACGACCGTGCAGGTCGTCTCCCTGCGCCCCGACACCGCGACGTACTTCGCGGGCGTCGCGTTCGACACGCCCACGGTGGACATTGGCGACTTCGCGATCGCGCAGGCGGGCGGCCCCTCGGCCGCGGGGTGCCCCCTGCCCATCGCGCTGCCCGACTGCCAGCTCACGAACGCGTCCGGGTTCATCTGCGGGGCCGACATCGTCCTCAACAACGACCGCCTCGACAACGGCGCCTGGGCCCGCGTCGGCGGCACGCAGGCGAACGCGAGCTACATCCGCGCCTCGCTCGACCCGACCAAGTGCGCAGCCGCGAGCGACCTGGGCGACTTCACGACGCTCAACAACGGCGCGGTCAACAGCGCCCTCGCCGAGCTCGGCAAGGCCGTGAACACCTACGGGGTCACCTGGGACACCGCCGCCTGGGGCGCCATCCCGGCCAAGTCCGCGGGGAGCGTCGTCAACCCGTACGGCAAGGCGCTCGTCGGGCAGATCATGGTGTTCGACGACCCGAACAACTGCAACGGCACCAAGTTCACCGGGACGCACTCGCTCGTCGGCTACGCCACCATCATCGTGTACGACGTGGCCAACTCCGGCTCGAACAAGCGGATCAAGGCGAAGACCCTCTGCACCATCACCGACGGCGCGGGCGGCGGAGGCTTCTTCGGCACGACCGTGCCGCCCAACTTCGTCAGATAGAAGGCGGGACGTTCCGCGGCAAGCGGGCGGCGGCCTCCCAACGGGCGTGGAGCGTCGCGAGCCAGTCGGGGCGGCGGCGGCGCACACCACGGGCCTCCACCGCCCGGCCCTGGCTTTCGCCCGTCCCGGGCCCCCGAGAGGCCGGCGCCCTCCGCTTCAGCTCCCGAGCGCCTGCTTCGCCTCGGCGGGCTCGACGATGCCGAAGCCCTCCGCGTAGAGGCCCGCATACGCCCCGCCCAACGCCAACAGTTCGGCGTGGGAGCCCTGCTCCACCACGCGCCCGGCGTCCATCACCACGATGCGGTCGGCGTGGACGATGGTGGAGAGGCGGTGCGCGATGACGAGGCAGGTCTTTCGCGCAAAAACCCGCTCGATCGCTTCCTGGAGGAGCTGCTCGGTGACGGGGTCGACGCTCGCGGTGGCCTCGTCGAGCACGACGATGGCGGGATCACGCGCGAGGGTGCGCGCCAACGCCAGGATCTGGGCTTCCCCCGCCGAGAGGTTGGCGCCGCGGTCGCGAACGCGGTGCTCCAGGCCGTCGGCGCGCCGCTCGGCGAGGGCGCGCGCGTTGGAGAGCGAGAGGGCGTCCTCGACGCGGGCGGGGTCGAGCGTCGGATCGCCGAGGGTGACATTGAACCGGAGCGTGTCGGAGAAGAGCTGCACTTCCTGGCGAACGGAGCCGATCACCTGCCGGATGCGCCCCGGCGCGATGCGGGAGAGTTCGATGCCATCGAGGAGAATGCTGCCTTCGTACCCATCGTGCACACGCGCGAGGAGACGAACGAGGGTGCTCTTGCCCGACCCCGTGCGGCCCACCACGGCCACCACCTCGCCGGGCTTCACCTCGAGCGAGATGCCCTGGAGCACCCACGGGCCATCAGGCCGGTAGCGGAAGCGGAGGTCGGTGAGGCGCAAGTGGCCCGCGGGCGCCGGAAGATCGGCGTCGCCCGCGGTGATCCGGTCGTCGACGCGGAGCAGCCACACGATCTTCTCGAGCGCGGCGCCCGCGCGCTGGAGGAAGGTGATCTTGCCGGAAAACTCGCGGAGGGGGCGGAACAACCGGTCGACGTAGTCCACGAACGCCACCACGAGCCCCACGCTAACGGCGTCCGGGCCCACCACGCCGACACGGCTCGCGCCGTACGCGAGCATCAGCGCGATGCACACGCTCGCGACACCGTCGATGATCGCGTAGAGAGCTGCGTCGTAGTAGTTGTTGGTGACATTCGCGTCGCGATGGGTGAGGTCGAGCGTGCGCATCCGCGCCTGGGCCCGCTCCTCCTGCGCGTAGAGCTGGAGCACCTCCACGCCCGCGAGCCGCTCCGCGAGAAACGAGTTGAGCGCCGCGAGGGCGTCGCGCACCTGGGCGAACAGGACGCGCATACGACGGCGAAAGAGCTCGATCACGCCGGCGAGAGGCAGTCCGACGCACAGGAGCAGGAGCGTGAGCCGCACGTCGAGCAGAAACATGGCGGCGAGCGTGCCGCCCATGATCAGCACGTCGAGCAGGATGCTGATGCTGCCGGCGGTGAGCGCCTCGTTGAGGGCGTCGACGTCGGAAGTGGCGCGCGTGAGGATCTGCCCGGTGGGCTGGCGCTCGAAGAAGCGCTGCGAGAGGCCGAGCGTCTGGCGGAACAACCCCTGGCGCAGGCGGAGGATGCTGTTCTCCGCAGCCGTCGCGAGCAGCAGCGTGTACGCCGCCTCGCACACGAAGGAGAACGCCACCACGCCGAGGTAGGTGGCGGCGATCGCCCAGAGACCGTCGCGCACCCCGATCACGATGTGGTCGTCGAGGGCGTCCTTGAGCAGGAGCGGCTGGACGAGCACGAGCCCGGCGACAACGGGGGTGAGCGCGAGCGCGCCGAGGAACCGGGCGCGGTCGGCGCGGAGGTAGGGCCACACCGCGGCGAGGAGCGCGCGGATGGAGGGCGGCGGGGTCTTGGCGGCGGGGGTGGGAGGGGCGCTCATCGGGACTCCCGCTGCGCCTTCCAGGCGTCCTGGTACGGCCCCGGGCGGGCCACGAGCTCGGCGTGCGTGCCGATGTCGACGAGCCGCCCCTCCTCGAGCACGAGCACACGATCCGCTTGTTCCAAGGCGGACAGTCGGTGGCTCACGATCACGCGCGTGGGCACGCGGCCCAAAGCGCGGCGCTCGCGGAGCATGCGGAGGAGCTGGTGTTCGGTGTGGTGGTCGACCGCGGAGAGGACATCGTCGAGGAGCACGAGATCGGCCTCGCGGGCGAGCCCGCGCGCGAGGGCCACGCGCTGCCGCTGCCCGCCGGAGAGCGCGATGCCGCGCTCGCCCACGACGGTCTCGAGGCCGTCGGGGAGCGCCGCGAGGTCGACGTTGAGCGTGGCGGCGGCGACCGCCTCCTCGACCGCGGCCCGCGGGAGCCCGAAGCCGACGTTCTCGGCGATGGTCTCGGAGAACAGGAACGGGGCCTGGGGCACGGTGACCGTGCGCGCGCGCCACGCGTCGAGGTCCACCCGGTCGAGCGGCACGCCGTCGACGAGGACCGTGCCGGCCGGGGCGTTCGCGAGGCGGGCGAGGAGCTTCAGCAGCGTGCTCTTTCCCGAGCCCGTACGCCCGAAGATGCCGATGGTGCCCCCGCCGGGGAGCACGGCGTTCAGGTTGTGCAGAACGGGCGCGTCCGGCGCGTCGGGCCAGGCGAACGTGAGGCCGCGAAGCTCGATGGTGGGGCCGGTGGACGCGGCCGGGAGCGCGACCGCGCGGCCGGCGTCCGGCCGCGCGGGGACCGCGTCGAGCACGGTGTAGATGCGCTCCAGGGAAGCCTCGGAGCGCTGGAACACCGGCATCAGGACGCCGAGGAGCCGGAGCGGCATCAGCATGTACGCGATGAGCGCGACGAACGCCGCGATCTGCCCGGCGGTGAGCGAGCCCGCGAGCACGAGCTCGCCGCCGAACGAGAGGAGCACGAACACGCACACGCCGCCGGCGACCGAGAGCGCGGGGAACACGAGCGCGCGGAGGCGCGCCATCTCCAGGTTCGACGCCTTGAGCGCCGCGGCGTGGCCGGAGAGGCGCGCCACGAAGGGCTCCTCCACGCTGAACGCCTGCACGGTTGCGACGCCCTGGATGGTGCCGAGGAGATCGTCGGAGAGCGAGGCGAGCTGCGTTTGCGCCTGACGCTGCAACGTGAACATGCGGCCGAACCCGCTCTGCACGAACGCGAAGCCGAGCGCGATGGGGACGGCGCACGCCAAGGTGAGCACGGGCGAGAGCAGGAGCATCTGCCCGATGGACATCGTGAGCGCGGCGACCACGTTGAGCGCCTGGAGCAGCGCGAACCCGGCGAAGGCGCGGGCGAACGTCACGTCGCTCGTGGCGCGGGACAACAGATCGCCCGTGGTGAAGCGCGCGTAGAAGTCGGGCTGCAACCGCAGGAGATGGGCGAAGAGGTCTTCGCGGAGCGTGAACTCGGCGAGGCGCCCCGGCGTGAAGAAGAGGACGCGCGAGGCGGTGCGCGTGACGATGATGGTGACCCCGAGGAGCCCGATGTGAATCGCGGCCTCGCGGACGCCGCCGGTGCCGGCGCGCAGGGCGTCGAGCCCGTGCGCCATCTCGATCGGGACGCGCACGGCGAGGAGGTTCGTGAGCAACACCAACAAGGCGCCGCCGACGTACCAGAACGCCAGGGGCCGCACGTAGGCGGCGGCGAAGCGGCGGGAGTAGGTCAGGCGGCCTCCGGTGCGACGGGCCCCCGCCCGTGACGCGCCGTCTATCCCGGCCCGGGCGCACGGGACGCGATAGCGACGGCGGATGGATGCTTCGTCTCTCGTGCGCTCCCTCGATTGGCGGCGGCACCGGCTCCTTCGTCGGCTCGCGGCGACCCGGAGCGGCGTCCGCCTGGCCCAGTCCGACGTTCGGCTCCTCTCGGCCGCGGGGTACCCGCTGTCGGCGCGCCTGACGCGCCCGGTCGACGCCGGACCGCTCCCCGGAGTCGTGGTGAGCCCCGCCATCCACCACGGCCGCGACACGCTCGACACCCACGACTCCGTCGTGACCGCATCGGAGGTAGCCGCGCTCGGCTACGCGGTGCTCACCTTCGACCCCGCCGGCCGGGGCGAGAGCTGGGGCGAAGAGGACTTCGGCGGACCCGAACACCAGGACAACCTCCGCGTCGCGGTGCACGCGCTGCGCGCGACGCCCAACGTCGCGAGCGTAGCCGTGCTCTCCCTCTCGTTCGGCGTCGTCTCGGCCACCGCCGCCCTCGCGCGTTTCGCGGACGAGCTCCCGGTGCGCTGGCTGCTCGACTGGGAAGGCCCGAGCGACCGCGACATCGTGACCACCGGCGGCACGCGGCTCGTCCCGGCGGCGGGCCACACGTTGACGGACGAGGACTACTGGCGTCCGCGCGAGGCGGTCCGCCACGTGGGCGGCCTGCGGTGCGCCTACGTGCGCCTACAGGCCTGGCCCGACCACGCCCAGCCCGGCGAAGTGCGGCATGCCGAGCGCATGGTGCACGCGGCGGCGGCCGGCGGCGCGCTCCCGTGGTTCCAGATCAACGACCATCCGCGGCGGTCGATCCCTCCCCGCCCGCTCTGGCTCGCCCCGGGCCCCTGGGCGGCGAACCGGGCGATCCTGCGGAAGCTGGCGGACCTTCGGTGAGGCCGTCGGCGAGGGAGCCGGCGCGCGCGGCCAGCGCGGGCGCATGATCACCGTCACGACGACCGCGACCGTGACGGCGTCGGCCCAGCGCCCGCTCCGAGCAGGCGTCTCGGCCGTCACGGCCCCTCGAGCGCGGCGAGGAGGAACGCGTGGACGTCGGCGCTCGCCGCCGCAGCCTCCGTCGCGGCCTGCGCGCCGCCGTGCCCCGCGCCGGCCTCCACCCGGAGGAGCGTGTCCGCGCGGGCCGCGGTCGCGTGCTGCACCGCCGCCACGAACTTCCGGGCGTGGAGCGGGTCTACCCGGTCGTCGTCCGCGCCGGTGAGCACGAGGAGCGGCGGATAGGCCGTGCCCGCGCGCACGGCGTGGTAGGGCGAAAGGGCGAGGAGCGTCGCCAACTGCCGGGGATCGTCCGGGTCTCCCAGCTCGGGCACCCAGGTGCGCCCCGCGCCCGTGCGCGGGTACCGCACCATGTCCGTGAGCGGCATCGCGCTCACGACGGCGCCCCAGAGGTCGGGCCGCTGCGTCATCACCGCGGCGGTCAGGAGCCCGCCGTTGCTCGTCCCGGTGATGCCGAGGCGCGACGGCGTGGTCCAGCCCGCGCCCACGAGGTGCTCGCCGGCGGCCACGAAGTCGTCGAAGGCGTTCTGTTTGTTCGCGCCGCGCCCGGCCGCGTGCCACGCCTCCCCGTACTCCCCGCCGCCGCGCACGTTGGCGACGGCGTACATGCCGCCGGCCTCCAGCCACGGGTAGAGGGTGCTCCGGAACGCCGGCGTCATCGACACGCCGAAGCCCCCGTACGCCGTCAACAACACGCGGTTCGAGCCGTCGCGCGGGGCGTCACGCCGGCGCACGAGGAACATCGGCACGCGTGTCCCGTCTTGCGACCGGTACCACACCTGCTCCACCACGTACGGCGCGGGGTCGATCGGCAGGTCCACGCGCGCCCAGCGGGTGACTTCGCCGGTCGCGACGGAGGTGCGGTACACCTCGGGCGGCCGCGTGAACGAGCTGAACTGGAACCAGGCCTCGTCTGAGTCGGGGAGGCCGCCGAGCGGCGTAGCGGTTCCGACGATCGGCAGCGCGAGGGTGCGGACCGGCGCGCCGCCGAGCGTCGTGATGCGAACCTCGCTCGCGGCGTCGCGCAGGTACACCAGCGCGAGGTGCCCGCCCACCACGCTCACGTCCTGCAGCGTCGCTTCCGGGTCTTCGGGGACGAGCTCCCGCCACCCCGCGCGGTCCGGCGCCGACGCCGACGCGCGAAAGAGGCGCCCGCGCGGCGCCCCCTCGTTCGTCCACACGAGGAGCTCCTCCCCGTGCGCGGTCACGCCGTACCGGTGGCCGTCCCCCCGCGCCACGAGGCGGAACCCGGCGTCTCCCCGGAGATCGCGCACGTACACGTCGTTCTCGCTCCACCCGCGCGCCACGTAGAGCACGAGGTAGCGCCCGTCCGGGCCGAGCCACACGTTCTGGAACACGGTGGCGTCGCCGGTGCGCGCGCGCACCACCTCGTCGCGCGCGGGGCTCGTGCCGAGCGCGTGGTACCGCACCTCGGCGTAGCCGGGGCGGAGCGCCTCCGGGATGGCGGGGTCCACCGGGAGCCACTCGTAGAAGAACCCCTCGCCGTCGGCGGTCCAGTCGGGCTCCGCGTAGCGGGCGCCGGGGATCGCCTCGGGCCCGCGCGCGCCGGAGTCGACGTCGAGCACGTGGAGCACCGCCTCGTCCCCGCCGCCGGGCCGCATCGTCACCGCGAGGCGTTTTCCGTCCCACGACGGCGCCCATCGCCCGAGCGACGCCCGCCCGTCGGCCAACCACGTCTCGGGGTCGAGCAGGAGGCGTTCGGCGCCGTCCCTCCCCTCCCGCCAGTAGAGCGCCGGTTTCTCGCCGCCCTCCTTCGTGCGCACGTAGAAGAGCCGGCCGCCGCGCACCACAGGCACACTCGTCGCGTCCACGCGGTAGAGCGCGCGAAACCGCGCGACGAGGGCGTCTCGGCCCGCCAGCGTCGTGAGGCGGGCGCGCGCGCAGGCGTCCTGGGCGCGCGACCACGCCTGCACCTCGGGGCTCGCGGCGTCTTCGAGCCACCGGTAGGGGTCGGGCACCGCCACCCCGCCGACGGTGTCCACCGTGTCCACGCGGCGCGTCGCGGGCCAGGCCGCGGCGGGAGGCGTGTCCGCCGCGCGGGCACCCTCGGCGAGCGCGCATGCCGAGGTCAGCGCGGCGAGCACCACCGGAACGAACGCGCGCCGCACCAGCACTCCTCGCGGATGCGCGGGCATAACCGCGCTCGCTGATTTCTGTTACCCTCCGGTCATCACCGTCCGGGCGCGACTCCGCTGATGCTCTCCGTCGTCTTGTCTACCGCGTTCGCCGCCACCCCTCCCGCGCTCGACGCGCCCGTTGCCACGGGCATGCGCAGCAAGAAGGACGTGGGCGTCGTCATCGGCGTCGAGGACTTCGAGACGCTCCCGGACGCCATCGGGGCCCGCGCCGACGCCGGCTCCGTCGCCGCCTGGCTCCTCGGCGGGCGCGGCCTCGATCCCAAGCGCCTCACCGTCGTCGAGGACGCCACCGCCGCCTCCGCGCGCACCGCCGTGCGCCGCGCCGCGAAGGACGTGAAGCGCAACGCGACCCTCTGGATCTACTGGTCGGGCCACGGCGCCTGGGCCGACGGCCAGCGCGTGCTCCTCGGCAAGGACGCCACCGCCGAAGCCCCGGCCGACGCCGGCGTTCCCCTGGCGGAGCTCGTGGGGCTCGCCGAGGACTCCAAGGCCGGCAAGGTGGTCATCGTGGTCGACGCCGGGTTCGGCGGGCTCGGCCGCGACGGGGAAGTCCTCTTCCCTCCCCCCGACTCCGTGGGCCCGCTCCCCTCCCGCACCGATGCCCGCATCACCGTGTGGAGCGGCACCACCGCCGGCGAGCCCGCCTACCGCTACCCCGCCAACGATCGCGGCATTTTCAGCTACTTCGTAGTCGGCGCGCTCCGCGGCTGGGCCGACGGCCAGATTGGCACCGCGGCGGACAACGTGGTCACGCTCCAGGAAGCCCAGGGCTACGTCACCCGCGTCGTTCGGCAGATGGGCGGCGGAGAACAGAAGCCGGGCAAGGACACCCGCGCCGACGTGAACGCGTGGGCGCTCACGACGGGCACGCTGGAGGCCGGGCCCTCGAAGGAAGACCTCGCCGCGCTCGCCCTCGCCGAGAAGGCGCGCCGCGTGCGAAAGGCCGAGGAGAAGCTCCTCGTTGTCGCGAAGGCCGAGTGGGACGCCCTCGCCGCCACCACCGCGGTCGCCTCCCCCGAAGCCGACGCCGCGCTCAAGGCCTTCCTCACGAAGTACGACGCCGCCACGGTGCCGGTCGACGGCGCGCAGGTGGCGGTCGCCGTGCCGTACGTCGCCGAAGCCCGCGCCCGCCTCGACGCGTTCGCGCGTGCCGCCGCGAAGGTCACGAAGAAGCGCGGCAAGAAGAAGAAGCGCACGAGCGCGAAGACGCCGCCGCCGCCCCCCGTCGCGACCGCCGCGTGTATGGATCTCCTCCCGCTGGAGCCCAAGGCGATCACCGGCGAGCTCACGCCCGACCTCGTCGCCTGCCTCGAGAGCCGCATCGCGGAAGAGCCGCTCCTCACCGCGAAAGACAAGCTCTCCCGCATGCTCCTCGTGCACGCCGACGCCCGGAGCGACACCGTCGAGTGGACGCGCCTCGCCGCCCGCCACCTCGAAGATTTCGACCGTTCGGACCCCGATCTCTGCCTGAAGTTCGCGCTGGTGCTCTCGCGCGGCCCCATCGAAGACGCCGAGCTCGTGCTCAAGTGGTCCGACTATGCGCTCGAGAACAAGCACGTGTGGGACGGCGCCACCTACATGGCGCGCGTCTACACCTTGTACCGGTTGAAGGCCGAGACCGCGACGCGCCTCTGGCACGACGCGGAGGACGACTTCATCGAAGAGCGCAAGGAAGAAGACGAGCTCGTCGCCGAGGAATACCGCGGGCTCGCGAAAGACCTCGCGCGGGAGTGGCTCGACTACGCGCGGCTGAGCGCCCAGCCGTTCGACCGCGCGTTCGTCCTCTGTGAGAGTGCCTCGGGCAACGTCGCGTTCTGCAAGGGCGGATAGGGGCGCCGACCTCCCGTCGCCGGGGGGGCGTCGCGAGCCGCGGGAGCGGGGGAGCCGCGCCGCCGGACGCGGCGGGTTAGCCCGCCGGATGCCTCGCGTGTACATCAAGACCTTCGGCTGCCAGATGAACGAGTACGACAGCGGCAAGATGCGCGCTCAGCTCGCGCCTGCCGGCTTCGTCTCCACCGACGACATGGACGACGCCGACCTCGTCATCGTCAACACCTGCTCGATCCGCGAGAAGCCCGAGCAGAAGCTCCACAGCTTCCTCGGGCGCATCCTCCCGCAGAAGCGCGTGCGGCCGGTGACCGTGGCGGTAGCGGGCTGCGTCGCGCAGATGGACGGCGACCGTATCTTCAAGAAATACCCCGGGGTCGACCTCGTGTTCGGCCCGGACGCCGTCGCGAAGGTGCGCGAGATGGTGGACGCCGCGCGCACCGAGCGCGTGCTCGACACCACCTTCTTCGGCGCGGAGGGCTACCCCTTCCCCACCGATCTCGACCCCGACGCCGAAGGCCGCGTCGGCGCGTTCGTCACCATCCAGAAGGGCTGCGACAACAAGTGCACCTTCTGCATCGTGCCGTCTACGCGTGGCGACGAGACGAGCCGCCCCACCGCGGAGATCCTCGCGGAGGTCGAGGGGCTCGTGGCCCGCGGGGTGCGCGAGATCACGCTCATCGGCCAGAACGTCAACTCCTACGGGCTGAAGGTGCACGGGATGCCGACCTTCGCGGACCTCCTCCGGGCGGTGCACGCAATCGACGGCGTCGAGGTCATCCGGTACACCACGTCGCACCCGCGCGACATGGGCGACGATGTCGTCGCCTGCTACGCCGAGCTCCCGAAGCTCGCGTCGCACCTGCACCTCCCGGTGCAGAGCGGCAGCGACCGCGTGCTCCGGCGCATGAAGCGCTTCTACACCCGCGAGCGCTACCTCGAAGTGGTGCGGAAGCTCCGCGAGGCCCGGCCGGACTTCGTGCTCACCACCGACGTCATCGTCGGGTTCCCGGGCGAGTCGCACGCCGACTTCGACGAGACGATGTCGCTGCTCGAAGAGGTGCGCTTCGAGGGCTCGTTCAGCTTCAAGTACTCCCCGCGGCCGGGCACGCCCGCGCTCCGGCTCCTCGACGACGCCGTCCCGGACGACGTCGCCCAGGCGCGCCTCGAGCGGTTCCAGGCCCGCCAGCGCGTCATCCAGCTCGAGGCGCACGCCGCTCTCGTGGGGCGCACCGTGCGCGTGCTCGTCGAAGGGCCCTCCGCGCACGACGAGGGCGTCATCTGCGGGCGCACGAGCGCCTTCAAGATGGTGAACTTCCCGGGAGACCCCTCGCTCGTCGGCCAGTGGGTGGACGTGCGGATCACGCGCGGCTTCGCGAACACGCTCCGCGGCGAGCCCGTCGCGCCCGCGCCCTACATCGCCCCGGAAGCCGCGAGCCCCACGATCACGAACATGTAGATGACATAGAACAGGAACAACGCGGAGAACATCAGCGAGAGCAGCAGGCCGAACACGCCGCCGAGCATGCCCGCGGTGTTGATGGCGGACATGTCCTGGCCCGCGGCCGCACTGCTCTGTCGGGCGCGGAACGACAGGAAGACGGCCGCCCCGGACATCGGCACCGCCACCAGCGTCGGCGCGTAGCACAAGCACGGCGCGACGGCGCACACCATGAGCGACGCCATGGCGAGCCAGAGCGCCATCACGGCATCGCCCGGCGAGCCGCCGCCGCCGGGAGACGTTTCGGGGAAGCCGTAGGGGTCGGTCGCCATGCGCGGAGCCTACCGCGCGGCCGCCGCCGCGCCTACAGCTTGTAGCCGACCGACCGCGTGAAGAGCAGCGTGGGCTTCGCCGCGGAGGAGGAGGCCTTGCCCACCTTCACCTCGATCACGCCCGCGGCCGCGGCCACCGGGGTGAACAGGCGAAAAAACTGGATCGACGGGCCCTTGTCGGCGATGGCGTCGCGCGTGACCTGCATGCGGGACTCGGCCACCTTCTTGCCGTCGGCGTAGGTCTCTGCGACGAGCCAGTACGCCACGCCGTCGAACGCGGCGCGGTCGCGGGCGAAGAGCACCGGGATCTCGACCACCACGGCGTCCGCGTCGCTGATCACGATCTGCGGGCCCCAGTTGTCGCCCAGGACATCCTTGCCCACGACATCCAGCGGCATCTTCGTGCTCGAGCCCACGCTGCTGCGCGGGTCGACGAAGGCGGAGAGGTCCTTCTCCTTGTCCGCCTCGGGCTTCGCCGTGGTGAACGTGGGGATGTCCATGTCGTCGTCGGCATCGTTGAACGACCCGGCGTCCGGGATATCGGAGTTCTTCCCCTTCTTGTCGTCTTCCTTGAAGAGGTCGTCCTCCTCGTCGGCGACGAAGGGACCGTCTTCCGAGGAATCGGCGAGGGCGGGAGCGGCACCCAACGCGAGGGCGAGAAGCAGGGCGATGCGCAACGTGCACTCCAAAGTCGTGTTCGAGGCAGGCGGGGGCAGTGCCGAGACCGCACCACTGTAGACGAGGTCGGCCAAATGTCAAACCTGACACGACCGGCGCCATTCCCCGGCGGGCTTCGCCCGGCCCGACTACATTTCGCCGCCATGCCAGCGAACCCGTACAGGGTGGCGGACGACCGGCAACGCGCCGCCCGACGCCGCGAACACGGGCTCGGGCCCCGAATCGCCGCGCTCGCCCCGCTCGCCGGCGCCATCGGCGCCGTGTGGCTCGCGGGCGACCTCTACGCCACGCTCCTCCCCCCCGGCGAATCCTCCTGGATCGCGGGCTTCTCCGCCATCGCGAGCCGCGCCGGGCTCGTGGTCGCGGCGCTCCTCTCCCTCTCCACGTACGACACCGTCGTCCGCGGCCCCGACCGCGGCATCGTCGACCTCCACCCGCTCCTGCCCGCCGCCTGGCTCCGCGCCCGCACGGAGCTGGTGGTCCGCGAGCGGGCGTGGTGGCTCGTGGTGGGCGCGGTGTTCCTCGCGCCGCTCTACCCGCGGCTCGACGCCCTCCTCCTCGGCTTCCTCGTGCTCTTCGGCGGGTGGGCGGCCGGAATCGGCGCCGGGCTCGGGGTGAACCTCGTGGCGCCGAGCCTCGCCGGGCGCCCCGCGCTCGCCGGGCTCTTCGACGCCATCCGCGGCCCCAACCCGCGGCTCCAGGCCGCCCTGCTCTACGCCCCGGGCGTCGCGTTGACGATCGCGGGCGCGGCCACCCTCGCCGCCTCATGGGGCGCGAGCGAGGTGCTGATGGGCCGCAACGCGGGCGCCGTCGGCCTCCTCGCGCCGTTCGTGGTCGCCGCCGCCGGCCTCGCGCTCGCGTCGCGGGCGGCCCCCTCCATCGCGGGCATCGGGGCCGTGCTCGGCGAGATCGAGGGCGCCTGGGCCCGCGCGGACGCCGCCGAGGATGCCCACACCGTCTACCTCGAATGGACCGTGCGGCTCGCCCCCGCCAGCCTCCGCCTCGGGCTCCGGAAAGACCTCCGCCACCTCTGGCGGGCCCACCGCGGCTGGATCACCGGCTCATGGGGCCTCGGCCTGCTCGCGGCCACCTCCGGGTGGACAGACGCCGCCGACGGGCCCGACCGCCTCGCCCGGGTGGGCGCCGCGGCGCTCGGCGCGTTCGGCCTCGTGGGCGTGCGGCTCGGCGCCGCCGACCCGAAGTGGCTCGACGACATGCTCCCCCTCCCCGGCCGGCGCGCGGCCCGGGCCACCGCGCTCTTCGCGTGCATGCAGGTCGTCGTACTGATGGGCGGGGCCTCGCTCTTCGTGCGGCAAGGCGTCCTGGCGCTCCCGACGGTGGCGCGCCTCGAAGCGGGGGCGCTCGTGCTCGCCGTCGTGGCGGCGTGGGCGGGCGACGCGCTACGGGGGCGGGGCGGGCTCGTCTACCTCCCGGTGGCGCTCCTCGTGTGGTCCCTCGGAGGCGCCTCGTGATCGAGCTCGTCGGCGTGCGAAAGGTGTACGGCCGCACCGTCGCGGTCGACCACGTCGACCTCACCATCGGCCCCGGCGAGCTCGTCGGGCTCATCGGCCACAACGGCGCGGGCAAGTCCACGCTGCTGAAGATGCTCGCCGGGCAGCTCCTCCCCACGGAGGGCACGGTCCGGGTGGGCGGCGTCGACGTGCGCGCGAACCCCGCCGGCGCGCGGCACGCGCTCGGCTTCGTCCCCGAAGAGCCCGCCCTCTACGACTACCTCACCGCCCGCGAGTTCCTCGAGCTCGTCGTGTCCCTGCGCGGCCGCGGCGACATCGACGCCGCCCTGGAGATGACGGGCCTCGGCGACGACGCCAACCGGCTCATCCGCGAGTATTCGCAGGGCATGCGTCGCAAGACCGCGCTCGCGGCCGCGATCGTCGCCCGCCCCCCCGTGGTGGTGCTCGACGAAGCCCTCAACGGGCTCGACCCGCCCAGCGCCGCGCGCGTGAAGGCCGCGCTCCGGCAGCTCTGCGACGAAGGCATGACCGTGCTCCTCTCCACCCACATCCTCGAGACCATCGAGCGCGTGGCCGGCCGTGTCGTGATGCTCGCGCGCGGCCGCGTGGTGGCCGACGAGGCGACCGCCGCGATCGGCGCCGAGGGCCTCGAGCGCCTGTTCCTCCAGCGCATCGCGGAGACCACGCCCACCCCGGCCGCGCGATGACGCGGGCGCTCCCGCTCGTGGCGCTCCTCGCCGCGTGCGGCTCCGCGGGCGACGACTACGCCAACCTGGAGCGCCGCATCGAGGCTCTCGAGCGGCGCGCCCGGGAAGACGCCGCCGCGCGCGTCGCGCCGCCCCCCGTCGAGGCCGCCGCCACGCCCGAGTCCACGCACGCCCGCGCGATGCTCGACGAGCTCACGCTGCTGGGGAAGCCGTCCCCCGGGCTCGACGACGTGCGGTGGATCGGCCCCGTGGGCGGGTTCGGCGCGGGCAAGGCCACGCTCGTGGTGTTCTTCACGGTCGAGCACCCCGGCACTCCCGATGCTCTCACCCACGTCGCCGCCCTGCTCGCCGCGAACCGCGCCCGCGGCCTCGCCGTTGTCGGGGTGGCCGCCGCCGCGAGCGACGCCGCCATACGCGGCCTCGTGCGCGAGCTGCGCACGCCGTTCCCGTACGGCGTCGATCCCGACGGCGCCGTCGCCCGCGCGTGGAAACGCTCCGCCCCGCTCTCGGCCGCGCTCGTCACCGACGGCAACGTGGTGTGGACCGGCGCGCCCACCGGCGCCACCGATGCCACGCTCGACAAGCACCTTTCGGGAAGCGGCGCACCCGCCCCTGTGATTAGATGACCAGCGGCCCTGGCTCCGCGGCCCCCGCCGGCCGCGCATCCGCCGGCCCCCCTCGGAGTCCCAGGCGTTCGCTGCTCGTGCTCACCCTCCCTCTGGCCGCGTGCACCGGCGACACCAAGGAACCGTCCCGCCCCGCCGCGGAGACGTGCGACCTCGCCGACTTCCCGTCGTCGTACACCCAGGTGGCGCCCGTCGAGATTCATCGGGACGATAGGAACATCCAGCACATCTACGCGCAGAACGACGCCGACTCTTCTACGCCGCGGGCTACCAGGCCGGCACCGACCGCCTGTTCGAGATCGACACCTTCCTGCGGGCCGCGAAGGGCACGCTCTCCGAGGTTCGCGGCGAGGAGTCCTACCTCGACGACGTGACCGCGCGCACCTTCGACTTCGATCGGCACGCCTGCGACAGCATCGCGCTCATCGCGGCCGACCGCCCCGACGACTACACGCTCGTGCTCGCCTACGTCACCGGGCTCAACCGCCGTATCGCCGAAGTGCGGGCGGGCGAAGCCGCGCTCCAGTGGGGTTTCGGCCCGGCGGAGCTCGACTATCTCCCCGAGCCGCTCGACGTGTCCGACGTCGTCGCCATCGGCCAGCGCATCAACCTCGGCTATTCGAGCACCATCGAGTACGACATCCTCTACTCGCTGATGACGCGGCTCAACGCGAACTACGCCGAGATGCCGGTGTTCGACCGTGGTCCCCAGCGTTTCATCGTCGCGACCGAAGGTACGGTCGGCGTCGACCGCCCCGCCGCGCCGCCGAAGCCGCCGCTCACGTGGACCGACGAGGAGGCGAAGGCCTTCCTCGCGGGCGTGCGCGCGCTCCGTGACTTCACGTACCCGGGCGAGGGTAGCAACAACTGGGCGGTGAACGCCGCGTTCACCGACAACGGCCGCCCGTACATCGCGAACGACCCGCACTCGAGCTTCCACGACCCGAACACGCTCTACGTGCAGCACCTGAACTCGGCGGACGCCGGCGGCGCGTTCGACGTGGCCGGCTTCTCGTTCGTCGGCATTCCGGGCGTGCAGTTGGGCCACAACGCCAAGCTCGCCTGGGCCGCCACCACCAACTTCGCCGACCAGACCGACCTCCACGATGTCGCCATCACCGGCGGCTCGGTGATGGTGGCGTGGGTCGGCTTCCGCCCCACGGCCTCATCCCCGACCGCGGCCCGGTCGCCGATCGCCCCGCCGCCAACCAGATCCTCGACGCCTCCGACCCGCGCACCCTCTGGACCGGCGCGTTCCTCTCGGAAGACCGCATGCCGCGCCTCGACGGCAGCCAGCCCTACTTCGTGTCGGCCAACAACGACCCGTGGGGCCACACCGCCGACAACGACCCGTTGAACGACGAGTTCTACTACGCGAGCTTCTTCTCGCCCGGGTTCCGCGCCAACCGCATCGCCGCGGAGCTCGAGCGCAACATCGCCGACGGCCCGGTGACGGCCGCGCAGATGACAGCGTTGCAGCTCGACAACCACAGCACGCTCGCCGAAGGGCTCGTCCCGCTCCTCGTCGCCGCCGCCGCCCGCATCGACACCGACGAAGACCTCGCCGACTACCGCGGTCGCCAGGACCTCCTCGACGCCGTGGCCCGCCTCGACGCGTGGGACCGCAGCATGGACCGCGCTTCCGCTGACGCCGCGTTGTTCCGCGCGTGGCAGGGCTTCGTCGCGAAGCGCACGCTCTCGAGCGACCTCTCGCTGCTGTTCCTCCCCGTCGAGCAGGCCTCGCCCGTCACCATCTCGAAGATCAACCTCCTCGTCCACCAGTAGGGCATCGAGTCCTTCCTCGACGGCCGCGCCGCCTACGACCTCCTCGGCGGCCTTGACGAGGCGCTCGCGTGGCTCGCCGAACACGCCGCCAGCCTCGGCCTCGCCGAGACCACCTGGGGCGACCTCCACCGCGTGAAGGTGCACCCCACCTGGGGCCCCGAGGCGCTCCTCGCGGTCAACGGCGACGAGTCGAGCCCCAACGTCTCCGGCTGCACCTTCTGGGGCGAATCCGACCCCCTCGCGTTGTGCACCGGCGACGAAGGCCCCATCTTCCGCACCGTCACCGGGTTCGGCGAAGACGGCGTCCCCGAATAGCGGGGGGTTCGGGGGTTCTTGGGGCGGGGGCGGGCCCCCGCAACGCCCCCCTCTCCTACGCCTACGGGCCCGCGCCCACGGGGGCGGCCAGACGGCTGATCATCTTGTCGACGATCGCGAGGGGCGACGCCCCCACGTCGTGGAACACGAACCGCGCGGCTTCGGCGGTGGCGCGGTCGCGCGGGCCCTTGCCGACGAAGTGCCCGGTGGGCGCGTGCCGGGAGAGCGCCGCGCCGTCGGGCCGGAGCGCGTCTTCCGCGGTGGTGACGTGCGCGAAGGTGTACCCGAGGCACACCTCGGCGCGCGCGTAGCCGGCGCGGTCGCGGTCGGTGACCACGGCGAGCTGGGCCACGTCCGCGAGCTGGGCCATCCGCGCGGCGTCGATGCGGGGCGCTTCCTGGCGCCACTCGCGCTGCGCGTAGAGGCGCTCGGCGCGGGCGCGCAGGTCGCCGGGGTCGAACCCGCACTGGTTCACGATGACCCGCCACCCGCCCGCCGGGGGCGGCTTGGGGCGGCCCGCACGAATCCAGGGGTGCGCCGCGCGGGCAACTTCCCAGGGGCCGTCGAGCTCGCCGGTCGCTTCGAGCACCGCGACGTCGTCGGGGGTGGCGCCCGAGAGCAGGTGGATCACGGAGAGCACGGCCGGACGCGTGTCGAGCAGCGCGTCCTCCAGCGAGAGCACGATCCACGGGCGTTGCCGCCGGGGCGCGGGCGGGGGTGCCCCGTCGTTCATCGCCGGCGCGCGGCGA